>CAUSDR010000262.1:0-8158 GCA_963530105.1 uncultured Janthinobacterium sp.
TCCCTTGGCTTCGAAATGATTTGCCGTGCGCCATGACGTCTCCCTGGGCGCTTGCGCCAGACCCGCGATCATCGGTTCTTCCATCTTAGCGTCGCCTGGCGGCATGGTTCTGATAAATCGCAAGCCTGGCCATGCTGCCAGTCCGCTTCGACGCTGCCGCGCCCGCCGGGACTATTCACTTGCCGCATGTTCACCTGCGGCGCGAAGGCGCTACAATAGCGCTTCCATTTTCCCTCGCAGAAGAACTCCTATGGCCGTCAATTCTCCCAAGCCCATCGCCGCCGACTTGAAAGCCGTCGCCGGCATTGAAATCGGTGTCGCCGAAGCCGGCATCAAGAAACCCAATCGCAAGGATTTGCTGGTATTGAAACTGGCGCCGACGGCCACCGTGGCTGGCGTGTTCACCTTGAACCGCTTCTGCGCCGCGCCCGTGCAAATCTCGAAAGCCAACCTGGCGGCCGTGACGGCCGGCGCCGCGCCGATCCGCGCGCTGCTGGTCAATACGGGTAACGCGAACGCGGGCACGGGCGAATCGGGCCTGGCCGATGCGCAGGCCAGCTGCGCCGCGCTGGCCGAGCTGCTGGGCTGCACGCCGCAGCAGATCCTGCCGTTTTCCACCGGCGTGATCCTCGAACCGCTGCCCGTGCAGCGCCTGGTCGCCGGCTTGCCGCAAGCCGTGGCCGCGCTGACCTCGGACAACTGGTTCTCGGCCGCCGAAGCCATCATGACCACCGACACGCAGCCGAAAGCCGGCTCGCGCACGGTCACCATCGGCGGCCATGCGGTCACCCTGACGGGTATCAGCAAGGGTGCCGGCATGATCAAGCCGAACATGGCCACCATGCTGGGCTTCCTCGCGTTTGACGCCACCGTGGCGCAACCGGTGCTGGACCAGCTGGTGAAACAGGCGGCCGACAAGTCCTTCAACTGCATCACCATCGACGGCGACACCTCCACCAATGACTCGTTCATGCTGGTGGCCACGGGCGCCGGCAGCCTGGTCATCGATTCCATCGATTCGCCGCACTACGCTGAACTGGCCGCTGCCGTGACCGAACTGTCTACTTTTCTCGCGCAAGCCATCGTGCGCGACGGCGAAGGCGCCACCAAGTTCATGACCGTGACCGTGGAAGACGGCCGCAACGTGGAAGAGTGCCGCAAGATCGCCTATTCCATCGCCCATTCGCCGCTGGTGAAAACGGCGTTCTTCGCCTCCGATCCGAACCTGGGCCGCATCCTGGCCGCCATCGGCTATGCCGGCGTGGATGACCTGGATGTGGGTCAATTGAACCTGTATCTGGACGACGTGTGGGTGGCCAAGAATGGCGGCCGCAATCCCGATTACCAGGAGCAGGATGGCCAGCGCGTGATGCAGCAAAGCGAAATCACCATCCGCGTGAAACTGGCGCGCGGCGATGCCACGGCCACCCTGTGGACGTGCGACCTGTCGCATGACTACGTGTCGATCAACGCCGACTACCGCTCATGACCAGCCTCGATCAATTCCTGCTGCGTGCCGAGGCATTGCTGGCGCGCGTGGAAGCGATCCTGCCGCAGGCCGCGCCCGCGCCGGACTGGAGCAGCTTCGCCTTCCGCTGGCGCCGCCGCCCGGGCGCCTTGCCGTATCTGCAAGCCGTGGCCCATGTGTCGAACATCGCGTTGGACGACTTGCACAATATCGGCACGCAAAAGGCGCAGATCGAACAGAATACGCGCCAGTTCGTCAGCGGCCGTCCCGCCAACAATGTGCTGCTGACGGGCGCGCGCGGCACGGGCAAGTCGTCGCTGATCAAGGCTTGCCTGAACCAGTTTGCCGGCCAGGGCTTGCGCCTGATCGAAGTGGACAAGGCCGACCTGGCCGACCTGCCCGACATCGTCGACCTGGTGGCGGCGCGTGCCGAGCGTTTCATCATCTTTTGCGACGACCTGTCGTTCGAAGAGGGCGAAAGCGGCTACAAGGCGCTGAAAGTGGCGCTTGACGGCAGCATCGCTGCGCAATCGGACAATGTGCTGATCTACGCCACCTCGAACCGCCGTCATCTGATGCCGGAACGCATGTCGGACAATACCAGCTACAAGACGGACGATGATGGCGACCTGCATCCGGGCGAGACGGTGGAAGAGAAAATTTCGCTGTCCGAACGCTTCGGCCTGTGGCTGTCGTTCTACCCGTTCAAGCAGGATGACTATCTCGACATCACGGCGCACTGGCTGGCCTCGTTTGGCTGCACGCCGGAGCAGATCGCGCAAGCGCGCGGCGACGCCCTGCGTTGGGCCTTGCAGCGCGGCTCGCGCTCGGGCCGGGTGGCCTGGCAATTCGCGCGCGACTATGCTGGGAAACTACCTGCGGGAAAGTTGCCGTAATGAGCGAAGTGACCTTGAAAGAAAAAGTCCAGCCGGTCGACGTGGCCGTCGGCATCCTGATGAAGCCGAATGGCGACGTGCTGCTGGGCCAACGCCCGCCCGGCAAGCCATATGACGGCTATTGGGAGTTTCCTGGCGGCAAAGTCGAAGCGGGCGAAGCCATCCTCGACGCCTTGAAACGCGAGTTTGTCGAAGAACTGGGCTTGCATATCGATAGCGCAGAAGCGTGGTGCGGCGTGGAATACGTGTATCCGCACGCCCATGTGCGCCTGCATTTCTACATCAGCCGCGAGTGGCGGGGCGAGCCGCAAAGCCTGGAAGGCCAGGCGTTCGCCTGGCAGGGCACGGTCGGCGTCGAACCCTTGCTGCCGGCCACCATTCCCCTGCTGGAATGGCTCGATGAAGTGCGGCGGGAATCCCTGCTTCCCGCCTGACCCGCTTGCGCCAGCCGGCAGCTGCATGCTGGCGCAAGCTTTCCTCTGACTTCCCTTGTATCGGCGGCGCTTTGCGCTACAGTGCTTGCATGAGCACTGGGGAACCCGCATGCCGCTGACCCTGACCTTTACCGACACCGATGAGCTGTTGATCGCGGCGCTGCACAAGCGCGCCCGCGCGCATGGACGCAGTATCGAGGACGAGCACCGCGACATCTTGCGCAGCGCCTTGCGGCCGCTGCCCAAGCGCCCGCTCGAGGATATTTTGCGTGGCATGCCGGACGTTGGCGTTGATGCGGATTTCGAGCGCCGCTCCTGAGCTGCCATGTGCGCTTACCTGATCGATACGGATGTGATCGTTGCTGCGCGCAAGGAAGCCGCCGCGCCGGCGGGCGTGGCCGCTTTTTTCGAGCGCGTGGCGCCCGAGGCGCGCTACATCCCCGTGCAGGTGATCGCGCAATTGCGCGCGGGCATACAGTGCAGCTGGCGGCGCGAGGCGGCGCTGGAAGCGCTGGCCCTGGAAAGCTGGCTCGAAGCGCTGCTGGCCGAGTATGCGGCGCGCCTGCTGGAATTCGACCTTGATTGCGCACTCGTCTGCGCGCGCCTGCATGGCCGTGGTGCTGCGCATGGCGTGGATGGACAGATCGCGGCGATGGGCATCGCCTATGGCTTGACGGTGGTCAGTGGCAGGCTGGACACTTTCGTGGCGCAGGGGCTGCGCCTGGAAAATCCGTTTCGCTGAGGCTTGGAGCCTTTCCCGGGAGATGACTATTTCCCGGCTGGCACCCCTGGGAAGGGGAGACTGCGTTGATCCTTGTTGCATGGCTCGCCATGCGGCCGCCTCACGCCTTGCCCGCGCTCCTGATGAGCTGCAAGCAGAAGAGGCTCCCTGCTGGGATAGGCGCTTACTGCGGCTTGTTGTCTTCGTCCGCCAGCGGATCTTCGAACGGGTCGGCGGCGGGAATCGTGTACTTTTCCTCGGCCCAGGCGCCCAGGTCGATCTGCTTGCAGCGTTCGGAGCAGAACGGGCGGTATTTATTGGCTTCAGTCCATTCGACTTTGGCGGCACAGGTAGGGCAGTTAACAACGGTCATGGCGATTACAGTTAAAAATTACAGAGCGTCAGCTCGAATGGCACGTCTTCTTCCAGCGGCTTGGGTGTCAGATCGCCGCCCTGGGTGGTAAAACGTACCCACAGCATGTATTTATTGGCGGAAATTTCCGGGATGGCGCCGCTGTTTTCATCCAGGCTCAGGCGCAGCATCTGGTACACCTTGCCTTGCAGCATCTGCTGATAGCTGCCGCCATTGGCGATCAGTTTAACGGGTCCGCCGGAATCGCGCAGCAGGCGCAATACGAGGGCCAGCGCATCGAACAGCGGGGCCAGCGGCGCAAACCAGGCGTGGATGTCGGCCAGGCGCTGTTCCGAGCTGCGTTTTTGCCAGGCAAAATACGACGGCAAGTCGAATTCGCAGGCGCCGCCCGGGATGATGGTGCGGCCGCGGATGCTCATCAGCCATTCATTGTCGCGGATATTCTGGCCCGTCTTGCCTTGCGCCGCCACCAGGGCGCCGCTGACACTGTCGAGTTCGCCCAGGATGGCGTCCAGGGTTTCCGGTTCCACGTTCGGATTGCTGCGGTAGCCCAGCAGGCTCTGGCGCTGGCGCTCGAGTTCCTGCAGCAGGTCGGACTTCAGGTCGGCGCGTCCCGCCACTTCGAGCATGTCGAAAATGGTTGCCAAGGCAACATGGTGTTGCATTGCGTGTTCTTGCTGGATGAAGAACTTGAATTTGTCGTACAGGTCTTCCAGCCGCAACAAGGTACGTATGCGTTCATTGAAAGGGTATTCGTAGACAATCAAAATAATTCCCTTAAGTAAGGACCAGCAAACAATCCCGTGATTTTGAACCAAGCTTCGACAAATTACAAACGTTGCGACCCGATTCCGGCCATTCTTTTTGAAAATGCCAGATATAAATCGTGCAACTGGGCAATCTGCGGTTCCAGGGACGCCAAATCGCCATTATTGTCGATCACATCGTCCGCCGCCGCCAGGCGCATGCTGCGCGTGGCTTGCGTGGCCATGATGGCCTTGACTTGCTCTTCCGATAAGCCATTGCGCGCCTTCACGCGCTTGATCTGCAAGCTTTCCAGGCAATCGATGACCAGCACGCGGTTGACGCGCTCCACCCATCCGCCCGATTCGACGAGCAGGGGTACGGCAAAGATAACGTAGCTGCCCGTCGCTTCGGCGGCGGCCGTCAAGGTGGCCTGGCGGATGCGCGGGTGCAGGATGGCTTCCAGTTTTGCCTTCGCGGCGGCGTCGGAAAACACGAGGTTGCGCATCTTCGCGCGGTCGAGGGCGCCGTTCGCATCGGCGTAATCGGCGCCGAATGCGGCCACCAGGGCCGGCATGGCCGCGCCATCCGGCGCCGTCAGGCTGTGGGCGATCTGGTCGGTGTCGACGATGGCCGCGCCGCGGGCGGCGAACATGTCGGCCACGGTGCTCTTGCCGCAACCGATGCCGCCGGTGAGTCCCACGCTGAAATAGGGGGCGTTTTGTATTTGCATGTGTGTATCCATAGGGGACGGTCAGCCAGTCAGGCCCAGCGTGAGCTGCGACAGGGGCGTGCGGTACAGCAGGGCGATGAGGCCCGCGGCGGCCAGGTAGGGGCCAAATGGAATCGGCTTGTCGCGTCCGCGTTTGGCGAAGACGATCAGGCCGATGCCGATGACGGCGCCCACCAGCGACGACAGCAATATGATCGTCGGCAACATGGTCCAGCCCAGCCATGCACCGAGCGCCGCCAGCAGTTTGAAGTCACCATAGCCCATTCCCTCCTTGCCTGTCGCCAGCTTGAAGGCCCAGTACACGCTCCACAGCGCCAGGTAGCCGGCGGCCGCGCCGATGACGGCCTCTTGCAGGGGCACGAAGGTGCCGTTGATATTCACCAGCAGGCCGGCCCATAGCAGCGGGAAGGTCAGGTCGTCGGGCAGCATTTGCGTATCGGCATCGATGAAGGTCATGGCGATCAGCAAATAGGCAAACACGAGCGTGGCCAGGCCCGTCCAGCCGCTGCCGAAATGCCAGATCAGCACGGCTGACAGCGCGCCCGTCAGCAATTCCACCAGCGGATAGCGCGCCGAAATGGGCGCCTTGCACGCGCTGCACTTGCCGCGCAGTAATAGATAACTGAAGACGGGAATGTTTTCCATGGCGGTGATGCGGTGGCCGCAGGCGGTGCAGTTCGAGTGCGGCAGCATCAGGTTATAGCGGTCCGTGTGCGGCAGCGGCAAGCCGCTTTCTTCCGCCACATAATTGTCGGACTCGCGCTGCATCATTTTGGGCACGCGGTGGATCACCACGTTCAGGAAACTGCCGACGATCAGGCCGAACAGGGCGGCGACGAGGGCGACGGGCAGATTGCCGGGCGCGGCGAACAGCAGGGTATCTTGCAGCATGGTGAACTTGTTTGAGGGGATGAATGTTGCCGTGCAAACATTGCCTGGCACTGCCGCAGTGTAAAACATCTGCCGGCGCATGGGGACGCTATTACTTGCTTTGCAGGTGTTTATGCGATCACAAATTCCACGCGCTTGCCCGTTCTGGCGAGCATATCGACCAGCGCGTCAATGGTGAACTTCGGCGTTTTCCTGTTGATCACGTCGGAAACACGCGGGCGTGTTATTCCGAGTATCTGGGCGGCATCCGCCTGTTTCAGGTTTTTCGTCTGTATCCATAGCGCCAGTTCTGCCATCAGTTTTTCTTTGATGGCGACCTTTTCCGAGATGATGCGTTGCGACTGTGCCTGGAGTGCGGCTGCTTCATCGGTCTCAAAGCCCAGTTCGGTAAAAATGTTCGCGCCCACCGCCGTGACGCGCGCCGATTTGGTATCGATACTCATTTCTTGCCCCTTTCCTTGCACACCGCTCGATAGCGGACGATCGCAATCTCTTTATCTTGTCTGGAGGTGGTATTGCTTTGCTTTTTGAAACAGTGCAAGACGTAGATAGCTTCCGGGAACTTCGCTACATACATGATCCGGAACCAGCCGTCATCGAGATTGATGATGATTTCCCTGGTACCCGCACCGACCTCGTCGAACGGTTTCCAGCGATCCGGTTCCAGGCCCGCTTGAACCAAACTAAGCTGGTGACCGGCTTGCCGGCGCGCATCCAGCGGGAAAATATGGTCATTCTTAAGGTCGTACAAGGAACTGCCACGCCAGTCGATGGGTTTCTCCGGCATTTCGCACTCCTCAGTGTATCAAATTTTATACGCTTGTCAAATCACGGCGCCCAGCTTGAAAATCGGCAAATACAAGGCGATCACGAGCGCGCCGACCAGCACGCCCAGCACCACCATCAGCGCCGGCTCCAGCAGCGCGGTGAGGATGGCGATCGTCGATTCCATCTCGGCTTCGATGATGTCGGCCGCGCGCGACAGCATGGCGTCGAGCGCGCCCGATTCCTCGCCGATGAGCGCCAGTTGCGTCAGCAGCGGGGGAAATACGCCGCTGTGTTCCATGGCCAGGGCCAGACTGCCGCCGGCGCGGATGTCACGCTCGATGCGCGCCGTCGCTTCCTGGTACAGCGCGTGGCCCGAAGCGGCGCCCACCAGGTCGAGCGTATCGAGCAGCGGCACGCCGGCAGCGAACATGGCGGCCAGGGTGCGTGTCCAGCGGGCAATCGCCACCTTGCGCAAGAGCGGGCCGAACAGGGGCAAGCGCAGCGCCTGCAGTTGCGCGTGCCGGCGCAAGGCAGGCCAGCGGCGCCAGGCCAGGTGCAGCAGCAAGGCGGCCAGGATCAGCGCCGCCAGCAAGGCCAGCCAGTAGCGCACGAGAAAGGCGGACAGGCCCATGACGAGCAGCGTCGGCAGCGGCAACGGCGCGCCAAAGCTGTCGAAGACCTGGCGGAAGGCGGGTACGACTATGCTCATGATGATGGCCGTGACCACGATGGCGACGAAGATGATGGCCAGCGGATACATCAGCGCGGCGCGTATTTTCCGCCGCAGGGCGATGGCTTTTTCCTGGTGCGTGGCCAGGCGCGCCAGCAATTCCTGCACGATGCCTGCCTGTTCCCCGGCCGCCAGCAGGTTGCAATACAGCTCGTCGAACAGCAGGGGGAACTGGCGAAATGCCTGTTGCAGGCTGCTGCCCGCTTCGATATCGTGGCGCAAGTCGCGCATCAGCTCCGTGATGGCGGACTTGGCGTGGCCCTTGCCGGCGATGTCGAAGGCGTGCAGCAGCGGCACGCCGGCCGCCATCATGGTCGACAGCTGGCGCGTGAACAGGGCGATATCCTTGTGCGTGATGGCCTTGCCCGGCCCGGCGCGGGCGGCCTTGACCCTGCTGGCC
>CAUSDR010000263.1:0-8140 GCA_963530105.1 uncultured Janthinobacterium sp.
GGGCAGCCGCGCTGGCTGGCGTCATGGCCGCCACATCGGCCGGTACGGCAGAAGTGGCCGGTACATTCGCGCGCGAATTGGGCAGGATGCCGGCGATCGAGGCCGCGCCCACCAGGCACAAGACGGTGACGGAAATGGCGGCGCCGGCCATCAAGGGGTGGATGCGGTTGGCGGTGGTCGTCGTGTTCATGTGTTCTCCTGGGGGCAAGGTGTTGTTGCTGTGTTATTGCGGTGTTGTTGATGTGTCCAGATTAACGGTGCCGGCCGCGCAAGGCTAGACGCTGCGCTGTATCAAACGTAAGCAGGTGTAAGCCCCGATTTCCAAAGCACAGTAGAATCGGTGCTTGCCCTTTTCCGGAGTCCGCCATGAGCCAGTTATTCACGCCGTATGCGCTGGGGCCCTTGCAGGTGGCCAACCGCATCGCCATCGCCCCCATGTGCCAGTATTCGGCCGAGAATGGCAACGCCACCGACTGGCACATGATCCACCTGGGCCACCTGGCCCTGTCCGGCGCAGGGCTGCTGATGACGGAAGCGACGGCCGTCTCGCCCGAAGGACGCATTTCGGCCGCGGACCTGGGCCTGTGGTCGGACGACAACCAGGCCGCGCTGGCCAAGGTGGTGCAGGCCATCCGCCGCCATGCTCCCATCCCGCTGGTGGTGCAACTGGGGCATGCGGGACGCAAGGCGTCGAGCCGCGCGCCATGGGAAGGCGGTTCCTGCGTGCACCTGGCCGAAGGGGGCTGGCAAACGGTGGCGCCGTCCGCCATCGCCCATGCGCCCGGTGAAACCGTGCCGATCGCCCTCGACGAGATGGGCTTGCTGCGTGTGAAGGGCGCCTTTGTCGCCGCCGCCCAGCGCGTGCATGCGCTTGGCATCGACGGTATCGAACTGCACGCGGCGCACGGCTATTTGCTGCACCAGTTCCTGTCGCCCCTGTCCAACCAGCGCACGGATGCGTATGGCGGCAGCCTGGAAAACCGCATGCGCTTTCCGCTGGAAGTGCTTGAAGCCGTGCGCGCCGCCGTGCCCGCCTCGGTGGCCGTGGGCGTGCGCATTTCCGCCACCGACTGGGTCGAGGGCGGCTGGGAGATCGAGCAAAGCGTGCGCTTCGCGCAGGAGATCAAGCAGCTGGGCGCCGACTTCATCCACGTCTCCAGCGGCGGCATATCGCCACAGCAGCAGATTCCCGTCGGTCCCGGCTACCAGGTGGCGTTTGCCGAACGCATCAAGCGCGACAGCGGCTTGCCCACCATCAGCGTCGGCTTGATCACGCAGGCGCAGCAGGCGGAAGACATCATCGCCGATGGCCAGTCCGACATGGTGGCGCTGGCCCGCGCCATCCTGTTCGACCCGCGCTGGCCCTGGCATGCGGCGGCCCAGCTGGGCGCGCAGGTGCAGGCGCCGCCCCAGTACTGGCGCTCGCAGCCGCGCGAATACAAGCAGCTGTTCGGCGACACGACCCTGGGCCAGCGCTAGGAACCTGTCCCGGTCGTTGCATGCAGCGCTTGCAAGCGGGGACCGCGGTGTGCGTCGTCGCGTGGCTCGCCACGCATCCTCCTCGCGCCGTGTCCGCGCTCCTGATGTGCTGCTTGCAACAGACGCTTCCTGCGGGGACAGGCTCTCACGGGCATCCTCTGCTACACTGACGTTTCTTCCCCATTCCTCCAGGACGCTTCGACATGCGCCATTGATACTGCCGTGCTGTGCACGGCCTCGCCCTTCCCGCCAGCGCACCATTGCGCCCGCGGGTTCGCCAGCCCTGTCTGCATATGCAAGGAGTATCCATGCCCGCATTACTACAACTCGACCGTCTTTCCTTCGTGCTGCCCGATGGGCGCGCTCTTTTTTCTGATTTGCAATTGTCTCTTGCTCCGCGGCGTATCGGCCTCGTCGGTGATAACGGCGCGGGCAAGAGCGTGCTGGCGCGCCTGCTGGCGGGGCAGATGCCGGCGTCGGCCGGCGCCGTGCGCTGCGACGGCAGCGTGCATTACGTGGCGCAGGAGCTGGAGCCGGAGCGCTATCCCACCGTGGCGGCGCTGGCCGGCGTGACTGCCCTGCTGGCCGCGCTGGAGCGCATCGCGGCTGGCAGCATCGACGAGGCCGACTATGCGCTGGTGGGCGAGCGCTGGGATGCCCACGCCCGCCTGCGCCAGGCGCTCGACGCCATCGGTTTGCGCCACGTCAATGCCGACACCCCCACGGCTAGCCTCAGCGGCGGCGAACGCCAGCGCATCGCCCTGCAGGGCGCCTGGCTGTCGCAGGCGGACTGGCTGGTGCTCGATGAACCGAGCAACCATCTCGATGCGCAGCAGCGTGCGCGGCTGGTGGCGCAAATGGCGCGCTGGCCGGGCGGCTTGTTGCTGGTCAGCCATGACCGTGGCTTGCTGCAGCACGTGGATGACATCGTCGAATTGTCCAGCCAGGGCTTGCGCAGCTATGGCGGCAACTACGCCCTGTATGCGCAGCAGCGGGAGCAGGAACAGGCTGGCTTCGCGGCGGCCCTGCAGGCGGAAAAGGCGGGCGCGAGGCGCGCGCAGCGCGAAGCGCAGCAACAGGCCGAGCGCCAGCAGAAACGGGTGATGCGCGGTGAGCGGGACGGGCGCGAAGGCAATCAAAGCAAGCTCTTGCTCAATGCGCGCAAGGAGAAAAGCCAGGATAGCCAGGGCAAGCTGCGCCTGCGCGCGCACGAGGCGCAGCAGGCGCGCCAGCAACGCGTGATGGAGGCCAGCGCCCGCTGCGCGCCAGACGCGGAGCGCCTGCTGCTGGCGCCCGACAGCGCCGTGCCGAACGGCAAATTGATCCTGGAGCTGCGGGAACTGGTCTTGCCGTATGGCCAGGCCCAGCCCTTGAACCTGGTGCTGAGCGGCCCGCGCCGCCTGGCCGTCACGGGAAACAATGGCAGCGGCAAGTCGACCCTGCTGCGCGTGATCGCCGGACAACTGATGCCCGCCAGTGGCGAAGTGCGCTGCCATGCCAGGGTGGCGTGGCTAGACCAGCACGCGGGCGGGCGCGACGGCGAGCGGAGCGCCGTGCAGCGCTTGCAGGCGCGCAACAGCCTCGTGCCGGAAGGCGAGCTGCGCACGCGGCTGGCGCTGCTGGGCATTGCCGGCGCGCGCGCCACCCTGCCCAGCCGTTTGCTCAGCGGCGGAGAGCGCATGAAGGTGGCCCTGGCCGCCGAGCTGTATGCGCAGGCGCCGCCGCAGTTGCTGCTGCTTGATGAGCCGGACAATCACCTGGACCTGGCCAGCCTGCAGGCGCTGGAGCAGATGCTGGGGCAATACGCGGGCGCGCTACTTGTGGTTTCCCACGACCACGCATTTCTGGAGGCGATAAAGCTTGACCCGGAGGGCTTGACATTGCATAAGTGATAATTGAATGAAAAAATACACGCTTCATGCCTGCAGAGCATGCTTCATGAATCGATGCTGAATTTTGTTTGATTGTCGGTATAATCCACTGAATAACCGGGCCTATTTGTGAACTAAAACTGCTGGTTCACCAATATGATGACGTTTAATCTGGCACTGTTGGCGGTCCATGACCGCACAGCCGAGGCGCTGTCATCCTTGCCCAGCCGTTCATGAATTTCGGTTTCGTTTATATTGTTTTCTTGGAGAAATAGCATGTCGTTTTACGAAAAACTCAAGGCCCTCAACATCGAATTGCCAGTCGTTGCCGCGCCCGCCGCTGCCTACGTCATGCATGCCCGCACGGGCAACACCGTCTTCCTGTCCGGCCACCTGGCCAAGAAGGATGGCAAGGTCTGGGTTGGCCAGCTGGGCAAGGACGTCACCACGGAAGAAGGCAAAGTGGCCGCGCGCGGCATCGCCATCGAACTGATCGCGACCCTGCAAGACGCCTGCGGCGGCGACTTGAACAAGGTCAAGCGCATCGTCAAGGTCATGAGCCTGGTCAATTCCACCTCCACATTCACGGAGCAGCACCTGGTCACCAACGGCGCCTCGGAACTGTTCGTCGACGTCTTCGGCGACAGCGGCAAGCATGCGCGCTCGGCCTTTGGCGTGGCGCAAATCCCGCTAGGCGCTTGCGTCGAGATCGAACTGATCGCCGAACTGGCCTGATCATCTGAGCATGCCGGCGCTCAAGCGCCGGCCAGCCCTTTCCTCCTGTCCAGCAAGAGCGGAACCGCCATTGGGGTGGAGGGAGAGCTGTATTCAAGAAAAAACGGAGACACGTAATGAAATCGAGTGAACAAGGCTTGCACCGCGGCCTGGGCGAGCGGCAGATCCGCCTGATGGCGCTGGGCGCCGCAATCGGCGTCGGCCTCTTCCTGGGCTCCGGCAACGCCATCAAGATGGCCGGTCCCGGCATCATGCTGTCGTATATTATCGGTGGCGCGGTCATCTTCATGATCATGCGCGCGCTGGGCGAAATGGCCGTGCACAATCCCGTCGCCGGCTCCTTCAGCCGCTATGCCCAGGATTACCTGGGCCCCCTGCAAGGCTACCTGACGGGCTGGAACTACTGGTTCCTGTGGCTGGTCACTTGCGTGGCGGAAATTACCGCCGTCGCCATCTACATGGGCATCTGGTTCCCCGACACGCCGCGCTGGATCTGGGCCCTGGCGGCCCTCGGCTCCATGGGCGCCATCAACTTGCTGGCCGTGAAAGCCTACGGCGAGTTCGAGTTCTGGTTTGCCCTGATCAAGGTCGTCACCATCATCCTGATGATCATCGGCGGCGCCGGCATGATCATCTTCGGTTTCGGCAACGACGGCGTGGCCATCGGCATTTCCAACCTGTGGACGCATGGCGGCTTCTTCCCGAATGGCGCGCAAGGCGTGCTGATGTCCTTGCAGATGGTGATGTTTGCCTACCTGGGCGTGGAAATGATCGGCCTGACGGCTGGCGAAGCGGCCAACCCGAAGAAATCGATCCCGGACGCCATCAATTCCGTGTTCTGGCGCATCCTGATTTTCTATGTCGGCGCCCTGTTCGTCATCCTGTCGATCTACCCGTGGAATGAAATCGGCACCACCGGCAGCCCGTTCGTCATGACGTTCGAGCGCCTGGGCATCAAGACGGCGGCCGGCATCATCAACTTCGTCGTGCTGACGGCGGCTTTGTCCTCGTGCAATGGCGGCATCTTCAGCACGGGCCGCATGCTGTACAACCTGGCGCTGCAAGGCCAGGCGCCGAAGGCATTTGCGGAAACCACGGCCAGCGGCGTGCCACGCCACGCCATCCTCGTCTCGGTGGTGGCGCTGCTGCTGGGCGTGCTGCTGAACTACATGGTGCCGGAAAAAGTGTTTATCTGGGTGACCTCGATCTCCACCTTCGGCGCCGTCTGGACCTGGGGCGTGATCCTGGTCACGCAGATCCAGTTCCGCAAGACCTTGACGCCGCTGGAAATCAAGAACCTGGCCTTCCGCATGCCGTTCGCGCCATACGGTTCCTGGATTTCGCTGGCCTTCCTGGCGCTGGTGATCGGCCTGATGGCATATTTCCCCGATACGCGCATCGCCCTGATGATCGGACCCGCCTGGCTGATCCTGCTGACGGTGCTGTACTACGTGCTGGGCCTGGCGCCGAAAGAGCGGCGCGAGGACGTACCGCAAGGCTACGAAGCGGGCTGGCCACCAGCCGATGCCCCGCATGGCAAGAAATAAGTCAGCTCGCTTGAACTGATTTACGGCGCGCCCCTGCTCCTGCAGCGGCGCGCTTTTTATTTCATAGAAGCAATTTCTTCTCCCCCAGCACTTGTGCCGCTTTCCCGGCGCACGCCTGGCCTTGTTTCCTCGCATCAAAGTTCTGTTTAGCTGGGCCGATGAAAGCCCTATAATCGCTTAGTTTTGAAAATGGACGCGATCTTTCCGGTTTTTTGCCAGGTAGGGCCGGAGCGCCGTTTTTAAGTGTTTTTACCCGTCATGTTTCGAACAACACCCGACAAAACCGTCGCGAGCGGGATGCGTCGTGGCCCGGAAGCCCCACTGTGCGTATGCACAGCGAGCATCGCAGGCCGCGCATCGCGACGCGCTGCAGGTTTTTGCCGGTGTTCAAGTGCATGCCTCATAAAGGAAGCCTAGTGAGCCAAACCCTGGTCCAGAAAATTTGCCGCACCAAGCCGATCGATACCACGGTCGAGTATGGTGAAGGCCTCAGCAGCAGTGGCTTGAGCCGGTCCATCGGCCTGTTCTCCCTCACCATGATCGGCGTCGGTGCCACCGTCGGCACGGGCATCTTCTTCACCATGGTCGAAGCCGTTCCCAAGGCGGGCCCATCGGTCATCCTGTCCTTCCTGATCGCCGCCATCACGGCTGGCCTGACAGCCCTGTGCTATGCGGAATTGTCGTTCCGCATCCCCGCGTCCGGTTCCTCGTATTCGTTTGCCTACGCCACCGTGGGCGAGTTTCTCGCCTTCATCATGGCCGCCTGCCTGCTGCTCGAATACGGGCTGGCCGGCAGCGCCGTGGCCATCGGCTGGTCGTCTTACCTGAACAACTTCCTGGAAAATGCGTTTGGCTGGCACATCCCGGAGATGCTGCGCACGCCGATGATCGTGTCCGGCCCCCACGGCATGGAATTTCGCGCCGGCCACATCAACCTGCCGCCCATCTTCCTGATCTGCATGTGCGGCTTCCTGCTGCTGCGCGGCGCCAAGGAATCGGCGCTGATGAACGCCATCATGGTCATCATCAAGCTGGCGATCCTCGTGTTTTTCATCGTCATCGCGTTTTCCGGTTTCAACGCCGACAATTTCTTCCCCTTCTTTAATGCCGACAATAGCAAGGGCTTTGCCGGCATGACGGGCGTGACGGCCGCCGCCGGCACCGTGTTCTTTTCCTTCATCGGCCTCGACACGGTGGCCACGGCCGGTGATGAGGTGAAAAATCCCACGCGCAATGTGCCGCGCGGCATCCTTGGCGCCTTGCTGATCGTCACCGTGTTTTACTTGCTGGTGGCCGTGGCCGCCCTCGGCGCGCAGCAAGCCAAGCTGTTCGAAGGCCAGGAAGCGGGCCTGGCGGTGATCCTGCAAAACGTCACGGGCAAGACCTGGCCTGCGCTGGTGCTGTCGGCTGGCGCCGTCATTTCCGTCTTCAGCGTGACACTGGTGACGATCTATGGCCAGACGCGCATCCTGTTCGCCGTCAGCCGCGATGGCCTGATCCCGAAATCGTTCCAGAAGATCCACCCGCGTACCCTGGTGCCTGTCAGCAATACCATCATCGTCTGCCTGGTGGTGGCCGTGGTGGCCGGCACGGTCGACGCGACGTATTTGTGGGACATGGTCAGCATCGGCACCCTGACGGCCTTCATGGTGGTGTCGATCGCCGTGCCCGTGCTGCGCCACAAGCAGGGCGCCAACCGCATCGAAGGCTTCAGCGTGCCGTTCGGCCCGTACGTGATTCCCGGCCTGAGCGTGCTGGCCTGCCTGTACATCATGCGCGACTTGCCGCATACGACGTTTGTCGTCTTCAGCATCTGGATGGCGGTGACGGTGGCCATTTATTTCCTCTACAGCGTGCGCCACTCGCATCTGGGCAAGAAAGCCAAGTAATCGTCCTTCACGTATTCAAAACCGCCGCGCTTGCCGGCGGTTTTTTGTTAACCCGGAGTTACATGATGAAAATAACTGATCTGGTCTGCCATGGCTTGCTGGCAAGCCTCTTCCTCGGCAACACCGTGCAGGCCGCGCCTGCCGCTGACGCTGCCTTGCGCGAGTACCGTGCCGTGGCCCTGTCCGCCAATGGGCAGCGCATCGCCGCCATCGAATCGGGCAAGACGGCAGGCAAGACGGGCGAGCAGCCACAGCGCCCGCATGCGGCCATCGTCGTGCGCGACGCCGCCGATGGCGCCATCGTGCAGCAGTTCGACCCGTGCACCGTGTGTTCCTACGACAAGCCCAGCTGGTCGCCGGACGGCAGCCAGCTGGCCTTCATCGCCTACGATGCCAAGGCGGGCAAGGCGCATCTGTATCTGGCCACGATGGCACAGGCGCAGGCCCGGATGTTGATCAGTATCAAAGGCGTGGCGAGTACGGCGCGCTGGTCGCCCGATGGCACGCAATTGGCCCTGCTGGCCACGGTGGGCGCGCGCAAGCGGGCCGGCGCGGTGGACGCGGGCGCGCGCCAGGTGGGGGAAGTGGGCCGCGACGACGACGCGCAGCGCATCGCCGT
>CAUSDR010000264.1:0-8118 GCA_963530105.1 uncultured Janthinobacterium sp.
GCCGTGGCCGGCATCGGCGGACTCAGCCTGGCGATGGCGGCCAGCGCCGCAGGCCATTGCGTCAGCAGTGCGCCGACGATTTCACCGCGCTGTTGCGGCGTGGCGGGCGCGTCCGCGGCGCAGTATTGTTCCAGCGTCGCCAGGCTGGCCGCCAGTTGTTCCAGTCCCAGGTTGCCCGCCACGCCGCGCAGCCGGTGGCACAGGGGCAGGAGCTGCGCGTGGTCGCTCGCTTCGATGGCCGCCAGCAGCGCGGGCGGCACGCGCGGATGTTCCTGTCCGAAACGCACCAGCGCGGCGCGATAGGCGCTGTCGTTGCCGGCCCAGCGCTGCACGGCGCCCGCATGGTGCAGCACGCGCCGCCCGGCCGGCGCCGCCTGCTCGTCGTTGTCGGCCGGATGTCCGGCGGGCAAGTCCAGCACGCGCGCGATTTCCTGCGACAGCGCGTGCCATTCGACGGGCTTGGTGGCGAAGCCGTCCATGCCGGCCGCCAGCGCCGCCTTGCGGTGCGCGTCGAGCACGCTGGCCGTCATGGCGATCACGGGCACGCGCGGGCGGCCGGCGCGCAGGGCGGCGGCGCGGATGGCCTCGGTGGCGGCCAGGCCATCCATGCGCGGCATTTGCAAATCCAGCAGCAGCAGGTCGAAATCGTGCTGCTGCGTCATCTGCAGGGCCCGCTCGCCATCGCTGGCCGTCTCCACCGTATGGCCGCGCTTGCGCAGCAGCAAGCACAGCAGTTCCAGGTTTTGCGGCACGTCGTCGGCGGCCAGCACGCGCAGCGGCGGCAAGGTCACGCTGCGGCGCTCGCTGGCGGGCAGCGTGGCCTGGCGCGCCGGGCTCAACGGCAGGGTAACGTGGAACACGCTGCCGTGCGGCACGGCGGCCTCGGCGCGGATACTGCCGTGCATCAGGGTCACCAGCTGCTTGCTGATGGTGGTGCCCAGGCCCGTGCCGCCATAGCGCCGCGTGGTCGAGGCGTCGGCTTGCACGAACGGCTCGAAGATGGCCTCGCGCCGTTCGGCCGCGATGCCGATGCCGCTGTCCTGCACCAGCAGGTGCAGCTGGCCCTTGTCCTGGCGCGCCGTCAGGCTGATCGTGCCGCTGGCGGTGAACTTGATGGCGTTGTCGAGCAGGTTGCCCAGCACTTGCCGCATGCGCAGTTCATCGCCATGCAGCATGGCCGGCAGTTGCGGGTCGTACTCGATTTCCATGCGCAAGCCCTTGGCGCGCGCATTGCCGCCATACGTGGACGCGAGTTCATCGATGAGCGCCAGCAGGCTGTAGTCGCGCAATTCCAGCGCCACGGCGCCTTTTTCCAGCTTGGCCGTATCGAGCACTTCATTGAGCAGGCGCAGTAGCGAGCGGCCCGACTGGCGTACCGTGTCCAGGTGGCGCCGCTGTTCCGGCGTCAGGGGCGAGTCCAGCAGCACATCGGTAAAGCCGAGGATGGAATTCATGGGCGTGCGGATTTCATGGCTCATGTTGGCGACAAAGCTGGCCCGCGCGGCGGCCGCCAGTTCCGCTTTTTCCTTGGCCATGCGCAAGTCTTCCTCCATTTGCCGGCGCTCGCTGATGTCGAGGATGACGCCGTCGACCCAGCGCACGGCGCCCATCTGGTCGTGCACCACGGCGCCGCGTTCCCACAGCCAGCGCAGGCTGCCGTCCGCGTGCTGCAGGCGGTATTCGAGGAGATAGGGTTCGCCGCTGGCGACGCTGCGGTTGAAGACGTCGATGACGTAGGCGCGCTCTTCGGCGACGATCAGGCCCGTGACGCTCAGACGCGGCGTGGCGCCGAGGAAGTCGGCGGGCGGGTAGCCCGTCACGGCTTCCACGCCGTCGCTGATGAACAGCATGGGCTGGTTTTGCGCCGTGGTGCAGCGGAAGGCGATGCCGGGAATGTTGCCGATCAGCGAGCGGAATTGCTGCTCGCTTTCGCGCAGGGCGGCCAGCATGGCGCGCCGCTCGCTGACGTCCGTAATGAACAGCACGTACAGGTCCTGGTCGGCCAGGCGCGCGCTGGCCATCGAGCGCTGCACGGCCACCGTGGCGCCATCCTGGCGCATGTACAGCACTTCCTTGCTGCTGTTGAAGGCGTCGCCCTGGCCCGTGCGCAGGAAGTGCAGCAGGCCGTGCTGCTCCGACTGGCGCACGTCGCTGACCAGCACGCTGACATGGCGGCCGACGATGTCCGCCTGCCGCCAGCCGAGGATGTGTTCGGCGGCGCCATTGAAGGCGACGATGTTGCCGCTCCGATCGATGGTGATGACGCCATCGACCGTGCTCGTCAGCAGTGAGCGGGTCCAGTTCTCGCTCTGGTTCAGGTGGCGGAACAGTTCGCGGTAGCGCAGCACGCCCACGGCCGAGGCGACGAGGATGGTCAGGGCGATGGTCAGCAGGGTGACGCTGATGACCAGCATGGGGCGGTCCGCGTCGGCATCATTGCCCGGAGGAATAGTCCCCACGAAGCGCGCGGCGTGCATGCCCATGTAATGCATGCCGGCAATCGCGCAGCCCATCACGCAGGCGCTGATCAGGTTGCGCTGCGCCGATCCCAGGGTGGCGCTCCAGCCGCGCAAGCCGAAACGTATCCACAGGGCCACGGTGGCCAGCACCACGGCGACCAGCAGCGACAGCGCAAAGAGCACGGGATCGTAGCGCAGCGCCAGGCCGAGGCGCATGGCGTGCATGCCCATGTAATGCATGGCGCCGATACCCATGCCCACCAGCAGCCCGCTGCCGAGCAGCAGCGGCGCCGAGACGGCGCGCCGGCTGATGGTCGACAGGGCAACGAACGAGGCCGCCACGCTGGGCACGATGGACAGCAGGGTCAGGCCCGGGGCGTAATCGACGCTGGTGCCCAGTTCGAAGGCCAGCATGCCGATGAAATGCATGGCCCACACGCCGCAGCCCAGCGCCAGGCTGCCGGCCATCAGGCACAGCAGGTGCAAATGGCGGCTGATGTTCGCCTGCGCGCGGCTGTAGGCCGTCATCTGCAGCGCCATCCATGACGTGAAAATGGCGATCACGAGCGACAGGACCACCAGCCCCGGCGCATGCTGGCCGTGGTGCACCAGGGCGGGATCGGCCGGAAGATGGAAAATTTGCTGGACGCTGGCAGGAATCATAATGGACAGACAGGTAAAGCGTCTTGGCGCTGGAAACAGGATCGGGCCCGGCTGCCGCTGCGGGTAGCCGATGCAGATTACCTTACCAGATTTCTGGAAACAAATATCTTATTTGTAATGATATTTAGTATCTTGCAATTGTCTTGCATGCATGAAACGCCTCCCGTTTGACGGCGGCCCCACGGGGAAGGGCATGCGGGTATGGAAGTTGCGCCTGGGAATTGTGTGGTTTTTCTGCAAACGGCGACACCGTTGCGGCTTGCATGCTACATTCACCGCCTGTTTTTTCTGAAAGGATGACGATGCCTTCAAACAGCAACTTCTTGCGGCACAACCAGCAAGCCTGGGATGCCCAGGCGACCCGGAACAGTCCATGGTCGCAGCCCGTCGACAGCGCCACCATCGCGGCGGCCCGCGCCGGGCAGTGGCACATCCATCTGACGCCCGGCCCCCTGCCGGCCGGCTGGCTGGACCAGGTGCAGGGCCGGCGCATCCTGTGCCTGGCGGGCGCCGGCGGGCAGCAGGCGCCCGTGCTGGCCGCTGCCGGCGCGCACGTGACGGTGTTCGACCTGTCTGATCAGCAGCTGGCGAAAGACCGCATGGTGGCCCAGCGCGACGGCGTGCCGCTGGCCACGGTGCAGGGCGACATGCGCGACCTGGCGTGCTTTGCCGACGCCAGTTTCGACGTTATCGTCCACCCCGTGTCGAACCAGTACGTGCCCGACATCGCCCCCGTCTGGCGCGAATGCGCGCGCGTGCTGGCCGATGGCGGCGTGCTGCTGAGCAGTTTCTTCAATCCGGCCGTGTTCATCGGTGACCGCGACCCGCAATGGGCGCGGCAGGGGCTGATACGCCCGCGTTTCGTGCTGCCGTATTCGGACGTGGAGGATATGGACGCCGAGGCGCTGGCGGCGCGCATGGACAGGGGAGAGGCGCTGATTTTCGGCCATGGCCTGGACAGCCAGATCGGCGGCCAGCTGGCGGCCGGCTTCGTGCTGGCGGCTTATCACGAGGAAATGCATCCCCACCCGCGCTTTGAAATTGAAAAGTATCTGCCCAGCTTTATCGCCACGCGCGCCATCAGGCAGGCGCGCGCAGCATAGGCGCCATGTCGGCGGCTCAGTTGTAGGGCTGCAAGTCCAGCCAGACGGCATACGACAAGCGCTTGCCATTCCACAGACCGCCGCCGCGGATGACGGCGTCGCACGAGGTCAGCTGGCCCACCAGGTCCTGGCGGCCCAGGTTGCGGCGCAGGCGCAGGGCGTCGTTGTGCGACAGGTAGCCGACCAGCTGGCCATCGATGAAGACGGCGATGGCCTTGTCCTGGAACGGGTTGGCGTCGTCGCAGACGAGCAGGGCCAGGCATTTTTCCTCGGCGTTGCCGGGGCCATGCTCGCCGGCCAGCTTGGCGATGGCGGGCTGGTACATCGATTCGTTTTCCACTTCCGACGCAAAGCGGCCGTCATCGCTCCAGTGGTGCGCCGGCGCGCCGGGCGGGATCGCCGGCACGTACTGGCGTATCGACAGCAGCGGTTTTTGCAGCGGCTGCGCGGGCGTGCGGCCGCTGAAGACGTAATACAGCAGGGCGGCGACGATGACGATGGCAAGCAGGTAAAGCATGGTATCTCTCTGATTTCGGGGTAGGGTAGGCCGGGGGCAGGGGCGCGCGGCGCGCCGCTGCCGCTACTATAGCAAGTTCGCCGCCGGGCCCCGGCTAAATCTGCGCATCAGGCGGCGCCGGCGCCGCAGGGCGCGCGGGTCCATCAGTACGATGGGCGAGGCGCCCGTCAAGCCCGAATAATACTGGCCGTGCCGGCGCAGCACGACGGCGTAGTCGCGCAGGGCGTGGCCTTGCGCCAGCATGCGCGCGTCGCAATCGACTTCGATGGCAAAGCGCAGCCGGTGCAGCTGCCACCACAGGGGCAGGTTCCACGGCATGCACACGATGAGGGCATGGGCCAGGGCCAGCAGCTGCGGGTCGCGCGCGGCCAGCCGGCACTGCTCGTGCGCCAGCAGCAGCGCCTGTTGCGGGGCTGGAATCAAGGGCAGCCACACGGGCATCACGATGCGCGGGCGCAGCCAGCCCGCCACGCAGGGACCGATGCCGCCGCTCAGGTACACGGGCGTGCCCAGCATGGTGGTCTTTTGCCAGCGTCGCTGGTGCGACAGCAGCCACAGGCCGCGCAGCGCCAGCAGCACCAGCATGCCCGTCGACAACATGGCCCAGCCCAGTTTCAGCTGCGCCTGGGCCGGCGGCAGGGCCGCCAGCACGCGGGGCAGCCATGCCAGGGGCAAGATGGCGGAGACGGCGATGGCTGCCAGCCATGGCCAGCGCGTCGCCCGCCCGCGCCTTTGCTGCGCGCGTTCGGCACGCCAGGCAGCGGCGCCCAGCAGCAGCGCCAGCGCCATGCTGGCCGCCAGCCATGCCGGCACTAGCGTACCAGCGCCATGCCGACGGAGACGGGCGCCGTGTGCTTGAAGCCGAACTGCGCGTACAGCGCTTGCGCCTGGCCATCGGCGATCAGGCTGACATAGGCGCTGGGCGGCACGTCCGTTTCGATGAAGCGCATGATTTCGCCCATGATGCGCTTGCCCAGTCCCTTGCCCTGGTGATCCGGCAGCACGGCGATATCGGTGACCTGGAAGAAGCAGCCGCCATCGCCGATGATCCTGCCCATGCCGACCACCTCGTCGCCATGCAGGATTTGCACGGCAAACAGCGAGTTCGGCAAGCCCCTGGCCGCGGCATCCGCGGTTTTCGCGCTGAGGCCGGAAGCAAGGCGCAAGTGCTGGTAGGTGGCGGCCGAGGGAATGGCCAGGCGGCTGGTGTAGGGGGTTGCGGTGCTCAAGGCGGTCTCCTGTTAAATGCGTGGTAGCGGCAATTATAGGCGGCCATGCGCTTCCGGGCTGGCACGCTTTATTCGCCGCGCCCTATGTCGTCCGCGCCGCTTTTGCGCTATGGTGGCGGCATCCCTTGAATTGTTGAAAGCACGCCATGTCCGCAGGATTTACCGCCACCGAATTGTCCGTCCTCCATGAAGACGACGCCCTCGTCACCACGCTGGCCGCGCCCGCCGCCAAGGGCGAACCCGTCTACCTGATGCTGCAGCGCGCCGACGCCTACGACGAGCAGGACGTGGCGCTGGGCATGGATGAGCCGTACATCGAGTACTGCGGCCAGGAATTTGCCTGGTATGGCCACATGCATGCCGTGATCCTGCATCCGAACCGCCTGTCCGTGCAGATGGATGCCGAGGCGGCCATGCAGATGGACGACGACGGCCAGATCGACGTGCGCTTCAATCTGGCGCCGGAGCGCTACGCCCAGCTGCAGCAGGCGCTGCGCACCACGTTTGAAGGCTGCGATTACTACCGCGAAGAGCGCTGATGGCGGATCAGGTGACACAGCCCGCCTTGCATGGCCAGCTGGTCGACTTGCTGCCCCTGCAGGCGGAGCACGCGCCGCGGCTGCTGCAGGCGGCCGCCGATGGCGAGCTGTGGAACCTGGCGGTGACGGTGGTGCCGGGGCCGGGGCCTGACAGCATGGCGCGCTACGTTGCCACGGCGCTGGCAGGCCGGCAGGCGGGCACGGCGATGCCCTTCGTCATCGTGCACAAGGCCACGGGCGCCATCGTCTGCAGCACGCGCTTCTGGAAGATCGACGCTCCGAACCGCAAGATGGAAATCGGCCATACCTGGCTCAGTGCCTCCGTGCAGCGCTCGGGCGTGAACACGGAAGCGAAGTTGCTGCTGCTGACGCATGCTTTCGAGGCCATGCACGCCGTGCGCGTGCAGCTGACCACCGATGAACTGAACGCCAGGTCGCGCGCCGCCATTCTGCGCCTGGGCGCCGTGCAGGAAGGCATCGTGCGCCACGAACGCATCATGCCGGACGGGCGCAAGCGCAATTCCGTGCGTTTCAGCATCATCGATACGGAGTGGCCAGCGGTGAAGGCGGGGCTGGAGAAAAAGCTGGGGCGCTAGCGGCACGGGCATAAAAAAACCCGCCAGCATCGCAGGATGGGCGGGTTTTAATAGGTGCTGCTTGGTGTTCTGTGGTGCCGGGAGCCGGAATCGAACCGGCACGCTGTTTCCAGCGCGGGATTTTGAGTCCCGTGCGTCTACCTATTCCGCCATCCCGGCAACGCGAGACGCATTATCACTGATTTATCGTAATCCGGCAAGTTTTTCGCCTTACATACTGTTTAGCGCATTTGCCGGGCGTCGCATGATTCAGTTATGCACCGAATTGAGCTGGCGCGCGATGATGTCGTGGTTCAGCCAGATGACGGGCGCTTTCGGATCCGACATTTCGTGGAACATCAGCGGGCCCGTGCCTTCCAGCACCAGCGAGCTCAGGTGGTCGGTGATGAGTTCCTTGCGGTCCTTGTGCAGCTTGGTGATGTCGTCCGAGGTGCCGATCATGACTTCGGCCAGTTCCGGGGTGTTGTCCATCGGCCAGGCGGCGAAGTTGCGGAACTGCACGCTGGTGGCGTCGCCGTTGTAGGCGGCGATACGGTCGAGCAAGTCTTGCAGCGAGACGCCGTCTTCCAGCAAGCCCTGGCAGATTTTCCATTGCTCTTCCGCCCAGGCCGCGCCGCCTTCTTTTTTCAGCGCGTCGAGCAGCGGGAACAGCGACAGTTCCACGCCCACGAAGATGTCGGACGAATTCGTGCGGATTTCCGGGCAGTTGAAGACGGTGGCCTTGATGCCTTTTTCCCACGCGGCCTTGGCCACGTTTTCCAGGCGCATCTTGGCCAGGCCCTGGGTGTAGTTGCTGTAGGTTTGCCACTGGTACTTGCCGTCGATCAGGATCTCGGTGCCGTGGTAGCCGTAGGCGCTGTAGCGTACCTGGCCGCCCGTTTGCTCGATGCGGGCGCGGATGGCGGCGCTGCCGTCGATCAGGTGCTGCAGGGTGTTGGCCGTGACTTCGTCGAAGTTCATCAGGATCAATTTACCCAGGTCGCTGTCGAGCAGGGCGCGCGAGGACATGAAG
>CAUSDR010000265.1:0-8108 GCA_963530105.1 uncultured Janthinobacterium sp.
GCCCCCGAGCAAGGAGCAAGCCATGGCAACCCAGTTCAACATCCACTTCAACGTGTCAGAAGACGAGCTGCAAGGCAAGAGCATGCTGGTCTTCCTGAAACCGCTGAATCCGCAGCGCAATGACCAGATCCACGCCTGGCAGGTGCTGGAAGGCGCGGCCGGCGCTACCGCATCGTTTGCCTACGCTGACAACATCGCGACGGACGTGAGCAGCGTGGGCCGCCACGGTGCGGCGATCGTCTCGCGGCGCGAGCCCGTCGTGCCGGGCCAGTTGCTGCGCGCCGTCAGCCCGGACGGGCTGTCGCCGGTGCTGCAGCCCGCTCCCACGTCGCTGGCGCAAGTGAAGCTGACGCCGCAGCAGTGCGGCGTCATCAACCAGACCTATCCGTATACCCAGTTCGACAGCAACTGGTACGTCAATGACCGGCCCGTCGTGACCATGCCGCATGTCGACATGAACATGACGGTGACCTTCGAGTACTTGCCCTATTTCTTCTTCATGCTGGCAACACCGCCCATGGCGGGCCAGACCTACCTCGTGCGCAATTTCTCGGACATGACGCAATATGCGTTGCCGGTGACGGCCACTGAAGTGCATGTTGCCGTCAATCGCGTGCAAGGCCTGTGGAACTTCGACTTCAGCGCCAGCTAGGACGGCGGGGCCGGCGAGGCCGGCGTCGCTCGCCGGCTCACAACTCGACGGCCAGGTCGTCGAAGTCGGCCAGGGTGCCGCCATTGGCGATCAGCTGCTCGAAGCTGTGCCGACGGCGCTGGTCGATTTCCGTGTTGCTGACGCCGCGTTTCCAGTAGCCCGCCACCAGCACCTGTTCCTTGTCCAGGCCGGCCTGGAGGCGGAAGTGCTGGCGGATGGCGCGCATTTCATCGCGCTCGCCGGCGCCCCACACGAGGTAATCGCGCGGATCGGCCAATGCCCGGGCCTGGGCGGCCAGCGGCCCGTCCGGCGCCACGCGGGCCGTGCCCAGGCGCTGCAAGGCCAGGCCCGGCACGGCGGGCAATTCGCCGAACGCCTGCGCGTCGTCCGTCACCACCCAGCCGATGCCGGCCGCGCCGGCGGGCCACTGCCGCAGCATGGCGTACAGGGCGGGGATGCCCGTTTCGTCGAGGAACAGGGCTATTTTCTTTTCCGCGTCGGCAGGAACGGTGAATTGCGGGCGCGGTCCCGTCAGGCGGAAGACATCGCCCGTGCGCAGGCTATTGCCCCAGCGCATCATCGGACTGGCGTGTTCGTGCCGCACGATATCGAAGGTGAACGCGCCTGCCAGGGCGTCGAAGCTGCGCACGGTGTAGATGCGCGAGGCGCCGTCATACGCGGGCCCGTCGAGATGAATGCGGAAAGCCACGTTGGGCAGCGCCCAGTGCGGATCTTCGCCCGAGCGCGCCAGGCGGGCCGTGACGCGCAGCACGCTGGGCACGGGCCGCGCGATGGCCGTGACGGCGGCCGTCACTTCATGTAGCGCGCGGTCATGCTCGGCATGGCGCAGCGGACCGTCCGCCTGCGGTTCTGGAGGTGTTGCCATGGTAAGTACTCCTTTGTCTTGGGTAATTAGTTTCATCATGCTAAACTAATTACCGCAAAACGACAACGCAGCTGCCGCCACGGAAAAAACACATGAGCAATGCCATCGATTCACCACGCCCCGGGCGTCCGCCCAGCATCACGCGCGCGCGCATCGCCGACGCCGGCATCGCCATGGGCTTGCCCGCCATGACGTTTACGGGCGTGGCCGCCTTGCTGGGCGTCAGCCATGTGGCGCTGTACAAGCACGTCGCGCACCTGGCCGCGCTCAAGCTGCTGGTGGCCGAAGAAATTTTTGCGCGCTGGCAACTGCCGGCCGCCGGCGAGGAGGGGCTGGAGCAGTATCTGCTGCGTTTCAGCGCTTCGCTGCGCCAGCTCGTCAAGTCCCACCCGGGGCTGGCGCCATACCTGCTGCGCCGCAAGGCGACGACGCCGGCCATGCTGGCCCGCATCGAGGCCCACCAGGCACAGGTGGCGCATGCCTGCCAGCTGCCGTTGGCGGGCGCCCGCTGGCTGCTGTCGACCGTGGCCTTTCACTGCGTGGCGCTGGCCGATACCGTGTATGCGCCGGCCGGCGACGCCTGGGAGGCAGAGGACGATGCGGCGGTCGAGGCCGAGTTTGACCTGGGCATGCAGGCGCTCGTCATCGGGGCGCTGGCCATGCTGGAGCGCTGAGGCCGCCTGGTCGCGGGCATTGTCGTCAGCTCCCCGTTCTGCAAGACAGGAGCGGCTACCTATGGAACAGGCCCATGAAAGAACAGCGCGACCGGTCTTTTCGCCACGTCGGATCGATAACGCCGGCGAAGGGCCGCTATTTTCCCATCAGTGATGATCCGGGCATTGTCGTTGCGTCATGCCAAGGCGCGCGGGAGGACGGAGGCGTCACGGCGTTCAGTGTTGGACTGTGAGCTGCGGCTTGTCCGCAGTGGATCAACAGTCGTCCGGAATTGGTGATTTGCATGGACTCCCGCGACGATGCCTGGGGGCTGGCGATGGGTGGACGCATATGCAGCAGGTGGGAGACATCTCTGCCCCAGGCGAAGCCCCGTGCTTGCCGCATGTGGAACGGCAGCGCCGCGCAACGGGCCGCAAGGCAGGAACATTTTGCCCTGTCTGATGGGCAATTGCAGCACGGCCGCGTCCGGCGTGAGGCGCGCCGCGTCCGGCAATTTAGTTGCTGCGAAGATTGACTTGTTGCCGGCATGTCGGTATCTTGGCTTGGTATTGCCTGTTTATTAATATATGAAATAATATATTGATCCGATGTTTTTCTATGCAACCTTTGAGGAATGATATGAAAATCAAGGCTATTTTCTGCATGGGCGCGGTGTCCCTGCTGGCCGTCCTGCCCGTAGCGCAAGCGGCCCAGCCTGGCGAGGCGCTCGTCGCGGCCGTACCGCTGGCGAAAGGCGTGGCGCTGTATCCGCAGGAAGGCAATATCCCGCCGTTCCGCGGGCCGAAGTAAGGTTGCAGCGCCTGTCCATGCGGCGCGGCGCCGGTCAAGGTAAGATGGCAGCTTTTTCCAGACTTTGAGAGGCCCGCGTGCGCGTGTTGCTGGTGGAAGACGATCCGATGATCGGGGAAAGCATCGTCGATGGGTTGCGCGGCGAGTGCTATGCGGCGGACTGGGTGCGAGACGGCAAGGACGCTGAACTGGCGCTGGCCGGCTTCGGCTACGACCTGATGCTGCTGGACCTGGGCTTGCCCGGCAAGCAGGGCATGGACGTGCTGCGCGCCACGCGCGCGCGCGGCGGCGACTTGCCCGTGCTGATCATCACGGCGCGCGATGGCACGCCGGCCCGCGTGGAAGGCCTCGACAGCGGCGCCGACGACTACCTGGTGAAGCCCTTCGATCTCGATGAATTGCTGGCGCGCATACGCGCCTTGCTGCGCCGCCGGGTCAGCCGTTCCCGTTCCGTCATCGAGCATGGCGCGCTGGTACTGGACCTGGCCAGCCATGATGTTACCTTCGAAGGCGAGCTGATCAAGCTGCCGCCGCGCGAATTTTCCGTGCTGCGCGCCTTGCTCGACCATCCTGGCAAGGTGGTGTCGAAGCGCCAGCTGGGCGAAAAGCTGTATGGCTGGGACAGCGAAGTGGAAAGCAATACCGTCGACGTGTATGTGTATCAGCTGCGCAAGAAATTCGGCGCGGACTGCATCCAGACCGTGCGCGGCGTGGGCTACAAGATGCGGGTGGCGCCATGATGACCATCCGCCGCCAGTTGCTGCTGGGCTTGCTGGCCGCCACCTTGCTGTGCGTGCTGGGCGCGGGCATTTCCCTGTTCCGCTCGCTGTTGGAAGAAACCAATGAACTGGCCGACCTGCAGCTGCGCCAGCTGGCCGTCGCCTTGCCCGACGAGTTTGCGCCGCAGACGGGCTTGCCCGCCGCGCAAGACCCGGAAGAAGCGTTCGTGCTGCAGGCGTGGGACGAGAATGGCCAGCCATTGCCCGTCCTGCGCGACCAGCCGGCACTGCCGCGCTACGCGCTGGCCGGTTTCGCCGATGTCACCTTGCGCGGCGAGGACTGGCGCCTGTACGGCGAGACGCGGCGCGGGCGCTACGTGCAGGTGGCGCAGGCGCAGGCCGTGCGCGACCAGCTGGCCTGGCAGATGACCATGCGCGCCGGTGCGCCGCTGCTGGTGTTTGCGCTGATCCTGGCCTTGCTCATCGTCGTCGTCGTGCGGCGCGCGCTGGCGCCGCTGCACCGGCTGGCCGAATCCGTGGCGGGTCGCTCGCCCGACGCCCTGACGCCGCTGGCGGCCGGCGACATGCCGCCGGAACTGCGGCCCGTGGTGCTGGCGCTGAATGGCTTGATGGGACAATTCGAGGCGGCGCTGGCGGCGCAGCGCACCTTTGTGGCCGATGCGGCGCACGAACTGCGCTCGCCGCTGACGGCGCTGAAACTGCAGTTGCAGGTGGCCGAACGGGCCACCACGGAAGAGGATCGCCGCGCCGCGCTGGCCAAGCTGCACGGCCGCCTGGACCGCAGCACGCACCTGGTGCGCCAGCTGCTCAGCCTGGCGCGCCACGAAACGGCGCTGACGGCCAGCCAGCTGCATACGGTGGACCTGGGACAATTGCTGGAAGCGGCCGTGGCCGACCACAGCGCCCTGGCCGACAGCCGCGAAATCGACCTGGGCGTGCTGGAAGCGCCGGGCGCCATCGCCGCCGCGCCCGTGCTGGTG
This sequence comes from uncultured Janthinobacterium sp., assembly GCA_963530105.1. Classification (GTDB taxonomy): domain Bacteria; phylum Pseudomonadota; class Gammaproteobacteria; order Burkholderiales; family Burkholderiaceae_D; genus Janthinobacterium. The sequence goes on from CAUSDR010000265.1 coordinate 4,723, forward strand.
AAGGCCGATCCCGACGGCTTGCAAGTGCTGCTCAACAACCTGATCGACAACGCCCTGCGCTACACGCAGCGGGGCGGCAGGGTGGACTTGCAGGCGGCGCTGGAAGGAGGGCGGCCCCTGCTGCGCGTGTCCGACAACGGCCCCGGCGTGCCGAAGCAACACCATGCGCGCCTGTTCGACCGCTTCTTCCGTCCCGACGGCAACGACGCCTGGGGCTGCGGCCTGGGCCTGTCCATCGTGCGCCATATCGCCGAACACCACCAGGCCGACATCGGGCTGGCCGACGGCGCCGCGGGGCGGGGCTTGCAGGTGACGGTGCGCTTTCCGCACGCGGCATAAAGCGGGGCGCCCAACAAAAAAGCGGATGCCGTCGCCGGCATCCGCTTTTTTACTGCTGAGTGGCGCAGCGCTTACGCCAGTTCGGTGATGAACTGCTCGCGCGCGGGGCGCACTTTTTTCAGGTCCACCAGCCAGTCGCCTTCGTCGGCGCGGTAGCCCAGCGGCAGCATGACGACGGAACGCAGGCCTTTTTCGCGCAAGCCCAGGATCTCATCGACCTTGGCCGGATCAAAGCCTTCCATCGGCACCGAATCGACCTTTTCTTCCGCTGCGGCGATCAGGGCCGTGCCCACGCCGATGTAGGCCTGGCGCGCCGCGTGCTGGTAGTTGGTTTCCGCATCGCGCTGCGGGTACGTGGCCAGGATTTGCTGGCGGTAGGCTTCCCAGCCCTCGTTCTTGAAGCCGCGCACGGTATTGACCAGGTCAAACATCTTGTTGATGCGTTCCACCGTGTAATTGTCCCAGGCGGCAAACACCAGCAGGTGCGAGGCGTCCGTCACTTGCGACTGGTTCCACGCATGCGGCTTGATCTGCTCGCGCAGGGCGGGATTCTTCACCACGAACACTTCATACGGATGCAGTCCGCTGGAGCTGGCCGTCAGGCGCACGGCTTCCAGGATGCGCTCGACCTTGTCTTGCGGCACCACTTTTGTTGGGTCCATCTTCTTGGTGGCATAGCGCCATTGCAATGTTTCGAGCAGTGCGGACATGTAAATCCCTTTCATAATGAATAGTTCAGATTGGAAATGATAGCGGATTCGGGCATTTCAAGTGCAAGCCGCAAAATTAGCCATCCTGGTGCACGGGCCACCTGACCGTCAGCACGCTGCCGCCCGCCTTGCTGCGCGCGCATGCGGCGCTGCCGCCGTGGGCGCGGGCGATGGCTTCGACGACGGCCAGGCCCAGGCCGCTGCCCGCGTGCAAGTCGACCCGCGCGCTGTCGCCGCGGCGGAACGCTTCGAACACGTGCGGCGCCAGGTCTTCCGGAATGCCGGGGCCGGCGTCCTCGACGCTGAGGAAATACTCGCCGGCCTGCACGCGCGTGCGCACACGCAGCAGGCCAGGGTGCGCATAGCGGCGCGCGTTGTCCAGCAGGGCCAGGACGATCTGGCGGATGCGCGCCGCGTCGCAGCAGACGGGATGGTCGGACAGATGCAGCTGCAGCGAAAAGCCGGCCGCCTCCATGTCCGGCGCCAGCAGGCGGCCCACTTCCTCGATTTCCAGGGTCAGGTCCGTCCACGCCATGCGCAGCTGCATGTGGCCGCTGTCGGCCAGGCTCAGGGTGCGCAAATCCTCGATCAGGCGGCCCAGGTCCTCCACTTGCGACAGCAGGCTGGAAAACGGCACTTCTTCCGGCTTGAAGACGCCGTCGACGACGCCCTGCAAGGTGCCGCGCAGGATGGTCACGGGCGTGCGCAGCTCGTGCGCGATGGCCGCGTTCCACGTCTCGCTTTCCTGCGCCGTGCGCTGCAGGCGCTCGGCCATGCTGTTGAAGTCATCGACCAGCATGGCCGTCTCGCCCAGGCTGCGGTCGCCCGCGAAGGCGCGCGCGGACAGGTCGCCATGCGCCACGCGGCGCACGCTGTCCATCACGGAATTGATCGGTTTGAGGATGCGCGAAGCGAGCTTGATGGCAAAAAACGCGGCCAGCAGCAGGCCGAAGATGGTAATCGAGAGTATCCACAGCCATTCCGCCGTCGTCGGCGACCAGTCGTCCGGCTCGGACAGCATGTTGGGGTCGATCTTGAAGGCGACGGCAAAGAAGATCCACGAGCCGATCCAGATGAGCAGGATGCTGCACACCATCAGCACGGACATCGACAGCACGATCTGCCGGTTCAGGCCCGTGAAGCGCATCAGGCGTCGCTTTCCAGGCGGTAGCCGACGCCGCGCAGGCTGGCCGGCATGTTCATCACGCCCGCTTCCTCCAGTTTCTTGCGCAGCTTGCTGACGTGGCTGTCCACCGTGCGTTCCAGCGAATTGCTCTCGGGCATGCACGATTCCAGCAGTTCCAGCCGGGTGCAGACGCGGCGCGGCGTGCGCGCCAGGTGGGCCAGCAGGCGAAATTCCGTCAGGGTCAGGCTCAGCGGCGCGACGACGCCGTCGCGCAGCACGCTGGCGACATAGGTTTCCTGGTCGATTTCGATGGGGCCGCAGCGCAGGCGCTGGCCGCCCACCGGGTGGTGGCGCACGCGCGAGCGGCGCAGCACGGCCGCCACGCGCGCCACCACTTCGGCCGGATTGAAGGGCTTGATGATGTAGTCGTCGGCGCCCACGCGCAGGGCGGCCAGCTTGTCCGCGTCCTGGTCGCGCGCCGTCAGCATGATGACGGGCGTCTCGCCGCGCCGCCGCACTTCCGCCAGCACGCCCCAGCCGTCGACCCGCGGCATCTGCACGTCGAGCAGCAGCAGGTCGGGTGCCAGCGCCAGGTGCTGGTTCAGCGCTTCCTGGCCATCGGGCGCGAAGGCCGTGCGGTAGCCGTCGCGTTCCAGGTAGCCGGCCAGGATGCGGGCGATCTGCGGTTCATCCTCGGCGATCAGCACGAGGGCGGCGGGCGGGGTGGTGGCAAGGAAGGAGGGCTGGCTGGAGCTGTGGAGATAGTTCATGGGAAATAGTCTAGCATTCTTCGCCATCTCCATCGAATCTCCACATTTCTTTGACGGAACATCCACGCAAGGCTTTTATGCTGCGCCTATCTGTCGACCGGACCGCCGGTCGGGATCCGCCATAGAGAGAGCCATGCCAGTACCGTACCTCACCAGGAAAAACAGTTTGATCGCCGTGGCGCTGCTCGGCCTTGCCGCCTGTTCCCGGCCCGCACCGGAAGAAGCGGCGCCGCCGCCCGCCGCCGTGACGGTGCTCAAGCTGCACGCCGCGCCCGTCGTGCTCAGCGATGAATTGCCGGGCCGGGTGGCCGCCTTCCGCACGGCCGACATCCGCCCGCAGGTGGGCGGCATCGTGCTGCGCCGCCAGTTCGAGCAGGGCGCCGACGTCAAGGCGGGGCAGAAGCTGTTCCAGCTCAACCCCGCGCCATTCCAGGCGGAAGT
>CAUSDR010000266.1:0-8088 GCA_963530105.1 uncultured Janthinobacterium sp.
CGACAAACACCCAACAGCCAGCAAAGGACTACCCCATGATCTACCGTGAAGCAGGACAGTTCAAGACCAGCTACCAGGCGGACAACCAGATCTTCCCGATCCGGCAAGACCGCCTTGCCCTGACGGCGACTTTGATCGCCGCCGTATTCATCCTGCCGTATTTCGCCTCGCCGTACATGCTGTCGGCGATCCTGATCCCGTTCCTGATCTTCTCCCTGGCGGCATTGGGACTGAACATCCTGACGGGCTACGCGGGCCAGCTGTCGCTGGGCACGGCCGCCTTCATGGCCGTGGGCGCGTTTGCCTCGTATAACTTCATGGCGCGCCTGCCCGGCTTGCCGCTGCTGGTGTCCTTCATCCTCGGCGGCCTGTGCGCCGCCATGGTGGGCATCGCCTTCGGCCTGCCGTCATTGCGCATCCGCGGCTTCTACCTGGCCGCATCGACGCTGGCGACGCAATTTTTCGTCGTCTGGTGCCTGACCAAGATCCCGTATCTCACCAACTACAGCTCCTCGGGCGTGATCACGGTGCAGAAGATGACCATCCTCGGCTACCAGTTCGACACGCCGCAAAGCAAATACCTGCTGGTGCTGGCCATCGTCGCCGGCATGGCGCTGCTGGCCAAGAACATGATCCGCTCGAACGTGGGCCGCTCGTGGATGGCCGTGCGCGACATGGACATGGCGGCCGAAGTGATCGGTTTCAGACTGATGCGCACCAAGCTGCTGGCGTTTGCCGTCAGCTCCTTCTATTGCGGCGTGGCCGGCGCCCTGTATGCCTACGCCTACCTGGGCACGGTGGAGCCGGAAGCGTACAACCTGGACCTGTCCTTCCGCATCCTGTTCATGATCATCATCGGCGGCGTCGGTTCGATTCTCGGCTCCTTCCTCGGCGCGGCCTTCATCGTGCTGCTGCCCGTCTTCCTGAACACCATCGCGCACGGCCTGGCGCTGCCCACCAGCGTGGCCTCGAACCTGGAACTGATGGTATTCGGCGCGCTGATCATCTTCTTCCTGATCGTCGAGCCGCACGGCCTGGCCAGGCTGTGGCAGATCGCGAAAGAGAAACTGCGCCTGTGGCCTTTCCCGCACTAAGAATTTGTACCTTGCAGTCGGATGTCGGTTCTGTTGAAAACCAAATAAAACAAGAGGAGACACAATGAAACACATCAAATCGCTCATGCTGGCCGCCGCCATCGCCAGTGCCGCACTCACCATCTCCGCCAGCGCGCAGGCACAAGCCAAGGAGCAGTACATCGCCCTGCCGTCCTACCGCGTGGGGCCGTACGCGGCCGGCGGTTCCGGCTTCTACGGCGGCATCATCGACTACTTCAACCTGGTCAACCAGGCCGGCGGCGTGAATGGCGTGAAGATCAGCTGGGAAGAATGCGAAACCGAATACAACCCGTCGCGCGGCGTCGAATGCTATGAACGCCTGAAAACCAAGCAAGGCGGCGCCACCCTGGTGGAAACCCTGTCCACGGGCGTCGCCTACGGCATCCTCGACCGCGTGGCGCAGGACAAGATCCCCATGACGATGATCGGCTACGGCCGCTCGGATGCCGCCAACGGCAAGGTCTTCCCGTATGTGTATCCGCTGATTTCCAGCTACTGGAGCCAGGCCGCCGCCATGATCAAGTATTTGGGCGACAAGGATGGCGGCATGGATAAGCTGAAGGGTAAAAAAATCGTCCACCTGTACCACGATTCGGCCTTCGGCAAGGAGCCGCTGCCCGTGCTCGAAGCGCTGTCGAAACAATACGGCTTCGAACTGGTGAAAATTCCCGTCGCGCCGCCAGGCAGCGAACAGCAGTCGCAATGGCTGCAGATCCGCCAGGCCAAGCCGGACCACGTGATCCTGTGGGGCTGGGGCGTGATGAACTCCGTGGCCATCAAGACGGCGCAGCGCAACGGCTTCCCGCGCGACAAGATGCTGGGCGTCTGGTGGGCCGGCTCCGAGGAAGACACGATTCCATCGGGCGACGCGGCCAAGGGCTACACGGCGATGACCTTCAATACGCCAGGCAACTACCCCGTGCTGGACCACATCCGCAAGAATCTCTACGCCTCCGGCAAGGGCAACCTGTCCGACCAGTCGCGCATCGGTTCCGTCTACCACATGCGCGGCGTGACGGCCGGCATCCTGTGGGTGGAAGCGATCCGCACGGCGCAGGAAAAATTCGGCAAGGGCAAACCGATCACGGGCGAGCAAATGCGCTGGGGCCTGGAAAACCTGAACGTCGACGATGCGCGCCAGAAGGCCGTGGGCGCGCTGGGCATGTTCCCCACCGTGAAAACCAGCTGCGACGACCATGAAGGATCGGGCGCCGTGAAAGTCCAGCAGTGGGATGGCAAGAAGTGGACCGCCATCACGCCGAAGTGGATCGTCGGCGACAAGGCCCTGGTGCGCAAGCTGGTCGAGGAATCGTCGAACAAGTACGCGGAAGAGAAAAAGATCACGCCGGCGTGCATGAAGTAAATCGCTGCCGATGGTGGTGTCGGATTACGGCCTGCGGCCTAATCCGACCTACGCCGCATCCACGTAGGTCGGATTAGCGCAGCGTAATCCGACAGCATCGCCAACACATATGAAAACGAAGCAGCCATGACACCCACTGCCACGCCAACACCGGAAACGCCACCGCCCTACCTGTCGGTCAACAATATCGAAGTCATTTACGACCACGTGATCCTGGTCCTGAAGGGCGTGTCGCTGCAAGTCCCGCAGGGCAAGATCGTGGCGCTGCTGGGCGCGAACGGCGCCGGCAAGTCGACCACCCTGAAAACCATCTCGACCCTGCTGCGCGGCGAACGCGGCGACGTCACCAAGGGCGAAGTCCAGTTCAAGGGCGAGCGCGTGGATCAATTGACGCCGAATGAACTGGTGAAGCGGGGCCTGTCGCAAGTGATGGAAGGGCGCCACTGTTTCGGCCACCTGACCATCGAGGAAAACCTGCTGACGGGCGCCTACACGCGCAGCCTGTCGCGCGGCGAGCTGAAAGACGCGCTGGAAAAGGTGTACCACTACTTTCCTCGCCTGAAAACGCGGCGCGCCAGCCAGGCCGGCTATACCTCGGGCGGCGAACAGCAGATGTGCGCCATCGGCCGCGCGCTGATGGCCAAGCCGTCGATGATCCTGCTCGACGAACCGTCGATGGGCATCGCGCCGCAGATCGTCGAAGAGATCTTCGGCATCGTCAAGGATTTGAACCACAAGGAAAACGTGTCGTTCCTGCTGGCCGAGCAGAACACCAACGTGGCCCTGCGCTATGCCGATTTCGGCTACATCCTGGAAAACGGACGGGTCGTGATGGAAGGCCAGGCGCAGGAACTGGCCAGCAATGAAGACGTCAAAGAGTTTTACCTGGGCGTGTCCAGCGCCGGGCGCAAGAGCTTCCGCGACATGAAGTTCTACCGCCGCCGCAAGCGCTGGCTGGCCTGACGCAGGAGGCAAGTGATGGACCTGGAGCGGGCGAAAGAAGTCTGCCGTGGCTTTCCCGGCGCGACAGAAGACATCAAATGGACGAACGTGCTGGCGTTTTGCGTCGGCGGCAAGATGTTCGCCCTGTGCGGCGCGGAAGCGCACAGCACGCGCGGCATGAGCTTCAAGGTCGATGCGGAGCGCTTCCTGGAACTGACGGACCGTCCCGGCTTTCGCCCGGCGCCCTACCTGGCGCGGGCGAAATGGGTGCTGGTCGCCAGTTCCGACGCGCTCGACGATGCTGAAATGGCGGTCCTGCTGCACCGCTCATACCGCCTGATTGTTGCCGGGCTGACGAAAAAACTGCAATTGACATTGGAGAATCCCTAACATGACCGATACGCTCGACAGTCTGGAAACGCGCGCCCCCGACGCACGCGAACGCGAATTGATGGCCGGCCTGCCGCAGCTGATCGCGCGCGCGCAAGCGGCGCCAGGCTGGGCACGCATCCTCGATGGCATCAATGCGGCCGACATCACCAGCCGCGCCGCGCTGGCGCAACTGCCCGTCACGCGCAAGTCTGACCTCAAACAGCTGCAGCACGCGCAGCTGCCGTTCGGCGGCTTGAACACGACGCCGAAGAACGCCCTCGCGCGCGTGTTTGTTTCGCCCGGTCCCATCTTCGATCCGGAAGGCCGGGGTCCCGACTGGTGGCGCTTTGCGCGGCCCATGTATGCGGCCGGCGTGCGCGCCGGCGGCCTGCTGCAAAACTGCTTTTCGTATCACTTCACGCCGGCCGCCTTCATGGTCGAAGGGGGCGCCGCGCGCATCGGCTGCACCGTCATCCCGGCCGGCATCGGCCAGACGGAAATGCAGGTGCAGGCGATGATGGATCTGAAGCCAGACACGTATATCGGCACGCCGTCCTTTTTAAAACTGATCATCGAAAAGGCGCGCGAAATGGGCGCCGACATCAGCAGCGTCACCAAGGCCGTGATGGGCGCCGAAGCCTTGCCCGAATCCCTGCGCAGCTGGTTTGCCGCGAACGGCGTGCCGCACGTGTTCCAGACCTATGCCTCGGCCGACATCGGCAGCATCGCCTATGAAACGGCGAGCAATGGCAAGCTCAATCCGGGCATGGTCATCGACGAGAACGTGCTGCTGGAAATCGTCCATCCGGGCAGCGGCATTCCCGTCGCGCCGGGCGAGGTGGGCGAAGTCGTCGTCACCGTCTTCAACGTCGACTACCCGCTGATCCGCTTTGCCACGGGCGACTTGTCTGCCGTGCTGACGGAGGCGGCGGCGTCGCCGTGCGGGCGCACGAATACGCGCATCCGTGGCTGGATGGGACGCGCCGACCAGACCACCAAGGTGCGCGCCATGTTCGTGCATCCCTCGCAGGTGCACGAAATCGCGCGCCGCCATCCGCACATCAGAAAGGCGCGGCTGGTGGTGTCGGGCCGCATGGCCAACGACGAGATGACTTTGCATTGCGAAGTCGACGATCCGACGGACGCCAGCGGCACGGAGGCCATCATCGCTTCGATCCGCGAACTGACCAAGCTGCGCGGCGACGTGCTGCTGGTGGCCATCGGCAGCCTGGCGCAGGATGGGAAAATCATCGACGACATGCGCGATTACAAATAAGGCCGATTTGCGGGATAATACCGGCATTGACCATCAGCCCTATTCATCGCCATGCAAGAGTCCATGCAAGAATTTCATCACAACCGTGCCCGTGAACTGATCAAGAACGCGGAACTGCTGTTCGACCAAGACGCCGTGCAGGCGTCGATCACGCGCATGGCCGATGTGCTCAACACGCGCTTCAACGCCGAGGACTCGAAAGAATTCCCGCTGGTGCTGGGCGTGATGGGCGGTGCCGTCGTGTTTACGGGCAACCTGCTGCCACAGCTGAGCTTTCCGCTCGAGTTCGACTACATCCACGTCAGCCGCTACGGCGACGACGACAAGGGTGGCGAAGTGGTGTGGAAAGTCATCCCCCGCTCGAACGTAGCGGGCCGCACCGTGATCGTGCTCGACGATATTCTCGACGAAGGCGAAACCCTGGCGCACGTCAAGCAGCGCCTGCTGGACATGGGCGCTTCGGAAGTCATCCTGGCCGTGTTCGCCGACAAGGCCATCGGCAAGAAGAAGCCGGTACAAGCCGACATCGTCGGCCTGGTGATCCCGAACCGCTTCGTCGTCGGCTTCGGCATGGATGCGTATGGCTACTGGCGCAACCTGCCGGGCCTGTGGGCCATCAAGCCCGAGGATTTGAAGCAGGAGTGATTGATGATGGCTGTCGGATTACGGCATTTGGCCTCGGCGGCCCCGCCCCATCCGACCTGCCCGCCGTTGACAAGTAAGGTACGACGTAGGTCGGATTAGCGCGCAGCGCGTAATCCGACAAATCTCCCGGCGTTACAATTCTGGTAGGGCGGATGAGCGGCGACACGCCGCGCAATCCGACACCACTGCCACTGCAACAACGCTTACAGCTTCAGGCGCGCGCGCGCCGCATCGTATTCTGCCTTCAGGCGTGCCACCATCTCTTCCACGCTCGGCACGTCATCCATCAAGCCCACGCCCTGGCCCGCGCCCCAGATGTCGCGCCACGCCTTGGCGCTGCCGGAACCGAAGTTCATCGAACTCTTGTCCGCTTCGGGCAACGCTTCCGGATCGAGTCCCGCCGCTTCGATCGATTTTTTCAGGTAGTTGCCGTGCACGCCCGTAAACAGGTTGGTGTAGACGATGTCCGCCGCGCTGGAATCGACGATGGCGTCGCGGTAGCCGTCGCTGACATTCGATTCCTTGGTCGCCAGCCAGCGCGAGCCGATGTAGGCGAAGTCGGCGCCCATCGCCTGCGCGGCCAGCACGGCGTCGCCCGTGGCGATGGAGCCGGACAGCGCCAGCGGACCGTCAAAGAACTTACGCACTTCGCCCACCAGGGCGAATGGCGACAGCGTGCCCGCGTGGCCGCCGGCGCCCGTGGCCACCAGGATCAAGCCATCGACACCCGCTTCCAGCGCCTTTTTCGCGTGGCGGATGGAAATCACGTCATGCAGCACGATGCCGCCGTAGCTGTGGATGGCGTCGAGCATTTCCTTCGGCGGCGCGCGCAGCGAGGAAATGATGATGGGAATGCGGTGTTTCACGCACACTTCCACGTCATGCGCCAGGCGGTCGTTCGACTGGTGAACGATCTGATTGACGGCGATCGGCCCCACTTTTTTATCGGGATTGGCGGCCTGGAAAGCGGCCAGGTCGGCCTGCAGTTCGGTGAGCCAGGTATCGAGCAATTCAGCGGGACGCGCATTCAGGGCGGGGAAGGAACCGACGATGCCGGCCTTGCACTGCGCCGCGACGAGGGCCGGGCCGCTGGCGATGAACATCGGCGACGCGATAACGGGTAAGGAAAGGTTTTGCAACGCTACAGGCAATGCCATGGCGGACTCGCTGAAAAGTTGATCGGACGTCAAAAGACACACTGAATAGTGATTATAGTGCAGAAAAAGTACGATCGTGCTGAATTTAATCCAGCGCCGCGTCAGCCGTCATTAAGCAAGTACTCACCCTCGACCCGTGCCGCTTTTGCCCTCACCAGTTGCGCAATCGCCCACGCGGCCAGCGCCGGCACTTCCTGGCGCAGGAAGCGTCGGTTGGCCTCCTCGAAGATGGGCATGCCGCACAACAGGGCCGGCACCTCGGCGAGCGCGATGCGCTGGCGTTCCAGCAGCAGGAATTTCAGCAGCACTTTCACCGCGTTCTGCGCATTGCGCACGGGATCGGACGCCAGGTAATCGAGGCGCGAATAGGCGCGCTGCAGGGCGCCGGCGGCATCCTCGAATGGCCGCCCGTGGCCGGGGATGACCACGCGCACGTCGAGACTGGCGATCAGGTCCAGGGTGGCGCGCGCCTCCAGGAAGCCCGAGCCGCCATCGAGTTCGGGAAAGATCACGCCAAAGCCGTTTTCCCACAGGGCGTCGGCGGAGATCAGGATGCCTTCATCCGCACAATAAAAAATCAGTGAATGGGGGTCGTGGCCGGGCGCGCCCAGCGCCTGCCAGGCCATGTCGGCCAGGGTGAAGGTGTCGCCGGGCGAGATGGCGGCGTCGAAGCCAAAGCGCGGGCATTGCTGGCCCGTGGCCTGGAAGCTGAGGGCGTCGACATCCCAGGCGCGCACCTTGTCCGCTTCCGTCGCGGGGATGGCCGTATGGCAGCCATATTCGGCCTGCAGCAGCGCGTTGCCGCCGCAATGGTCGGAGTGCAGATGGGTGTTGAACAGGCGGTCCAGCGGGCGGCCCGCCAGGCTGTGGCGCACCAGCGCCAGGGTTTGCGGCGCGTGCGTGACATAGCCGCTGTCGATCAGCGCCGTGTCGTCCCGGCCCTGGAACAGGATGTTATTCGACGATAGCCAGCCGCGTTGGAACACTTGCATCGCATCGGGGAACAGCGCTGGCGATCGCGGCATGGGCTTTTCCTCAGTAGTCGGGCTCGAAATCGAGCAGGGATTCGCGGCCCGGCAATTCGGCCCACACGGCGCGTTTGAAGTCGTCGTCGGCCTTGCTCCAGGCGATGATCTCGTCGAGCGTGCGCATGCAGCCCTCGCACAAGCCGCTGTTGCGGTTCATCTTGCACAGGCTGACGCACGGCGACGGTACCGG
>CAUSDR010000267.1:0-8030 GCA_963530105.1 uncultured Janthinobacterium sp.
CCGCGCCCGCGCAGGCGGTGGTGCCGCACGCCAAGCCCAAGCCCCTGCATGCGCCAGCGCCCGAAAAGAAGGCGGGCGGCAACGGCTTGCTGTGGCTGGGCGTCGGCACGCTGGCCTTCCTGCTGCTGACGGCCATCATCGTGTATCTCTTGCGCAAGCGCAGGCAGGCGGCGGGGCCGGCCGCGTCATCGAAATACTGGGTGCTGCTGCGCAAGCCATTCGGCCGCAAGAAGCCGGTGCCGGTGTTGACGGAAGCGGTGGATGACGAGGCGCAGCCGGTAGCGGAAGCGGAGCCGTTTTCGCGTTAAGCGCCGCGCCTGCTTTGATATAAAAAAAGATATTGAAAAAATACAGGAAAACACTTGCCAATAGCGTTGCCTGTTTTTCAAAGATGGCGATATAATCAATTCAGTGGACTTGCTCTACGACAAAACAGTCCCTGCCTGGCGCAGTCACCAACGATAGTGTGGCGCGGCAAACAGGTGTAGCGTTGCATAAACGCCTGGGGCTGGAAGCGGTCTGCGATGCCAACGATGTGCTCGCGGACGCCGGATGCAACCGGCAGCGAGGCGACGCCAGGAGATACCTGGGGTTCGCCTTCCATATTCCCCTCCATGGCTGCGCGCCGCGAACAGCAACAAATACGCGGCAAGGCCATGGCGGCAGACGTAAAAAAAGCACCCGCGGGTGCTTTTGTTCATTCTGCCTGGATACTTTTTACATGCTGGCGCGCGAGGCGGGCATGACGCTGGCCATCTGCGCCATCCACGGTTCCGTGATGGTGCGGATTTCGCGGTCGTTGGCGAGGATCTGCTTCAACAAATCGATCTTGCGCATGCGCGCGGCGCCGGCCAGGGCAGGCACCTTGCCCGGCAGGGTGGGGCTGGCGGCGCTGGCGCACTGGTTTTCCAGGGTATTCAAGCCATCCCAGTCGCTCGCACGCGCGGCCACGACCATTTTATTGGTCATTCCTGCAATATTTTCATACATCGAGAGAACGTCGTTGGAGGTCATGAGCACACCCGTAACTAGTGAATGGATTACCGCTTGTCCAGATTAACGGCAGCTTCACGGGGAACTTGAGGGTGTTTTTGAAAATAAATGAAAATAATTTGCAGATTTTTTGCCGCCGCCCGCATCGCCCGCCACAGCGCATGCCTGCTGCGGGGTGCAGCGGGCGGCGATGCCGGCGGGCGGCCGTTCAGGTGACCAGTTCTTCCAGTCCCGCGCTCAATTCGGCGGGCGGCGGCATCTTGTCCACCAGCACCGAGGGCGGCAAGCCCAGCGCTTCCGCCACGTCGCCCGGGTAGCAGGCGATGATTTCTTCATTGCTGAACTGGTTTTCATCGATGCGCGCGCGCCAGGCGGCCAGGTGGACGATGGCGGCCAGGCGGTTCAACGGCGTTTTCGCCAGCGGGTCGGGAAAGGCGGCGATGGCGTCGGCGAAGGCGGCGGGGAATTTCCAGCGGCGCGCCAGTTCCGCGCCCACGTCCGCGTAGCTGTAGCCCAGCGAAACCCGTTCCGCATCGAGCCGGCGGGCGTCGAAGGGCGGGGCGATCTTGTCGAGCTGCATGGCTTGCTCGGGCATGGCGGCGTGGATCACCAGTTGCCCGATCGCATGCATCATGCCAATGGTAAAGGCCAGCTCCTGGTTGTCGCCCGTCTGCCTGGCGATCCAGCGGGCCGAGACGGCGCTGTGCAGGCTGTAGCGCCAGAATTGCGGCAAGTTCAATCCGGGCACGGCCTTGAAGCCGCTGACCAGGCCCGAGCTGATGACCAGGGTGCGCACGGTAACAAAGCCCAGCATCAGCACGGCGTCTTCCACCGTGCCGATGCTGCGCGACACGTGGTAATAGGCGGAATTGGCCAGGCGCAGCAGCTTGGCGCTGAGGGCAGGGTCCGCGCCCAGCTTGCGGGCGATGTCTTCCGTGGAGATGGCGGGGTTGTCGAAACTGCGCACCAGTTCATCGACGATCTTCGGGGCGGTAGGCAGGGCGTGGGGATGCTGGAACAGCGCTTCCAGTTGCATGGCAATCTCCTTGGCGTTCGCGCGGCACGGCGTGGGGTCGTGAAACTATATGCCGATTTTTTGTGTGCATGCAAAAAAGTTCACAGGCGAGGTTTTCGCTGGGAACACGCTGAAAACAGGCTATGATTTTGGCTATTTCATCGAAAGGATCGCCATGCACGGTTTGCGTTTTTCCTGGCGCCGGACGCCAGTCCAGGCTGCCATTCTCCTCGCCCTGGCCGGCGCCACTCTCGCCAGCTTGCCTGCCCGCGCGCATGGCCAGGACGGGGCGTCCAGTGCCGCCGCCGCGCCAGTGCAAGCCTTGCCCGGCGACGATTTTTACGACTATGTGAATGGCGACTGGATGCGCAGCACGCAGATCCCCGCCGACCGCAGCAGCTGGGGTTCGTTCGCCATGCTGGCCAACGCGACGAACGAACGCATCATCGGCCTGGTGGAAGGCTTGTCCGCCACGCAGCAGCAGGATGCGGCGGCGCGCCAGGTCAGCGATTTTTACCGCACCTACATGGACGAATCGGCTATCGAAGCGAAAGGCTGGGCGCCGATCAAGCCGCTGCTAAAGAAAATCGATGCCGTGCGCGACCAGGCGGGCCTGGCGCGGGCGCTGGGCGAGAGCTTGCGCGCCGATGTCGATCCGCTCAATGCCACCAATTTTTATACGGAAAACCTGTTCGGCCTGTGGGTGGCACAGGACTTGAACGACACCACGCGCAACGTCGCCTATCTGCTGCAAGGCGGGCTGGGCTTGCCCGACCGCGCCTTCTACCAGAGCGACAGCGCGCGCATGCAGGGCTTGCGCACGGGCTACCAGGCGCATATCGCCGCCATGCTCGCCCTGGCAGGTTACCGCGATGCGCCGGCCCGCGCCGCGCGCGTGCTTGCGCTGGAACAGCAAATTGCCGCCAGCCACGCCAGCCGCGAGGAGTCGGCCGACGTCGCCAAGGGCAACAATGCGTGGCGCGCCAGCGACTTCGCCAGCAAGGCGCCTGGCCTGGACTGGAAGGCTTTCTTCCAGGCGGCGGGGCTGGGTGCGCAGCAGGACTTCATCGTCTGGCATCCGACGGCCATGACGGGCAGCGCGGCCTTGGTGGCAAGCGTGCCGCTGGCCACCTGGAAGGATTTCCTCGCCTTCCATGCGATTAATCATTTCAGCACCACCTTGCCGAAAGCGGCGGCAGCACAGCGTTTCGCCTTCTACGGCCAGACCCTGAGCGGCACGCCGCAGCAGTCGCCGCGCAGCAAGCGGGCGCTGGCGGCGACCAACGCGGCCCTCAGCGACGCCGTCGGCAAGCTGTACGTGGAGCGCTATTTCCCGCCAGAATCAAAGGCGCGCGTGCAGGAGATGGTGGCGAATATCGTTGCCGCCTTCTCGCGCCGCATCGACAAGCTGGACTGGATGGCGCCGCAAACCAAGGCGCAGGCGCAGGAAAAGCTCAAGACCCTGTACGTGGGCGTGGGCTATCCGGAACGCTGGGACGACTATGCGGGCTTGCGCGTCGTGCGCGGCGATGCGCTGGGCAATGCGCAGCGGGCGGAGCAGTTCCATTACCGGCAGGAACTGGCCAAGCTGCGCCAGGCGCCGGACCGCAAGGCCTGGGCCATGCCGGCGCAATTGGTCAATGCCGTCAACCTGCCGCTGCAAAACGCCTTGAATTTCCCCGCCGCCATTCTGCAGCCGCCATTCTTCGACCCGCAAGCGTCCGATGCGGCCAACTATGGCGGCATCGGCGCCACCATCGGCCACGAGATCAGCCACAGCTTTGACGACCAGGGCGCCCAGTTCGACGCCCAGGGCAAGCTGCGCGACTGGTGGACGCCGGCCGACCTGGCGCACTTCCAGGCCGCCTCAAAACAATTGGTGGCGCAATTTTCCGCCTACAAGCCGTTCCCTGACCTGGCCGTGAATGGCCAGCTGACCCTGAGCGAAAACCTGGCCGACCTGGCCGGCGTGGCGGCTGCGCACGACGCCTTCACGCTGTCGCAGCAGGGCAAGCCCGTGCAGGCGGATGCGGACCGGGCCTTTTTCATCGGCTACGGCATCAGCTGGCGCAGCAAGGCGCGCGAAGCGGCGGCGCGCCAGAAAATCCTCACGGATGGGCATGCGCCAGCGCAATACCGCGCCGCCACCGTGCGCAATCTCGATGCCTGGTATCCGGCCTTCGGCGTGCAGCCGGGCCAGCAGCTGTACCTGGCACCGGAGCAGCGCGTGCGCGTCTGGTAAGTGCCCTGACGCTGCCGGCAGGAGAGCCGGCCGGCAGCGTAAAATGCACCCATCGAAGACAGGAGCGCCATGAAGCCGACCCCGCCGCAAGATCCGCAAGACCCCATCCACGCCATCACCGGGCGCACCCTGGCCCATTACGACGCCAGCGCCGAGCAGTTTTTCGAAGGCACGCGCGACCACGACGTCAGCCAGAACATCGCCGCCCTGCTGAACGCCATCGGCAAGCCGGCGCCGCTGGCCATCCTCGACCTGGGCTGCGGCCCCGGCCGCGACCTCAAGGCGTTCACGGCCATGGGCCACCATGCGACGGGCGTCGACGGCTGCCCCCGCTTCGTCGAGATGGCGCGCGCCTACAGCGGCTGCACCGTGTGGCAGCAGGATTTCGTCGACCTGGCCTTGCCTGCCGCGCACTTTGACGGCGTGTTCGCCAATGCCGTGCTGTTCCACGTGCCCGGCGCCGCCTTGCCCGGCGTGCTGCGCGCCTTGGTCGCCTGCCTGAAGCCCGGTGGCGTGCTGTTCAGCTCGAATCCGCGCGGGCAGAACCAGGAAGGCTGGAACGGCGCGCGCTACGGCAGCTACCATGACGAGGAGCGCTGGGCCGCGTATGTGCAGGCGGCGGGTTTTACCCTCGTCGACCAGTATTACCGTCCGCCGGGCTTGCCGCGCGAACAGCAGCCGTGGCTGGCCACGGTCTGGCGCAAACCGGGCTGATGTTCGTATTTTGGCTGAATTTGGGCATGTGTTAGGAACCGTACATAGTTTTTACGGCCTCGGGCGTACTATGGATACATCGACACGCAGCAAGCAGCGCAAGCCGCTTCCAGCAGCGTGTGAGCCGCAGTACCGGCCCTTCGGGGCAGGACAACAGATGTACCAACTACAGTGAGGATTTATCATGAACAAAGATCAAGTCGAAGGTAAACTGAAGGAAGTCGGCGGTAAAATCCAGGAAGCCGCTGGCAAGGTCGTCGGCAGCGAAGAACAGCAAGCCAAGGGCTTGGCAAACCAGGTCGAAGGCAAAGTGCAAAAGAAAGTAGGCGACGTGAAAGATGCGGTGGAAACCGTCACGCGCAAACCGTAATTTGATGCACGCATGAAAAAACCGCCGCCTGTCGCGAGACAGGCGGCGGTTTTTTATTGGATGCCGGTCAAACTTATTTCACCGGGTTGGCCAGGTTTTGCTTGAAGAACATCTCGATTTTCCTGTACACGTGGCGCTGGCCCGCGCGCGACGAGATGCCATGCTTGGCGCCCGGATACGTCATCAGGTCGAATTGCACGCCGCGGTTCACCAGCGCATCGATCAGGCGCGTGCTGTTGCTGAACAGGACGTTATCGTCGGCCATGCCATGCACCAGCAGCAGCGGCGACTTCAAGCCGTCGAGGTGGGCGAACACGGTGCTGGTCTTGTAGCCATCCACGTTTTCCTTCGGCATGCCGAGGAATTGCTCCGTGTAGTGGGTGTCATACAGCGACCAGTCCGTGACGGGCGCCACGGAGACGCCGATGGCGATCTTGTCGGACGCCGCCGACAGCAGGCGCAAGGTCATGAAGCCGCCATAGCTCCAGCCAAACACGCCGATGCGTTTCGGATCGACGAAGCTTTGCTTGCCCAGCCAGTCGATGCCCACCAGTTGGTCGGCCACTTCCGCCGCGCCCAGGTTGTGGTAGATGGCGTCCGTGAAGGCGCGCTCGCGGCGCGAGGAACCGCGGTTATCCAGGCGGAAGACGACAAAGCCCTGCTGCGCCATGTACTGGTCGAAGTTGTTGCCCCAGCGGCGCGCCACGTGCTGCGAGTGCGGGCCGCCGTAGGTCGACAGGTAGACGGGATAGCGCTTGGTGGCGTCGAAGTTCGACGGCTTGACGATGGAGTAGTACAGGGTCTGGCCATCGTTGGCTTTCAGGGTGCCGTATTGCGTCGGCAGGTGGTCGGCCTTGTACTTGGCGTACGGGTGGCTGGCATTGAGCGCGTTTTCTTCCAGCCAGCCCACCATCGAGCCGTCCGGGCGGCGGATGCTCACCTGCGGCGGCGTGGCCGGGTCGGAATACGTGTCGACGAAGACGGCGCCATTGCTGGCAAAGGTGGTGTCGTGCCAGCCATCGGCTTGCGTCAGGCGCTGCGGCTTGTCGGCCGTGCTGCCGTCCAGCGCCAGGGCGTAGGTCTGCTTGTCGATCACGGCGTCGCGGTTCGACGAGACGAAAACCTTGCCCGTCTTCTGGTTCACGGCCAGCACGCTGTCGATGCCCCATTCGCCGGCGGTCACCGGGTGCAGCAGCTTGCCGCCCATGTCGTACAGGTACAGGTGGTTGCGGCCCGTGCGCTCGGACGACCACAGGAAGGTGCCGTTGGCCAGGAAGCGCAGGTCGTCATGGATGCTGACCCAGGTTTTCGCCGTTTCCGTCAGCAGCGTGCGTTGCGCCAGGGTCGCCGCATCGACGGCCACCAGGTCGAGGGTCTTCTGGTCGCGCGACTGGCGCTGGTACACGAGCGACTTGCCGTCCGCGCTCCAGTCGGCGCGCACCAGGTAGATGTCCGGATTCGCGCCCAGGTCCACCTGGCGCTGCACGCCCGTTTCCGGCGAGACGATCCGCAGCTGCACCAGCACGTTCGGGTCGCCGGCGGCAGGATAGCGCTGTTCGACGACGTCGGTGCGGTCGGCGAAGATCTCGAAGCGGCGCACCACGGGCACGGGCGCTTCGTCATAGCGCTTGTAGGCGATGGCGGAATCGTCGGGCGCCCAGTAGTAGCCGGTGCGCTGGCCCATTTCTTCCTGCGCCACGAATTCGGCTTCGCCGTTGTGGATGGTGCCCTTGCCGTCGGTGGTCAGCTGGCGTTCCTTGTTCGTCTTGAGGTCGATCACATGGATGTTTTGATCGCGCACAAACGACACATAGCGGCCTTTCGGCGAGATTTTCGGATCCAGCACATTGCCCTTGGCGACCAGGCGCGCCTGGTCCGGGCGCGCCGCGTCGACCAGGTACAGATTGCCGGCCAGCGGCACCAGCAGCTGCTTGCCGTCCGGCGACCAGCTGTAGCTGAGGATGCCGTTCAGGCTGGCCGTGCGCTCGCGTTCGCGGCGCGCCTGCTCTTCGGGCGAAATGGTTTCATTCGGCACCAGCGCCTTGGAATCGACGAGGCGGTGCGTGCTCTTGTCCTTCAGCTTGAATTCCCACAGGTCGAGCTGGAACTGGTTGTCGGCGCGGCCGCGCAGGAACGTCACGCGCTCGCCGTCGGGCGAGACCTTCAGGTTGCGCACGCCGGGGCCGGCCAGCGCCGGATCGGCATGGATGCGCTCCAGGGTCAGCTTTTCAGCCGATGCGGGAACGCTGGCCATCGCGGCCAGAAAACAAAGAATAAAACGCATGGATGTCTCGGTAGTTGGAAGAATGAAAGGCACTGCTTGCATCAATGGGAAGGCAAGCTTGAGCGTTGCCTAAGCGTAAGACGATACCAGAGCGTGCCTGATTATGCGATAGCGCTGGCCACGGAATAAGGCCTCGCTGGCCGTATTTCCTTCGTGAAAAATATCCAGGCGCCGCGCATTCCATGGCGCTTTGCCCTGTTCAGGCGAATATCGACCCTTCGATTACCGTGCGGCAGGCGCCGCCGATCCAGGCATGGCCATCGCGGAAGTGGATGGACACGCGGCCGTCGCGCTGCACGCACGTGCCCTGGCGCACGCGGTAGTCGGCGCCCGCCAGCAAGTGCGCGATGCAGGCGTTGGCGCTGCCCGTGACGGGGTCTTCCACCAGCGCGCCATGTTCGCTGAGCAGGGC
>CAUSDR010000268.1:0-7986 GCA_963530105.1 uncultured Janthinobacterium sp.
GCCCTGGGTCAGGGAGCGCAGCGTTGTCGAGTAACCGAACATTTCCGCCAGCGGCACGAGGGCCTTGACGATGCGCCCGGAGCCGCCGGGAATGTCGTCGACGCCCTGCACCATGCCGCGCCGCGCCGTCAGGTCGCCCATGACGTTGCCCATGAATTCTTCCGGCGTTTCCGCCTCCACCTGCATCATCGGTTCCAGCAGCACGGGCGACGCCTTGCGCATGCCTTCCTTGAAGGCGATGGAACCGGCCATGCGGAAGGCGTTCTCGTTCGAATCGACGTCGTGGTAGGAACCGAAGGTCAGCGTCGCCTTGACGTCGACGACCGGATAGCCGGCCAGCACGCCCGCTTTCAAGGTCTCGACGATGCCCTTGTCGACGGCGGGAATGAATTCGCGCGGCACCACGCCGCCCTTGATGGCATCGACGAACTGGTAGCCCGTGCCCGGCGGCAAAGGGTCGAGTTTCAGCACCACGTGGCCGTACTGGCCCCGTCCGCCCGACTGCTTGACGAACTTGCCCTCGATATCTTCCACCGTGCGCGTGATGGTTTCGCGGTAAGCCACCTGCGGCTTGCCCACGTTCGCTTCCACGCCGAATTCGCGGCGCATGCGGTCGACCAGGATTTCCAGGTGCAATTCTCCCATGCCCGACATGATGGTCTGGCCCGACTCTTCATCCGTATGCACCTTGAACGACGGGTCTTCCTGCGCCAGGCGGTTCAGGGCGATGCCCATCTTTTCCTGGTCCGGCTTGGTCTTCGGTTCGACCGCCTGCGAAATCACGGGTTCCGGGAAAATCATCTTTTCCAGCACGATGATGTGATCGAGCGCACACAGGGTGTCGCCCGTGGTGACGGCTTTCAGGCCGACGGCGGCGGCGATGTCGCCCGCATACACTTCCTTGATTTCCTTGCGCTCGTTCGCATGCATCTGCAGGATGCGCCCCAGCCGCTCGCGCGCGCTCTTGGTCGGGTTGTAAACCATGTCGCCCGAGTTGACGACGCCCGAATACACGCGGAAGAAGGTCAGCTGGCCCACGAACGGGTCGGTCATGATCTTGAAGGCCAGCGCGGAAAAATGCTCGTCGTCGGCCGGATGGCGCTCCACCTCGTTGTCATGCTCGTCATGCCCCATGATGGGCGGCACTTCCATGGGCGACGGCAGGTATTCGATGACGGCGTCCAGCATGGCCTGCACGCCCTTGTTTTTAAAGGCGCTGCCGCACAGCATGGGCACGATTTCATTGCGGATGGTGCGCGCGCGCAAGGCCTGCTTCAATTCCACCTCCGTGAACGTGTCGCCATTCAGGTAGCGTTCCGTCAGCTCCGTCGTCGCCTCGGCCGCGTGCTCGACCATGTGGTCGTGCCATTCCTGCGCCTGCGCCTGCAAGTCGGCGGGTATCTCGCCATAGCTGAACTGCACGCCCTGGCTGGCATCGTCCCACGTGATGGCGCGCATTTTCAGCAGGTCGATGACGCCCGTGAAATGGTCTTCCGCGCCGATGGGCAGCTGGATGGGCACGGCCACGCCCTTCAGGCGCTCGGCGATCTGCCGGCGCACGCGCAGGAAATCCGCGCCCACGCGGTCCATCTTGTTGATGAAGGCGATGCGCGGCACGTGGTATTTGTTGGCTTGCCGCCAGACGGTCTCGGACTGCGGCTGCACGCCGCCGACGGCATCGTAGACCATCACGGCGCCGTCCAGCACGCGCATCGAGCGTTCCACCTCGATCGTGAAATCCACGTGGCCGGGCGTGTCGATGATATTGATGCGGTGCTCGGGGAAATTGCCCGCCATGCCTTTCCAGAACGCCGTGGTGGCGGCCGAGGTGATGGTGATGCCCCGTTCCTGCTCCTGTTCCATCCAGTCCATGGTGGCGGCGCCATTGTACACTTCGCCTATCTTGTGATTGACGCCCGTATAAAACAGGATGCGCTCGGTGGTGGTGGTCTTGCCGGCGTCGATATGGGCGCTGATGCCGATATTGCGGTAGCGCTCGATAGGTGTTTTGCGGGTCATCACAATCTCCATGGCTAGCCCCGGCACGACTGGGTTTGCGCCGGTTTTCCAGTGTAGCAGACATCGATTTGGGCGGCAGGCGGTGACCGGTTTTTACCATGCGCGCAACACTGGCAGTCTCGCGCACGTTAGACGCGCGGAGCAAATTGCGGATTCAGCTATACTTTCGTAAGTACTAAATCAACAAAGATTAATCAGTATCAATACGCATGGCATCCTGCCATGCAAGGCGACGCCGCCGGCATGTAGCCCAGGTGCGCACCGAACGACATGCCCCACACAGCCTATGACTATCCGACTAAGAAAAATAATTCTCTCCTCCCTGCTGGCGTCCCCGGCGCTGGCCATGGCCGGCGAACTGGAACAGCAAATGCAGCGCTGCGCCGTGCTCGGCGATGCCAGTGCCCGCCTGGGCTGCTTCGACACCCTGGCCAAGGCGGCGGAAAAGGCCACCATCGCCGCCGGCGGCGATCCCAAGACAGCGGCCGTGGCCCTGGCGGTCGCTGCCGATGTCGCCCCCATCACGCCCGTCAGCCCGCCTGGCGTGGCCACGCCGGAAGCCGTCAACGCAGCCATCCCTGCGATTGCCCAGGCTGGCGCGGCGCCGCCGGAAGCGCCCATTTCGCGTACCCAGCAGTCGTGGGAACTGAACGACGCCTCGAAACGGGGCCTGTTCAATTTCCGCCCCCACCGCGACACCTATCTGTTGCTGGCCAATTACAGCGACGCATCGAACGACGAGCCGTTCCAGGATTTCACGCCGGGCGGCATCAAGAGCCAGCATGTGGAACTGACTTTCCAGCTGAGCTTCAAGATGAAATTGCTGGAAGACATCGCCGGCACGCCGATCGACATGTGGTTCGGCTACACGCAGCAAAGCTTCTGGCAGGCGTATAACCGCAAGGCGTCGAGCCCGTTCCGCGAGACCAATTACCAACCGGAACTGATGCTGGTCATGCCGATCAACAAGAATGTGGCCGGCCTGGAATTCAATTACCTGAACCTTGGCCTGGTGCACCAGTCCAACGGCCAGACGTCGACCCTGTCGCGCAGCTGGAACCGCCTGTATGCGGAACTGGGCATGGAAAAGGATAATCTGGCCATCACGGCCCGCGTCTGGCACCGTCTCGACAATAGCGCCGTCGACAATGATAATATCGACATCATCGATTACATGGGGCATGGCGACTTGCGCTTGAGCTACCGCAACAAGGGCCATGAATACGCGGTGACGGCACGCCGCAACTTCAGCAAGAAGCATGGCTCCATGCAGGCCAGCTGGGCTTTCCCGCTGAAAGCCAACCTGAAGGGCTATCTGCAGCTGTTCTCCGGCTATGGCCAGAGCTTGATCGATTACAACTATTCGCAAAAATCGATCGGCGCCGGTTTCATGGTCGACCTGTAAGCAGCCGTAGTCGCGTAACAAATGAAAATGGCGCCGACGGCGCCATTTTTTATGCGAAACCTGTTTTAGCGCCGGCCGCCGCCCAGCACCCTGGCGGGCAGCATGACGATGGCGCGCAGCAATTCCAGCACGCCTTCCACGCCCACGCCGATCAGGCGGAATGGCAGCAGGAACAGCCAGGCCAGCGGATACAGCACCAGGGCCAGCAAGGCCAGGGGCCAGCACAGCATCAGCAATAACAGCCACAGCACGAATCCCAGCATGTCGTCCCCCTTGAATGAAATGTGCGGAGCAAGCCGTGCTTGCCCCGCTACCGTGAGGGCACTATATGAAAGCGCCGCCACGGCGGCAAGCGCCATGCGATGAACTGCAGCATGCGGGGATGGACGGGTCTACAGCGGGAATGAACGGCGATGTCCCCTGCGCTTACTGGCCGACGCAGATGACCTTGGTGACGTACTCGTGCGCGTTCGGCTTCTTGCTGGTGGCCCATTTGATGGCCTGGTTGGCATCCTCGATGGTCATGATGGTGGCCTTGTCCTTCGACTTGATGAAGGACACGCCTTCAAACACGCCTTCCTTGCTGCGCATTACCTTGGCAAACACGGGCGGCCTGGTCTCGCCGTCGCTGATTTTGTTCTGTTGCACGAGGTAACGCTGATCGATCTGTTCCATGATAATAAAGCTGTCCAGTGGGTAAAAGACGAAATATACCCTGAATGGACAAACGCCGCAGGATGAAATCGCTGCGGCGCTGCCTTTACATCAATTGCACTGCAGCGTACGGTCAGGCGTACACGGCGCTCTGCGTTACCGGTTGCAGATTGACATCGTAGATGACTTGCGCGCGGATCGACGCTTCCAGCGAAGGAATCGAGCCGCCGGCGCGGTACTGGAAGCTCACTTGCAGCACGTCGCCCGCCTTCACGGCCACCGGCGCGGCCAGCGGCAGACACATGTAGTGGTTCAGCCAGTCGATGGTGGTCGAGCGCTCGGGCACGACGGCGAGGATATTCTTGGTGACGAAGCGCAAGGCGTTCAGGGTGCCGCTGCGCTCGACGACGAACTTGCCGTCGAAGCCGAACACGCTGTCCGTCGGCTGGCTGAAGTCGATGATGCTGTAGACGGATGGCGGCGCCAGTTCCTGCACGCCGGGATGGATGGCCGTGGTTTCCTGGAATTGCACGATGGGCGCGTAAAAGCCTTCGAAATCGTATTCCTGCTGCATCGGCTGCACGGCCATGATGACGGCCTCGGGCAGGAAGATGGGCAGCGGGCCGCCGAAGCGGGCCAGGTAGCGGCGCTTGAACGATTCGATCACTTCCACCTGTTTTTCACGCAGCATGCCCACATGGATCATTTCGCAGATGACGACGTCGACCGGCTCGGGCGGCAGGTATTCGAAGGCATCCGCGTGCACCACTTCGACTTTTTCACCGTTCGGATTGAGCGCCAGCATCTTGCGCGCTTCCTTGACCATGTCCGGATTGAATTCGACGCACCACACCTTGTCGGCGCGCGCGGCCGCAAACCACGACAGCACGCCCGTGCCGCCGCCCAGTTCCAGCACTTTCATGCCGGGCTTGACGGCGTAATCGATGGCCGACTTGAAGCCGTGCATGCGGTTCTGGTCCATCAGCATATTGTGGTGGTAATGCACGGGGATAAATTGCCCCAGGTAACAACTCTCGATTTCTCGTTCATTCAGCATGTCTGTCCTCTTGGAGTCTGGCTCCGATGGCCGATCGGTTTTGTCATTCCAGAAAGCAGTGATATCGCACGGGCTGCGCGAGGGGCGGCGACAAACCAGCCGGCGCCTGACGTTGATGTGATTGCCCATGCGGTGATCTCCTGATTAATGCGACACGATCATTATCGTGAATCAGGAGCAGGAACAAAGGGCTGAGGTGAGAGGCAATTCCATGCCAGTTTGAGCGCTGGCATGGAAAGTATTGCTAAATATGTACTATTTTCTTGCTGCGCGCGCCTGCTGCGCCGCCGTGATGATGGCCACCACGCCAGGCTTGTCGGCCGTCTGGGCAAACTGCGCGGCCGTCCAGCCATGGTCGCTCTTCAGGCTGGCGTCGGCGCCCCACGACAGCAGCAGCTTGACGGCGCCCTCCTGCCCTTCGCGGGCGGCAAACATCAGCGGCGTGATGTTGGTGGGCGCGCGCGCGTCAACGACGGCTTCGCGGTCGAGGAAAATCTTCATGATGGGCAAGTCGCCAGCCGAGGCCGCATAGTGCAGCGCCGTCCAGCCGCTCTGGTTGACCTTGGCGCCCTTGGCCAGCAAGGCGTTGACGGCGTCGGCCTTGTGCTTGTAGGCCGCCATCATCAGCGCCGTGTTGCCGTTGGCCGAGCGCGCTTCCACGTCGATGCCGGGGGTACTGAGCAAGAGCTCGAACACCTTGTCGGCATCGTCGCGCAAGGCCAGCACGAGAGGCACGTCGCCGCGCTGCGCATCCGGCAGGTTCGGATTCATGCCCTCGGCCAGCATGCTGCGCACGCCGCTGGCATTGTCCACCGAGACGGCGCGGAAGAAGGCATCGGGCGACGGCGCCGCCTGGCCGCCGGCGGCCCAGCACAACAGCATCGCCAGCGCGAGTTTTTTCATCATGTCTGACCTTAAGTAATTACGGTAACTGATTGAATAGCTTGAAGAAATTATCCGTCGTCTGCTTCGCCACCTGGTCCAGCGGAATCCCTTTCAGGGTGGACAGGTATTCCGCCACGTGGGCCACGTAACCCGGTTCGTTCATGCGGCCGCGGAAGGGCACGGGCGCCAGATACGGCGAATCCGTCTCGATCAGGATGCGCTCGAGCGGCACTTCCAGGGCCACGGCTTGCAAATCCTTCGCGCTCTTGAAGGTGACGATGCCGGAAAACGAAATATAGAACCCCATGGCTATGGCGGCGCGCGCCACTTCCAGCGATTCGGTAAAGCAATGCATGACGCCTGCCACGCCGCCGTCCGCCACGCCGGCGCCCTCTTCGCGCATGATGCGGATAGTGTCTTCACTGGCCGCCCGCGTGTGGATGATCAGGGGCTTGCGCGTGATTCTTGACGCCTTGATGTGGGTGCGGAAGCGCTCGCGCTGCCACTCCAGGTCGCCCGTCAGGCGGAAATAGTCGAGGCCCGTCTCGCCGATGGCGATGATCTTCGGATGGTCGGCCAGACGCACGAGGTCTTCCACGGACGGCTCGGGCGTGTCCTCGTAGTCGGGATGCACGCCGACGGAGGCGAAGATATGCGGATACTGCTCGGCCAGGGCCAGCACCTGCGGAAAGCCCGGCAAGTCGACGGATACGCACAAGGCGTGCGTCACCTTGTTCTCGGCCATCTTGGCGAGAATCTCGGGCATGCGAGCGGCCAGCTCGGGGAAATTGATATGGCAATGGGAATCGATATACATAAGGCGGGATTGTACCGGAGCACGGGAAAACTGGCAGGGGAAAGGGTACCGCAGTACCCCGGGTGTTCAGGACTGCGAGGCGGGATGTTCTGCGAGCGGAACAAAACTGCCGCTGGACTCGTCGAGCGCATCGAGGGAGCCATTCTCGATGTCATAGACCCAGCCGTGCAAGGTCAGCCGGTTTTGCGAAATGGCCAGCGCCACCGAGGGGTGGGTGCGCAGGTTATTGAGCTGCGCCACCACGTTGGCGCGCACCATGCCGTCGATGCGCGACTGTTCCGTCGGATGCTCGATCGACTCGTTGATCATGCGCGCCGCATCGGCGTGGTGCAGCCAGCTGCGCACGGCCGGCATGTGGTCCAGGCAGGCGCAGGTGGCGATGGCCTTCATGGCGCCGCAATCGGAATGGCCGCAAATGACGATGTCGGAAACGTTCAGGGCGGACACCGCGAATTCGACCGTCGCGCTCACGCCGCCCGGTTCGGGGCCATACGATGGCACGATGTTGCCCGCGTTGCGGATGACGAAGAGTTCACCCGGCTCCCGCTGCGTCACCAGTTCCGGCACCATGCGGCTGTCGGAACAGGAAATGAACAGGGCCTTCGGCGTCTGTCCCGTGGCCAGCGTCTTGAACAGCTCGCGGCGCGCAGGAAAAACTTCCTTTTGAAAGCGTAGGAATCCAGCAATAATGTCGCGCATAAATAAATTGGGTTCGTTATCTGAGCCGATATTATCGCTGAATGGCGCCTGCCCTGCCTACTGTCCTGCCGGCGGCTGCCACAATTCCACCTTGTTGCCCTCTGGATCGATGACCCAGCCAAACTGGCCATACTCGGAATCCGGCGCCTTTTCCAGCACATGGCAGCCTTCGTCGCGCAAGGCTTGCAGCAGCGCGTCGAGGTCGTCGACCCGGTAATTGATCATGAAGGAGGCCTTGCCGGGCGCGAATTGCTCGCTGTCCTTTGCCGCCACGGACCAGATGGTGGTGCCGCCAGCGGGCTTGCCGTCGGCATCCGTCCAGGTAAAGGCGGCGCCGCCCCAGGGTTGCACGTCCAGGCCCAGGTGGCGCTGGTACCAGGCGCGCAGCGCGGCCGGGTCTTGCGCGTGGAAGAAAATGCCGCCGATGCCAGTCACCCGTTTCATTGACGC
>CAUSDR010000269.1:0-7940 GCA_963530105.1 uncultured Janthinobacterium sp.
ATGGCGACAAAGCCGATGGCCATGCCCAGGCAAGCCATGGCCTTGCCGCGGCGCGACACGGCGCGGTGTTCGCGCCACTGGCGCAGCGGCGCGCCGAAGCGCGGGT
Source organism: uncultured Janthinobacterium sp. (assembly GCA_963530105.1). GTDB lineage: Bacteria > Pseudomonadota > Gammaproteobacteria > Burkholderiales > Burkholderiaceae_D > Janthinobacterium. Next base: position 107 of record CAUSDR010000269.1, read on the forward strand.
GGTGCAGCAGCCAGTGCTCCAGGCGCGGCGAGGCGCGGCTGAAGCAGGCCAGCGCCAGGATAAGGAAGATCGTCGTCGGCATGACGGGCAGCATGGCGCCGATCACGCCCAGCGCCACCATCAGCATGCCGGCGGCCGTCCACGCCCAGCGGCGCAGGCGAGCCGTGTGCGCTTCCGCGCTGGCCTGGATGACTGGCTCTTCCATCAGGCGCAGGCCTCCACGTGGCCGTGCATGCGCAGGAAGGCGGCGCGCGCGCCGTCGATCACGCGCGCTTCGCCAGCGTCGTCGAGGACGGCCGTATCGAGCACGGAAGTGAAATCGCGCCAGTGGCGCGCGCGCCCGTCCGGATGGCCGGCCAGGTGGCGCGCGCCATGGTGCTCGTCCAGGCCGATCTTGCCGGCCAGTTTATACAGGATGGCCGCGCCCAGCTTCGAGCCTTCGCTGACATACAGCCAGCCCAGCGCCGTGGCCAGGTCCAGCTGCGCGTCGAATGGCGGCGTGGCCGCGTCGGCCGGCAGGGCGGTGCCCAGGTCGCGCAGGTCGGCGGCGATGCTGTCGTAGCGGCGGCGCTGTTCCAGGTCGGGCAGCAGGGCGGCCAGCCGGGCGTTGTCGTACAGCGCGTCGACGTCGCGCAGGAACGCGTATTGCGCCTGCAGGAAGCGCGCATAGTTCTCGCGGCTGGAAAACGGCGCGCTGGCCATGATGCGCTGATCCAGCAAGTCGTGGGTGGCCATGGTGTCGGCTTTCAGTCGCTGGCTGCGGGTTGGCGCAGGGTTGGTCGGGACGGCGTTCAAGGTGCTGGTGGTATCGCTTGCTGCATTCATGATGGGGAGTTTCTGCTTTCTATTATAAGGATGAATCACATTAAAATCGCATGCCGAGGGTGACGCGTGCCGTGCGGCCCGGTCCCGGCATCAGGCTCAGGGTCAGCGGATCGAGGTAGTAGCGGTCCGTCAGGTTGTCCACCGCCACGTCGAGGGTGGCGTTGGGGGTGATCTTGTAGCTGGCGAACAGGTCGGCCAGGGTGTAGGCCTGCGTCAGCACCTGCGGCGAGGTGCCCGTCCACGTTTGCCACACGGCTTTGTCGTCCTGGCGCGCCAGCGGATGGCCGACGTGGGTCAGGCGCGTGCCGACGGTGAGCTTTTCCTGCAGCCAGCGCGTGCCCAGCGTCAGGTTGGCGCTCAGCTTGGGCTGGATATGGTTGCTCACGTAGGAACTGGTAAAGCCGATGGGCGAGCAGTCGGGCGTGCTCCAGATGTCCGATTTCCAGCTGCTGGCCTTGCGCAGGTACGCCGCCGTGGCCGCGTCGCAGATCATCGTCTTGCGGTTCCAGGTGCCGGAAAAATCGGCGAACACCGCGCCGCGGTCATACGCCGATTGCAGTTCGATGCCCGAGACGCTGTATTTGTCCGTGTTCGCCATCGAGAAATTCTGCGCGTAGGCCGGCAAGTCCGGTATCGGGCGGCGCGTGATGTAGCCGTGCGTGACGTTGTCGAAGTAGGAGACGCGCAGGCGCAGCTTGTCGGCGGCGCTCCACACGCCATCCTTCACCAGGCTGACGCCGATTTCGCGGTTGTGGCTGCGTTCGGCCCGCAGCGGCGACGAATACGTGGCCGAAAAGCCCATCGTCGATTCGTACAGGCTGGGCATGCGCAAGCCGCGCGCGTCGCGCAGGAACAGGCTGACGCTGTCGGACAGGCGCGCCGTCAGGGCAACAGTGGGCGAAAAACCGTGGTCCTGGCGGCGGATCGGCGTGCTGTACTTGAACAGGCCGGGGATGGCGTCGCGGAAGACATAGCCGTTGCCGCTCCATTGGTCCACCTGCGACAGGTCCAGCGGCGCCGGTTCTGCGCCATAGTTTTCCACCATGCCGCCCACCAGCGCGGGATTCGTGGCGGGCGTAAACTTGCCCTGCGCATCCTGGTACCATTTCGCGGCGCCGATCTGGTCGCCGTCCTTGTCCCACATGGTGACCCATTGCCAGCCCTGCGGATGGTACTGCTGCTCCGCGCGGCGGTTGCGGTCGCGCGTGTCGAAGCGCTGGAAGCGCCCGCCCGCGTCGATGGTCAGCCAGTCGCGCGCCTGCCACTGCAGCGAGGCGAAGGCGCTCTGCTCGTGGCGCTTGCCGTTGCGCAGGGTGTGATTGGCGTTCAAGTCTTCATCGAGAATGCGCACGCTGTCGGCCGGGCCGATATCCTCGTTCTGCAGCGACAGGCCGTAATCGAGCTTGAGCGCGCCCATGGCGGTGGCGAAGCGCGAGGTATTCGTCAGGTCGGCGCCGACGCGGCGCGCCTGGTTCTTCGCCAGGTACAGCACTTCCACGCACTCCTTGCATTCATGGTCGCCCGGATTGGGCTTGCCTTCCAGCGGATTGCTGAAGATGTCGCCGTTGCGCGACTTGCTCTGCATGTCCGTCAGCCACAGGTTGGCCTTCAGGTCGATCAGCTGCTGGCCTTCGGGCTTCCACTCGTAGCGCGCCGTCAGCGCGTTGGTGCGCACTTCGCTGGGGTCCCACTGGGGGATGCTGCCGGTGCTGTTGCGGTAGATTTGCGACGGCATGATTTCACCGTAGCTGCTGTCGAAGTAGCGGTAGCCCAGCTCCAGCTTCTGTTCGTGCGGCAGGCGCAGGATGGCCTTCAGCAGGGCGGAAGTGGTGCGGTTGGCCGTGTTGAGCACTTCATCGCCTTTCTTGAAGAACTGCGTCACGCCATCGTCGCCGCCCCATGCATTGGGCAGCTGGTAGCGCTTGAAACCGCGCGTGCCGGAAAAATAATTGCCGATGCTGCGGTGGCTGAAGGCGGCCACCAGGTCGTAGTCGTCCTGGCGCGTGGCCACGGCGATGCTGCCAAAGCCGCTGCGCGGGTCGCCCAGCTTGTTGCGCTGCGTGCGCGGCGCGCTGCCGAAATCATCGGGCGCCGGGACGCTGTTGTCCTGGATGCCGCCGCGCAGGCGCACGCCCGTGCGCTGGCCCGCCAGCAGGATGTCTTCCGGACGCAGGGTCTGCATGCTGACCATGCCGCCGATGGCGCCGGCGCCCTGCGCCGACAGGTTGGGGCCCTTGTCGATGCGGATGGCGCTGATCAGGTCGGGGTCGATGTAGCTGCGGTCGGCAATGCCCGCGTAGCCGCGGTAGACGGTGGACGATTGCAGGCTGCCGTCGATCAGCACGGGCACGCGGCCCTGGCCCTGCATGCCGCGCACGTTGACATCGACGGCGCCGCTGTTGCGGCTGTCGCCCACCTGCACCCCGGCCACGCCCTTGAAGATGTCGGCCGGCGAGGTGCCGCGGAAGCGCTCGATCTGCTCGCGTCCGATGTACACCGAGGCGGCCGGCGTGACGTAGGGCAGGTCGGCGGGGTCCGTGTCGTCCGTTTCGAACGTGCCGCGGCCACCCTGGCCATTCACGCGCAGGGTGCCGATCTGCACGGCGCCTGCGCCGGCTGCTGCGGGCGCGGGCGCGCTGATGATGATGGTCGTGCCGCCTTGCAGCTGCGCCTGCAGGCCGCTGCCGGCCAGCAGCTGGCGCAGCGCCTCGGGCAGCGAGTGGCGTCCCTGCAGCGGCGCGCTGTGGCGGCCTTCCGTCAGGCGGGCGTCGGCCAGCAGCACCATGCCGGCCTGGCGCGCCAGTTCATTCAGGGCGCGGTTCAGGGGCTGGGCAGGGATGCGCCATTCCACCTGCGCCGCCGGCGCAGCGGTGGCCTGCAGGGCCGGCGTGGCAAAGGCCAGGCCGATGGCCAGGAACAGGGGAGAGAGGCGGGCGTGCAAGCGATGGCGTGGCGGGTTCATGTGCATGTTTTTCCTATGGTGATGTGGTGATCATTCATAGTTAAAACGAATGAGTATCATTTACCCTGACGTGTGGAGTGATTTTATTTCGCCGCATGCGCAAACAGGTCAGCGGGCGAGGATATGCAGCTTGCCGTCCTGGCGCACGAGGCGCACGGGCAAGGCCAGTGGCAGGGCATCGGCGAATTGCGCCGGCAGCTTTGCGTCGAAGCTGCCGTTCAGGCGCAGGCTGGCCAGGGACGGATCGCCGAGCACGAGGCCCGAATCGCCATAGCGCTCGAATTCCGCCAGCGCCTCGGCCAGGGTGGCATTCTCGAAATTGAGACGCCCTTGGCGCCAGTTGCCCACCGCTTGCGCATTCACCCTGGCCAGCGCGGTCGCGCCCTGTGGCGTGACGGTAATGGCGTCGCCCGCCTGCAGCACGGCGGCAGGCGCGCCGCCGTCACTGGCCACGCGCACCGTGCCTTGCGCCACGCTCACCTGCGTGGCGCCGCCCACATGGCGCACGGAAAAATGCGTGCCCAGCACCGTGGCCGTGGTCGCTCCCGCCACCACCTGGAATGGCCGCGCAGGGTCGGCCTGCACGTGGAACATGGCCTGGCCGCGCAGCAGGCGCACGCTGCGCCGGTCGCGGTACAGTGCCACGTCGACGGCGCTGCCGCTATCGAGTTCGATGCGGCTGCCGTCGGGCAGGATCTGCGTGGCGAACTGGCCGCGCACCGTGCTGTAGTCATGCTGGAAGCCGGGCTGGCGCAGGTGGCCGGCCAGCGGCCAGGCCAGCAGGCCGCATAGCAGCAGGCAGCCGCCGGCCAGCGCGCTGCGCGGCACATGGCTGGCTGCCAGCTGTAATTGCGCCAACCGCTGCAGCAGCGACACGCGAACCGGCGCGCCTGGCGCCGGCTGGCTGAAGGCTTTCACGCGCTGCGCGGGCAGGCTGGCCAGCAGGGCGTCGGTGCGCGCCAGCGCATCCCAGGCGTGCTGGTGGCGCGCATCGGCGGCCAGCCAGGCGTGCAGCGCCGCCAGCTCGGGCGCGGCCAGGCCCGTATCGTGGCGCAGCAGCCATTGCGCGGCCTGGAAGTCGATCTCGTCTGCCGGAATAGGGTCGGGTCTCATGCGCTGTGTTTTCCAGTGTCGCGGTCGGGCAAGCCTTTTTTACAGGCGAGCATGCCATTGATGATATGTTTTTCCACCATGTTGACGGAGATGCCCATCTGCGCGGCGATCTCGATCTGGCTCAGGCCATCGAACTTGTACAGTGCGAAGGCCTGGCGGCAGCGCGGTGGCAAGGCGTCGATGATGGCCAGCAGGCGTTCCATGGTTTGCCGGTCGTGCAGCCGCTGTTCCGGTTCGTCGGCGCGCGGCGCGCGCAGCTGCAGTTCGGGCGTGTCGATGTCGTCGTGCGGCCGGCGCTGGTGCAGCCGCTGTTCGTCGATGGCGATGTTTTTCGCCGTCACGTAGAGCAGCGCGCGCTGGCCGCTGTCGGGCGCCGCGTCGCCGCGCAAGGTGGGGGCGCCGCCGAGCGGCTTGCGCGCCAGGATGCGGGCATAGGCTTCCTGCACCACGTCCTGCGCCTTGTCGCGGCAGCCGGTGGAGCGCGAAATCAGGCGCAGCAATTCCTGGTAATAGCGTTCAAGCACCGCGCGTTTCCCCGTTATCAAAGCCCGCCATGATAGCAAGTCCATCAAATAATAACAAGAATCATTCTCATCTGAAGGCTTGGATAACGCTGGATATTTTTGCCAATGCGGACAATAATCGGCAGCAGAAGGCGCTGTTATGGACACAATGGCCGTTATTATCGATTTTTTCGATGCTAACTAGGCATATTTTCCGTTTTACATCGATCTTCATGCCATGCATAATCTATTGCAACTGAAGCCAGACAATCAGCCGCATGCGCCACTCGCCTGCGGCCGGTTGCGGTTTTGACATCCACCACTCCCTGTCAGGAAACTACAATGAAAAAACTGCTCGCTTTTATCGCCGCCGCCGGCTTCTCCCTGTCCGCTGTTGCCGCGCCTGAAGTCTATGTCATCGACGGCAGCCACACCTTCCCCCGTTTCGAGTACACCCACATGGGCTTCTCGACGCAGCAAAGCCGTTTCAATAACACCACCGGCAAGATCACCCTGGACCGCGCCGCCAAGACGGGCGCCGTCGAAGTGCTGATCGACACCAAGTCCGTCGACACGGGTTCGACCCTGTTCAACTCGCACATCCAGGGCGAAGACTTCCTCGACACGGCCAAGTACCCGGTCGCCACCTACAAATCGACCAAGTTCAATTTCGACGGCGACAAGCTGGCGTCCGTGGAAGGCAACCTGACCCTGAAAGGCGTGACCAAGCCAGTGACCCTGACCGTCACCTCGTTCACCTGCGCCCCGCACCCGATGCTGAAAAAAGACGCTTGCGGCGCCAACGCCACGGCCAAGATCAAGCGCTCGGAATTCAACGCCGGCAAATATGCGCCAGCCGTCAGCGATGACGTCACCCTGACGTTTGCGATCGAAGCGATCAAGCAGTAATTTATAAACCCGACCCCGGTACTTGCTCCTGGGGTGAAATGGAAAAAGCGGCGGGCCAAGGCCCGCCGCTTTTTTTCGTCCAGCAAATCAAGATCACGCCAGGTGATGCGCCTCCTGCTGCCCGTACACGGGCGTCGCCAGTCCCTCCATGCGTGCCTTGAGCTGCAGCGACAGGTATTGCGAGTAGTGGCGCGACTGGTGCAGGTTACCGCCGTGGAACCACAGCGCTTGCTGCTGCGTGGGTTTCCACATGTTGCGCTGCTCGCCTTCCCACGGACCCGGATCCTTCGTCGTGGCGGAGCCAAGTCCCCACACCTTGCCCACCTTGTTCGCCACTTCCGGCGAGATCAGGTCGGCCGCCCAGCCATTCATGGAGCCGTAGCCGGTGGCGTACACCACCAGGTCGGCCGGCAGTTCCGTGCCGTCGGACAGCACGATGGAGTGCGCCTTCAGTTCCTGCACGCCGACGCCGCTTTTCAGCTTGATCTTGCCGTCGGCGACCAGCTCCGATGCGCCCACGTCGATGTAGTAGCCGGAGCCGCGCCGCAGGTATTTCATGAACAGGCCGGAATCGTCGTCTCCAAAGTCCAGCATGAAGCCGCGCTCCTCCAGGCGCGCATAAAAATCCGCGTCGCGCTCGCGGATGGCCTGGAACACGGGTTTCTGGAAATCCGCCAGAATCTTGTACGGAATCGAGGCGAACGTCAGGTCGGCCTTGTTTGTGGTCATGCCGGCCGCCAGCGCGCGTTCCGAATACAGGTCGCCCAGGGCCAGGTCCATCAGGGAATCGGACTTGACGATGTGCGTCGACGAGCGCTGCACCATGGTCACGTCCACGCCAGCTTCCCACAGGGCGGCGCAGATGTCGTGCGCCGAATTGTTGGCGCCGACCACCACCACCTTCTTGCCCACATACGCATCCGGCCCCGGATGCTGCGACGAGTGCTGCTGCTCGCCCTGGAACACGTCCATGCCCTTGAAGGCCGGCATGTTGGCCTTGCCCGACATGCCGGTGGCCAGCACCAGCTGTTTCGGTTTCAGGGTGACGGGCTGGCCGTCGCGCAGCACCCGCACCGTCCACTCGCCCGTGGCCGCGTCGAAGCTGGCCGACTCACAGGAAGTCGAACCCCAGTAATTCAGCTCCATCACCTTGGTGTACATTTCCAGCCAGTCGCCGACCTTGTCCTTCGGCGTGAAGACGGGCCAGTTGTCGGGAAACGGGATGTAGGGCATGTGGTCGTACCAGACGGGGTCGTGCAGGCACAGCGACTTGTAGCGCTTGCGCCAGCTGTCGCCGGGACGCGCGTTTTTTTCGATGATGATGGTGGGGACGTTCAACTGGCGCAGGCGGGCGCCCAGCGCGATGCCGCCCTGGCCGCCGCCGATGATGACGCAGTAGGGCTGGCGCGCGTAGCCGAGTTCCGCCGCCTCGCGCTCGCGCTGCTCCAGCCAGCTGCTGCGGTCCGTGCGCGCGCCGTGTTCCGCGCCCATGGGCCGCCGGCCGCCCTTGGCTTCCTCGAAA
>CAUSDR010000270.1:0-7905 GCA_963530105.1 uncultured Janthinobacterium sp.
ACCTTGCACAGGCGCGAGGAATGCCCCGTGCCGCGGTGGTCGGGGATGAGGAATTCAAAGCCGGGAAAGCTGCGGCGCAGGGTGGGCAGCAGGCTGTAGAAGGCGGCGCCCGATTCGCCCGGTCCGCCCGCCACCAGCCACAGCGTGCCCTTGGCCGGCTTGCCGGCAGACACATCGGCGGCGATCTTGCGCACGAAGACGTGCATGGCGTCCGGCTCGCCGACGGCGCGTCCCTGGGCATCGTAGCTGCCCGGCACGTTCAAGCCCGAACACAGGCTGCCGGGCACGGCCGTATCGGCGCAGGGGGTGAAGTACATCGCTTCGGCATGCAGGCCGGCGCTGGCAAGAAGGGGGGCCAGCGCGGCGGCCAGCAGGGTCAAACGGGGCAGTAAGGTCATCGGCTACTTTGGCGGTGAAAAACAGGCACCAAAGTAGCGTTTTTTACATGAATTGTCCAGATGGAACTATTTTTGCCAGGAATTTAGTTACCCTTGCGCCTCGTTGCTGTTTTTACGCAGCAATCGCAAGCCGTTCGCCACCACCAGCAGGCTGGCGCCCACGTCCGCGAACACGGCCATCCACAAGGTGGCCATGCCGGCCAGGGCCAGGCCGAAGAAGACGGCCTTGATGCCGATGGCAAAGCTGATGTTTTGCACGAGGATGCGGCGCGTGCGCTGGCTCAGGCTGATGAATTCGGGCAATTTGCCCAGTTCATCATCCATCAGCGCCACGTCCGCCGTCTCGATGGCCGTGTCGCTGCCGGCCGCGCCCATGGCAAAGCCGATGTCCGCCTGCGCCAGGGCGGGCGCATCGTTGACGCCGTCGCCCAGCATGGCGACCACGCCGAACTGCTGCTGCAAGGCCTTGATTTCGTCCAGCTTGTTTTCCGGCAGCAATTCGGCCTTGACCACGCTGACGCCCACGTCTTGCGCGATGCGCTGCGCCGTCAGCAGATTGTCTCCCGTCAGCATCACGGTGGTGACGCCCAGCGCATTGAGGCGGGCGATGGCGGCGGCCGCCGTCGGGCGCAGCACGTCGGCCACGGCGATGACGCCCAGCGCGCCGGCCTGCGTGGCCAGCACCATGGCCGTGTAGGCTTGCTGTTCCAGCCGCGCCAGGACGGCTTGCAGCTCCGGCGTCAGCACGTTCAATTCCGCCATCAGGCGGGCATTGCCCAGGTAATACGTCTGGCCGGCTATGCTGCCGCGCACGCCACGCCCATGCAGGGCGGCAAACTGGGTCACCGGCAAGTGGCTGCCGGCGGGCGGACCGGCCTTGACGATGGCGGCGGCCAGCGGGTGGGCTGAATTGGCGTCCAGGCTGGCGGCCAGCAGCAGGATGGCGTCGCGGCTGCCGCCTTCCAGGGCCACCACGTCCGTGACGGCCGGTTTGCCCATGGTCAAGGTGCCCGTCTTGTCGACGGCGATGGCTTTGATGCGGTAGCCCGTTTCCAGGAATTGCCCGCCTTTCACGAGGATGCCGCGCCGCGCGGCCGCCGTCAGGCCGCTGACGACCGTGACGGGCGTGGAAATGACGAGCGCGCACGGGCAGGCGATCACCAGCATCACCAGCGCCTTGTAGACCCAGGCCATGAAGGGCGCGCCCGTCAGCAGGGGCGGCAGCACGGCCACCAGCAGGGCGAAGACGACGACGGCGGGCGTGTAGTAGCGGGCGAAATTGTCGACAAAACGCTGCGTGGGCGCCTGCTTGCCCTGGGTTTCCTCGATCACCTTGACGATCTTGGCCAGGGTGCTGTTGCCGCTGTTGGCCGTCACCGTGACGTCCAGCACGCCCCGTTCATTGATGGTGCCCGCATACACGACGTCGCCAGGAGCCTTGTCCACCGGCATGCTTTCGCCCGTGATGGGCGCCTGGTTGACGGACGAGTCGCCGCTGGCCACGATGCCGTCGAGCGCGATGCGCTCGCCCGGTTTCACGCGCATGACGGCGCCGATGGCCACCGTGGCGACGGGCACCTGCTGCCAGGCGCCGCTGGCGTCGGCGACACTGGCCACGTCGGGCGCCAGCTGCATCAGGCTTTGCACGGCATTGCGCGCGCGGTTCAGCGACAGGCCCTCGATCAGCTCGGCGATGGCGAACAGGAAGATGACCATGGCCGCTTCCGGCCACTGGCCGATGGCGATGGCGCCGAACACCGCCAAGCTCATCAGGAAATTGATGTTCAGGGTGAAACTTTTCAGGGCGATCCAGCCCTTTTTCAAGGTTGGCCAGCCGCCCGTCGCGATCGACAGCAGGGCCAGGGCAATGACGAGGGGCGAGCTGTCTTCGTGCGTCGTCCACGCCAGCGCTTCGGCGCCCGCCGCGGCCAGGCCGGACACCACCAGCAAGCCTTTTTGCAGGCGGCTCAGGCTGCCTTCATGGGGATCGCGCACCACTGCCGCGCCCGCTTCCATGGGCACGGCCTGCATGCCGATGCCGTGCAGGGCCGCTTCCACCGTGGCCAGCGAGGGCAGGGTGTGGTGCACGTCCAGCACGCGGTTCATCAGGTTGAAATCGAGGCCCACGACGCCGGCCAGATTCGCCAGCTTGTTGCGGATCAGGCGTTCTTCCGTGGGGCAATCCATGTTGGCGATGCGGTACTTGGCCGTACTGGCGCCGTCGATGGGCGCGCTGGGCAGGGCGGGCGCCGTGCTGGCGGCGGGCGTGGACGAACACGCATGCTGGCTGGAGCAGCAGCTGGCGGCGGCCGGCGCGGCTGGCGCCTGCTTGTGCCCATGGTCATGCTTGTGGTCGTGGTCGTGATCGTGGCTGTCGTGCGGCATCGCATCATCCTTCAGGATTCGTGTATGCTTCCATTAGAAACCCTGTAGCCGCTACAGGGTCAAGTAGAATTTGCATGTTGGAATGAAAAGAGGATGCCATGCGTATCGGAGAACTGGCCAAACGGACAGATTGTGACGTAGAAACCGTGCGTTACTATGAAAAGGCAGGCTTGCTGCAGGAACCTGGCCGCAACAGCGCCGGCTACCGCGAATACCGGGAAGAGCACCAGGAACGGTTGCAATTCATCCGCCATTGCCGTTCGCTGCAGATCGGCTTGACGGATATCCGCGCCTTGCTGGAATTTAAGAACAATCCGGCGGAAGGTTGCCAGAGCGTCAATGAATTGCTCGACCATCACATCCTGCGCATCGCCGAACAGATGGCGAACCTGCAAACCTTGCAGCAGCAGTTGGTGACCCTGCGCCACCAGTGCGACCAGCCGCAGCCCTCGCAAGACTGCGCCATCCTGCAAAACCTGTCCGAAGCGGCCAGCGGTCACGACTGCGCCTGCCATACCGAACTGCATTGATTCGATCGCTTCATGCTGAAACTGTTACCCAGAACAACTTTACTCGCCTTATCCCTGCTGTCCCCGCTGGCCAATGCCGCCGCCGAAGCGCCTGCCGATGCGCCTCATTACCTGACCCTGTACGCGGCGCCCGGCGTGCCGCAGGACGATGACCCGTATACCTGGAGCACGGCGGGCGGCAAGCAGCTGACGCAAGGCGTGACGAAAGCGGACGGGCGCGCCCATGTCAAAGGGGAAGCGGGCGAGGAGCATTATGTGCTGAAAACCGTCAGCATGCGCTGGCAGCTCAAGGTCCCGGCATCATGCTGGCAGGGAAAGCCTGACGCCTTGCAGCAATGCATGCAAGTGGCCAAGACCAGCAGCCGCCATGACGAGGAGCAGGATGCGCTCAAGCTGGCGCAGCAGCAGAAAGATGCCAGCATGCAGGCGAAGATCGCCGCCTATGCCGTGCAAGCGAGGGCCAATGACGATGCGCTGGCCTGGCTGGGCCGCTTGCCTGCGCGCTGGACCATGGAAAGTTATGGCACGCGCCTGCTGCGCATCGGCGACAAGGTTGCCGCGCAGATTGCCGGCGCGCTCAAGGATGGCGGCCCCGATGTCCGCCAGTTTATCTGCCGCGCGCCCGGCGATTATGGCCCCGTGCCGGACCAGGCTTCTGTCGATGCGTGGATCGCCGCGCGGGGAGCCGTGGCCAGCGTGCGTGCCGGTCCCGCCTGGGATGGCCTGGTGGCGGCCGGCAAGAAGGGCAACTGGATGGCGCGCCTGGAACTGTATTACGCCTTGTCCGGCGCGCATGTCAGCGATTTGACCCTGCTGGAACAATACCGCATCGTGCAATTGATGGAATGGCTGCACGAGAAACAGGTCGGCGGCCTGTACAGTTACTTCAGCGCCGGCATGCCTGCCGCGCCCGGCAATGCAGGCGACGCCACGTGGCGCCGGCAAGACCAGGCCACCCTGTATGCGGCCATGCTGGGCAGTTACGACGGGCAGAACAGCGGCGGCAGGATCCTGCAGGCGGACCCGGACCCGGACCCGGCCCTGGCCGAAGCGGGCCGGCGGATGCTGGCCTGCGCCCGGGCGCACTTGCCGCCGCGGCCCTGACAGCCATCGCGGCAGCTGGCTAGCCGGACAGGCGCCAGTGGCGTGAGCAAGGGCGCGGCAGGCGCCGGCTGATTCCGGCTGATACTGGCTGATACTGGCTGATACGGGCTGATACGGGCTGATACGGGCGCTACCAGCTGGCCGGGTCTTCCGCCGCCGCCCTGTCCAGGTCGGCGCGCCAGTCCTGCCGCGCCAGCCGATAGATATCCGCAAAAAAAGCGCGCGGATCGGCCATCTCGTCCCACAGGGCGGGCAGGGCGTGCGTGCTTTCCGGGTCATGTTCGAGGAGGGCGGCGAAATCGTAATCAGGGTCTTGCAGCGCCTGTTCCAGTCGCTGCAGCAGCACATGGCGGTGGCGGTAGCTGAGCTCCTTGTATTGCGAGGTGATGTCGCGGCGTATCAGGGCGGCGCGCTGGGCCGCGTCATTCATGTCCCAGGTGTCGAGCTCCACGCCCAGGGTTTCTTCGCGGTCATAGACGTCGAAGGGACCGAGGAAATGGTGCAGCGTGGGGGCATAGGGCGCGTCGCTCCACGGCCCGCGCAAGCCCCTTGGCTTCTTTTCATGCATGGTTTTGTCGTTCATGCGCTTGCCGCCCATGCGCTCACGCGCATTCGGGCAGGGTCCAGCCCTCGTAGCCCAGGTCGGTGGGATAGATGGCGCGGTTCTGGCCCCAGCGCGCATAGTCGAGTATGCCGTCTTCATGCATGTCCAGCACCCATTCCGTGCTTTCCAACAAGGTGCCATCCTTGTGGTACACGCGGAAGAAGGTGGACGTGCTGAGGGCGCGCACGATGTTGTGCGGCACGCCGTCGCCGTAGTGGGGCACGAAGGTCTTGATCACGCACGTGCCCTTGTCGTTCCATTTCTGCGCATACACGGTGGCATTGCGGGCAGCGGCCACCTTGATGAACAGCCAGGCGGCCAGCAAGACGATGAACAGGACGGCGGCCGCGATCAGGCCGGTTTTCTTGAGTAGCTGCATGGGATCATGGCGTCGCCAAAAACGAAGTTGCCGCATTGTAAGCCAAGAGCGCGAGTACTTGCCGTACAGCACGTACGGCAAGCATCTTGCTGCATATTTGCTGCTTATTTTCTGCTTATTTCGTCTTTATTCACTGCTTATTTCGCGTCTATTCGCTGCTAATTGAAGGCTGACACGCTGCTTGTTCGCCAGTTATGCGCTGCCTGTGCAGCGCCTTGTCGTCCTATTTTGCCAGCGCCGCATGCAGGGCCGTGGCCATTTCCAGGTGCTGTTGCAGCTTTGGCAATGTCTTGGCGGCGAAAGCCTTGATGTCGGGATCGCTGGCTTTCTGGCTGGCGTCCGTAAACAGTTTGACGGCTTCCTTGTGCGCCGCCACCCCGATGCGGGCCGCGTATTCCTTGTCGAACTGCGCCCCTTCCAGGCGGCTCAGCTTATCGATCTGCGCCTGGTGCCTGGCGCCGGGCTGCTCGCTGACGTCGATCTGCTTGCTGCTGGCCAGCTGCTTCAGTTCCTCTGCCACCTTGCCGTGGTCCGTCACCATGGAGGCGGCGAAGGCCTTGACTTCCCCGTTGCCGCTCTTGCTTTGCGCCACTTTGCTGGCGGCGATTTCCGTGCTGCCCGCGTCGGCCGCCTTGCTGAGGAATTGCTTGTCGTAGGCGCCAGGCGCGGCGGCAGCGATGCTGTTGATGGCGATGCCGCTCAAGAGCGCCACGGCGGCGCCGATGGCCACGCTTTTCAGGCTAGGGCCGCGGGAACTGGTGGTGGAAATACGCATGGAAAATCCTTTCGTGTCGTAGATGGTGTTTTCTGCAAGCTGGCGACAATGTTAAGCCGCCAGCCCGCGCACACCCATAGGACACGCACGATCATTCCCGTAGGACTAGTCCTGTTCGCTAGCGTACAGTTCCACTTGTTTCAGCGCAAACAGGGCCGCGATGCCCGCATCGCGGCGCCAGTCCGGCATGCCGATATCGAGCCATTGCGCCATCGCCGCCAGGTGCGACGGCTGCGTGACGCTGTGTTCGAGTTCCTCCAGCACCGTGTCGCGGTCGATGTACAGGCTGTCCAGCCAGGCATCGAACGACGGCGCCAATGCGATGAAGCCGTGGGCGCGGCGTCCCGTCCAGCCCGGCAACTCCTGCACGTAGCTGACGACCCGGCCGCCGCCTTCCGGCGTCAGGTCGAGAAAGACCATGGAATTGCCGCCATCGCGGGCGAAGGGCAGGATTTGCGCAGGCATGGCCAGGTGCTGGCGCGCCGCGCGGATTTCGCCGACCAGGGTTTCATCGCAGAAATCGCCTTCCTCGGCGCTGAAGAAGGTGTTGAAACCCATCTTTCCCCCCCCCCCTTCGCCATCGGGCACGTCGCAGGCATAGTCGGCATAGGCGCCGTTGGCCACTTGCAGGAAGGCCAGGAAGGCGGGCGGCAGGGGCGCTTCCAGCAGCGCTTCGATGGCGGCGATCTGCTGCGCGGTGGGCGGCGGCTTCGCGCCGTCGAGCGCCAGGTGGCGGTATTGCGTGTAGTAATTGCCGATTGCCTGGCTGATTGCATTGCTCATGGAATTGCTCATTGATTATCCTTGTCTCTGTCCTGGCGCCACGTCGTGGCAGCCTGTCTCCACCTTCGCCAGCGCATCGGCAAGGCCGGCGCGCAGCACGGCCATCGAACGGGCCTTGTCGTCGATCTGGGCGATTTTAGCTGCCAGCATGGCCCGCTTGGTGTCGCCATCGAGGGCATTTTCCTGCCATACCGCAATCACTTCGCCGATTTCCTTCAGTGTAAAGCCCAGCGCCTTGGCATGGCCGATCAGCTCGATGCGCCGCAGCGCCTGCGCCGAGTATTCCTTGTAGTTATTCGTCATGCCCGGCTGCGGCGCCGCATCCAGCAAGCCCTGGCGCTCGTAGAAACGCACCGTATCCTTCGATACGCCCGTCAGGCGGGTAATTTCTCCGATGCGCATGATTTCCCCTTGACCGTGGACTAATGTCGACAGTTTACAGTGAAACTCTTCTTCACTACGACACCTTTGCCATGTTTCCATACAACTTTAACCAGCAGACCGTGCTGATCACGGGCGCCTCGTCCGGCATCGGCCGCGTCTTTGCGGAAACCCTGGCCGCGCGCGGCGCCCACTTGCTGCTGCTGGCCCGCTCCGGCCCCGTGCTCGACAGCCTGGCCCGCGACCTTGCCCGGCGTCATGGCATCCGCGCGCATGCGCTGGTGGCCGACCTGGGCCAGCCCGGCGCCGCCGCAGCCGCGTATGTGCAGGCGTGCGCGCTGGGCATGCCGCCGGACGTGCTGGTCAACAGTGCGGGTTTCGCCACGCACGGCCCGTTCGACGGTATCGACCTGGCGCGCCAGTCGGCCGAAGTGGCCGTCAATTGCACGGCGCTCATGGAATTGACGCATTGCGCCTTGCCGCACATGCTGGCGCAAGGGCGTGGCGCCGTCATCAACGTGGCGTCCACGGCCGCCCTGCAGCCCGATCCCTACATGGCGGTCTAC
>CAUSDR010000271.1:0-7885 GCA_963530105.1 uncultured Janthinobacterium sp.
CGGCGATGGCGATGCCATACAGGCCCGCCAGCTGGTACGAGACGAGGATGGCGACGCAGACGGCCAGCACCGGATACGCGGTGGACTTCATCGACACGCCCAGGCCGGCGATGATATTCGTGCCGTGGCCCGTCGTCGACGCTTCGGCGATGTGGCGCACGGGCTTGAAATCCGTGCCCGTGTAGTACTCGGTGATGTACACCATCAGGCCCGTGAGGACGATGCCGACGACGGTGGCCCCCAGCATCTTGTAGCGCATGGCGTCGTCGGGCCACAGCAGCCACGTCACCACCGCGAAGCCGACCAGCGACAGGCCGGCCGCCCACCACAGGCCCGTGTACAGGGCCGACATGATCTTCTTGCCGGGGGCCGTTTTCACCATCGAGCAGCCGACGATGGAAGCGAGGATGGAGACGGCGCCCAGCAGCAGCGGGTAGATGATGGCCACGCTGCTGGCCTCGGCCATCAGCAGGGCCCCCAGCAGCATGGTGGCGATCAGGGTCACGACATAGGTTTCGAACAGGTCGGCCGCCATGCCGGCGCAGTCGCCCACGTTGTCGCCCACGTTGTCGGCGATGACGGCCGGGTTGCGCGGATCGTCCTCGGGGATGCCCGCTTCCACCTTGCCCACCAGGTCCGCGCCCACGTCGGCGCCCTTGGTGAAGATGCCGCCGCCCAGCCGCGCGAAGATGGAAATGAGCGAGGCGCCGAAGGCCAGGCCGATCAGGGGCTTGATCAAGTCGTGCTGCGTCAGGCCGGGCGCGCCCGTCGTCACCAGCAGCCAGTAGAACAGGGTCACGCCCAGCAAGCCCAGGCCGACCACCAGCATGCCCGTGATGGCCCCGCCCTTGAAGGCCACGTTGAGGGCCTGGTTGATGCCATGGGTGGCCGCCTGCGCCGTGCGCACGTTGGCGCGCACGGAGACGTTCATGCCGATGAAGCCGCAGGCGCCGGAGAGCACGGCGCCGATCAGGAAGCCCAGCGCCGTGTGCAGGCCCAGCAAGGCATAGATGGCCACCAGCAGCACCACGCCGACGATGGCGATGGTGCGGTACTGGCGCGCCAGATAGGCGGCCGCGCCCTGCTGGATGGCCAGGGCGATTTCCTGCATGCGCGCGTTGCCGGGGTCCTGGCGCAGGATCCAGCTACGCGACACCAAACCATACACCACGGCGATCACGCCGCAGGCTACCGCAAACCACAGACTGGCTGCCATATCGTCCCCTTCTGTTTTTATACGACGTCATTGCCAACAGCCGCAGACCGCACCGGATAGGCACGCGCAGCCAGGAAAACACGACCTGCAAAAAACTTCTGCCACCAAAAGAAACGATACGGTGCCGCTGGCGAAAAGCGGGCACAAAAAAAGCGGACACTCAGGTCCGCTTTTCAAAACTGCTTATTCCGCCAGGGCGGCAAATGCGCTGTCGCGGATTTGCTCGACCGGGCCGACGCCGGCGATGCGGCGGTATTTCGGTGCGCCTGGCAGGCCGGACTTGGCCCAGTCATTGTAGTAGCCCAGCAGGACCTTCGTCTGGTTGTGGTACACGTCCAGGCGTTTCTTGACGGTTTCCGCCTTGTCGTCGTCGCGCTGGATCAGCGGCTCGCCGGTGATGTCATCGACGCCGTCGACCTTGGGCGGGTTGAACTTGACGTGGTAGACGCGGCCCGAACCCGGGTGGCTGCGGCGGCCATCCATGCGCTCGATGATCGATTCATCGGGCACGTCGATTTCCAGCACGTAGTCGACATTGATGCCGGCATCCTTCATGGCGTCCGCTTGCGCGATGGTGCGCGGGAAACCGTCGAACAGGTAGCCATTGGCGCAATCGGCTTCCTGCAGGCGGTTCTTGACCAGGCCGATCATGATGTCGTCCGACACCAGGCCGCCCGCATCCATGACTTTTTTCGCGGCCAGGCCCAGTTCGGTACCTTCCTTGATCGCCGCGCGCAGCATGTCGCCCGTGGAGATTTGTGGAATATTGTATTTTTCTTTGATGAAGTTAGCTTGGGTGCCCTTGCCGGCACCGGGTGCTCCTAAAAGTATCAGACGCATTGAAAGTTCCTAAAAAACAGATTTTGGATGGTGGTATGTGTATTTTTTTTAGATGGTGTTGCTATGACTATCTTTCCCTACGAAACTTACCACAAAAAATCCCCGAAACGCCAGTTTGCTGTCGATTTGCTATGCCCTGATTGATCAAAGCCAGCAATTATCGAAGCGGACGTTTCAAAATGTGGTTTTTTGTGGCAGGCCCCGCATAAAATTTTTCCCGCGCACGCACGGCGCCTGAAAAACGTTCAGGGCAAGGCGTCCCGCCGCAGACAGTACGCATGTACGGCAAGGCGGGACAACGCAGCCATGGACGTTTTTAACGTTCAGGGCACGGCGACTCGCCACAGACAGTACGCATGCACTGCAAGGCGGGACAACGCAGCCATGGACGTTTTTGACGTTCAGGGCACGGCGACTCGCCACAGACAGTACGCATGCACTGCAAGGCGGGACAACGCAGCCATGGACGTTTCTCAGGTGGCGTGACGGTAGTGCGCCTGGACCCTGGCCAGGTCTTCCGGCGTGTCGACGCCGGCGGCCGGGGCCGAGTCCGTGACGTGCACGGCGATCGCCACACCGTGCCACAGCACGCGCAGCTGCTCCAGCGCCTCGATGGCTTCCAGCGGCGAGACGGACAATTGCGGATACTCCTGCAGGAACGCATTGCTGTAGGCATACAGGCCGATATGCCGCAATGGCACGTAGCCGGCCGGCAGGCTGTCCTTCGATTGCGCGAAGCCGTCGCGGTGCCACGGGATGGTGGCACGCGAAAAATACAGCGCGCGGCCGTTCTTGTCCAGCACGACCTTGACGACGTTCGGGTTGAATGCGTCAAGCACCTCGTGCAGCGGGTGCGCGCACGTGGCCATGGGAACGGTGCTGCTGATCTGCGCGGCGCAGGCGGCCAGCAGGGCCGGATCGATCAGCGGTTCGTCGCCCTGCAGGTTGACGACGACGGCGTCCGGCGGCAAGCCCAGCGTGCGGGCCACCTCGGCGATGCGGTCCGTGCCCGACGGATGGTCGCTGCGCGTCATGCACGCTTCCACGCCATGCGCGGCGCAGGCGGCGCGGATGTCTTCGTGGTCGGTGGCAACGATGACGCGCGCGGCCCCCGAAAGCAGCGCCTGCTCGGCCACGCGCACCACCATGGGCTTGCCGCCCAGGTCAGCCAATGGCTTGTTGGGCAGGCGCGTCGAGGCCAGGCGGGCCGGGATGATGACGATGAACGCCATCCTTATTCCACTGCGTCGAGCAGGGTGCGCGCTTCGTCCGCCCACATGATGGGGATGCCATCGCGGATCGGGTAGGCCAGGCGGTCGGCGCGGCAAATCAGTTCCTGCGCCTTCTTATCGTGTTCAAGCGGGCCCTTGCAAACAGGGCAGACCAGGATATCAAGCAGTCGAGCGTCCACGACATTTCTCCACAATTTGTTGGGCCAGCGCGCTATCGATGCGCGCACTGACCGGGACGACCCACAGTCTCGGGTCATCTTTGAGATGTTCAATTTGCGCACATTTTACTGCATCCTTCTCGGTGATCAAGATCACATCCGTGTCGAGCGCGGCAAACGGCTGGTCGAGGAAGTCGTGATGGTCGGGCAGGGGCAGCTCCGCAAACTGCAGGCCGGCGCCCCGCAGCATGCTGAAAAAGCGCTGCGGATTGCCGATGCCGGCCGCCGCCACGATGCGCCGGCCGCTGGCCGCCAGGTTCGCCAGGGGCAGGCGCTCGCCACGGTCCGCCAGGCGCTCGGCCACGCCGCCATCAAGGCGCATCTGCACCACCAGGGCGCCCTGCGGCGCCACCTGCGCCACCAGCGCCGGGGACAGCTCCGGCGCATTGATCACCGTCACGTCGCGCCGGCGGCGCGGCGATTCGCGCAAGGGCCCGGCCGGCAGCAGCCAGCCATTGCCGGCACCGCGGCCATCGAACAGCACGATTTCCACGTCGCGCTGCAAGGCGTAATGCTGCAAGCCGTCGTCCGTCACCAGCACGTCGACGTCGGGATGGGCGGCCAGCAGCGCCCTGCCCGCCGCAGCGCGGTCGCGCCCCACCATCACGGGACAGCCGCCGCGCTGGAAGATCAGCAGCGGCTCGTCGCCCACCTGCTGCGGCGTGGAGGCGGCCGTCACGGCACGCGGCAGCCGGTCGGCGCTGCCATGGCCGCGCGAAATCACGCCCGGGCGCAAGCCCGCGTCGCGCAAGGCGTGCACCAGCCAGATCGTCAGCGGCGTCTTGCCCGTGCCGCCAATGAAAATATTGCCGACGACGACGACGGGCACGGGCAGGCGCTCGGCGTGCAGGAGATTGGCGCGGTACAGGCCGCGCCGCACGGCGCTCAGGGCGCCAAACAGCAGCGACACGGGCCACAGCGCGCACGCCAGCGGCCCGCGGCGCAGCCAGGCGCGGGTGAGAGTGGTTTCAAGCTTGGCGGGGGAGGATGTGGGCATGCGTGTCAACTAAAATTGGAACCCGAAAGCGACACCTGGGGTCAGACCCGGCGGGTCTGACCCCGGCACTTCGCTTGGGGTTGAAGGTTGGCCTTACTTGCCGCCCGCCTGCGCCGCGAACGTCAGCTTTTCATAGCCGGCCAGGCGCGCCGCTTCCATGACGTGGATGACCATCTGGTGCATGGCGAACTGGTCGGCGTTGACCACCACCACGGGCGTCTGCGCGGGCGCCTTGCCGCCGTTGGCCGCCTTTGCCGCCGCCTGCAGGGCATCGGCCAGGCCAGCCACGTCGCGGAAGGAGACGGCTTCGCGGTTCACCGTGTAATTGCCCTTGGCGTCGATGGTGACGTCGATCTGCTGCGGCTTTTCCTTGGCCTGCTCGGCGTCGGCCGTCGGCAAGGTGATCTGCAATTCCGTAAACTTGCTGTAAGTGGTACTGACCATCAGGAAGATCAGGATCACCAGCAGCACGTCGATGAACGGAATCAGGTTGATTTCGGGGTCTTCACGCCCCTTGCCTTTGCGGAAGTTCATTTGCGGCCACTGTGGACGATGTCGACGAATTTGACCGCTTGCTGCTCCATGTCAATCACAAAACTGTCGACGAGGGCGCGGAAGTGGCGGTAGAAGACCAGCGTCGGCATGGCGATGGCCAGGCCGAAGCCCGTGTTGTACAGGGCGACGGAAATGCCGTGCGCCAATTGCGCGGGATTGGAGCCACTGGCGTTTTGCGAGCCGAAGATCTCGATCATGCCCACCACCGTGCCAAACAGGCCCATCAAAGGCGCCAGGGTGGCGATGGTGCCCAGGGTGGTCAGGTAGCGCTCCAGCACGTGGGCCACGCCGCTGCCGGCCTCTTCGATCGATTCCTTCATCACGTCGCGCGGCGCGTCGACATTGCGCAGCGCGGCGGCCAGCACCACGCCCAGCGGCGAATTGGCTTCCAGCTTGGCCACCGTGTCGGGCGTGATCTTGCCGCTGCGATACACCTGCACCACTTCATCGAACAGTTTGCGGGGCAATATCTTGGCGCGGCGCAAATACAGCAGGCGCTCGATGATCAGGGCCAGGGCCACGATGGAAGCGATCAATAACAGCCAGATGGGCCAGCCAGCGGCCTGGAAGATAGCGAGCAAAAGAAACTCCTGATAAGGGGAAGGCGAACTGCGGCCTGAACAGCTTGTATTGTACCCAGCGTTACATCAGGCGCCGATGCCCGATTGCGCGCCGGCGACGGAATGGCGCAATGTAGCGCGTTGGCGCGCCGGCGGCAAGTGGCGCCGGCGTGCGCCTTATGCACAGCCTGCCGGCAAGGCCCGGCCGGATGCGCGCAGTTTTGCACATTTTATGTGGATAAGATTGTGAGCAAGCATGAACACTGCAAGCTAAGTCATTGATTTACATCATGAATATCCACCTGCGCAAAATACAGGCATAGCAGCTAATCGTGCTTAGTCAATGTCAAATACTCAACGAAACAAAAGTTCTGCACATTTACTGTGGACAAGATTGTGCGCAAGGCGGTGGAATTATCCTAAGCCACTGATTTTAAAGAATATTAATTCGATGCGCAAAAATGAGGCAGCGCCATGAACAAGGCGGCATCAACGGCCCTTAAAGTTCTGCACACAATCTGTGGACAAGATTGTGCGCAAGCTCAAACATAAGCGCTAAGTACATTGATTTATATCGTTTTTATTGCTCTGCATAAAAATGTGGCAAGGGCAGGAATCGGCGATTTTTACGGTCACATCGGGCCCCGCCACGGCACTTTTCCAGCGCCAAGGCAGTTCCACACATAAAGTGTGGATAAGATTGTGAGCAAGCCGATTGACTCCATGCAAGACCCTTGATTTTAAAGGACTTTTTTTCATTGATTAAAAATGAGGCAGGCCTGTTGCCGCATGCAACGGTGGAAAACCCGGCCAAACAGCGAAACGATTTATGCAGTTTTGCACACATTCTGTGGATAAGATTGTGAGCAAGGCGACCGCGCGAACGCTACCCCGTTGATTTATATGGATTTTTTAAATCTGCGCAAAAATCAGGCAAGCCTGGCAGTAGGCCCTGCGGTGGATAAACGCGGTGGCTAGCCGGAGTTCTGCACATTTTTTGTGGATAAGATTGTGCGCAAGGCCATGCATGCGATACTAAGCCCTTGATTCATAGGCGCTTTATTTCCATGCGTAAAAATGTAGCAGGGCATTTTCTGTGCACCATAACGGGGAAATCCAGCCGCCCTGTGCAGGACAAAAAGTTCCGCACACTTTCTGTGGATAACTTTGTGCGTAAGTGCCACCCGCATCACTGATGTGCTTGATATTAAAGGACTTTTTCCCGCTGCATGCAAATCAGGCACCGGGAAATTCATCATGAAATCAAATACTTAGAAATAGAACTTGTTGTTTTGCACGATATATGACATAAGCATGACCTCGCCGATAATTTGTGGACAGATCCTTACCCTTCCCGCTTCATGATGACCGACAATCCGACTGACAGCGGCTTCGCCGCCCCGCCCGTGCTGACCGTCAGCGCCCTGAACCAGGCCGTCGCGCGCCTGCTCGAACGCTCGTTTCCCCTGACGTGGATCGCCGGCGAAATTTCCAACTTCACGCGCGCCGCCTCCGGCCACTGGTATTTCACGCTCAAGGACGATGGCGCGCAGGTGCGCGCCGTGATGTTCCGCGGCCGCGCCCAGTACGCGGGATTCACGCCGCGCGAAGGCGACAAGGTGGAAGTGCGCGCCCTCGTCACCCTGTACGGCGCGCGCGGCGATTACCAGATCAACGTGGAAGCCATCCGCCGCGCCGGCGTGGGCGCCCTGTATGAAGCGTTCCAGCGCCTGAAGGAAAAGCTGGCCGCGCAAGGCTTGTTCGACCCCGAGCGCAAGCGCGCCATCCCCATGTTCGCGCGCACGATCGGCATCGTCACCAGCCCGCAGGCGGCCGCCCTGCGCGACGTGCTGACCGCCCTGCAGCGCCGCGCGCCGCACGTGGCCATCATTTTGTACCCCACGCCCGTGCAGGGCCAGCAGGCGCCGGAAAAAATCGCGCACGCCATCCGCACGGCATCGGCCAGGGCCGAGTGCGACGTGCTGCTGGTATGCCGTGGCGGCGGCAGCATCGAGGATTTATGGTCATTCAACGATGAAGCCGTCGCGCATGCGATCGCCGACTGCGCCATGCCCGTGATCAGCGGCGTGGGCCACGAGACGGATTTCACCATCGCCGACTTCGCGGCCGACCTGCGCGCGGCCACGCCGACGGCGGCGGCCGAACTGGCGGCCACGCCGCGCGCCGACTGGATGGCCTCATTGCGCGCCGATGCGACGGACCTGCGCCGCGCCATGCGCCGCCGCCTGGACGACGCGGCGCAGACC
>CAUSDR010000272.1:0-7817 GCA_963530105.1 uncultured Janthinobacterium sp.
CGCGCTCACGGTGCCCGGCGCGGTGGACGCGGCCGCGCGCCAGGTGGGGGAAGTGGGCCGCGACGACGACGCGCAGCGCATCGCCGTGGTGCCGGCCAGCGGCGGCGAGCTGCGCCTGCTGTCGCCGGACGACACCTATGTGTATGAATACAACTGGACGCCCGATGGCCGCGGCTTCGTCGCCACCAGCGCGCAGGGCAATGGCGACAGCAACTGGTGGGTCGCCAAGCTCAGCCATATCGACGGGGCCACGGGCGCCCTGCGCGTGATCGCCACGCCGGCCATGCAGCTGAACCTGCCATCCGTCTCGCCGGACGGCAAGACGGTGGCCTTCATCGGCGGCCTGATGAGCGACTTCGGCTCCATCGGCGGCGATATCTACACGGTGCCCCTGGCCGGCGGCACGCCGCGCAACCTGACGCCCGACTACCGCGGCACCTTCAATGGCGTCGTCTGGCGCGGCAATGGCCTGCTGGCGACCGCGCTGATCGATTCGCAGCTGGCCGTCGTCCCCGTCGATGCGGCCAAGGGCCCGCAGCAAGCGCTGCCGCTCGGTGAACTCAGCAGCAGTGGCAGCGATGGCCGCCTCTCGTTCAGTGCCGATGGCCAGCGTGCCGCTGCCGCGCAGGAAGATTTCACGCACGCCAGCCACCTGGTGGCGGGACCCGTGCGCCAGCTGAAAAAGATCACGCGCGACAATGATGCCTTTGCGCCGTTGCTGGCGGTGCAAAACGTGGGCTGGACCAACGAGCAATACAAGGTGCAGGGCTGGCTGCTGGCACCGCTGAAGACGGAAGCGGGCAAGCGTTACCCGATGATCGTCAATGTGCATGGCGGCCCCGGCGCGGCCGCCTCGCCCCGTTACGTGGCGACCGGCACACTGATCCATGAATTGACGCAGCAAGGCTATTTTGTCTTCCTGCCCAATCCGCGCGGCAGCTTTGGCCAGGGCCAGGCGTTTACGCGCGCGAACATGGCGGATTTTGGCGGCGGCGACTGGCGCGACATCCTGGCCGGCATCGATGCGGTGGAAAAAGCGGCGCCCGTCGATGGCCAGCGCCTGGGCCTGATCGGCCATTCGTATGGCGGCTTCATGACCATGTGGGGCGTCACCCACAGCGACCGTTTCAAGGCGGCCGTGGCGGGCGCGGGCGTATCGAACTGGATCAGTTATTATGGCCAAAATGGCATCAACCAGTGGATGATCCCGTTCTTTGGCGCTTCCGCCTATGACGATCCGGCCGTCTACCGCAAGGCGTCGCCGATCGAATCGATCAAGGCGGCGAAGACGCCGACCCTGATCTACGTGGGCGAGCGCGACGTGGAAACGCCGGCCGCCCAGTCGCTGGAATTCTGGCACGGCTTGCGCGCCATGGGCGTACCGTCCAGCCTGTTCATCTACGATGGCGAAGGCCATTCCTTCCGCAAGCCCGAGCACCAGCGTGACTTGCAGCAGCGCACCATCGGCTGGTTCGAACGCTACCTGAAGTAAAAAAAGCCGCCCGAGGGCGGCTTTTTTGCATGCGGATTGATACAGATCACATATCGAGGCGCAGCTGCAAGCCCGTTTCCGTGTACGTCGGCGTCACCTTGAAGCCATCGACGGTGATGCTGTCGAACTTGCCTTTCAGGCTGGCAGCGGCGATCACATTCAGGGTGTCGCCGGCGGCCGGCTTGTAGCCATTCTGGAACGTCACTTTCAGGCTGCCGCCCGCCACCGTCATCTGGCTTGCCACGTTCAGCCGGCCTTGCTGCCCGCTGCCCAGTTTCAATTCCAGGCTGCCCGTGGCCAGCTGCGTGTATTTTCCGGCCAGCGCCAGGCCGGACTGCGCGCTGCTGACCAGCGTGCCGCCGCTGACATACACATCGCCCTTGCCAAAGGCCGTGGCCGAGATGCCTTCCAGGCGGCCGCCTTCCAGCTGCGTGCCGCCGCTCCAGCTATTGTTGCCGCCCAGCTTCAGGGTGCCCGTGCCTTGCTTGTTCAGCTTGCCCGTGCCGCTGATATCGTTGCGCCAGCGGTCGATGGCGGAAAAGCCGCCCTTGGCCGCATCCATGGCCACCACCACATTGCCCGTGAAGACGGCATAGCCGTCGGCGGCGGCAAACAGGTTCAAGCGGCCCCAGCCTTCTGCATCGTCCATCACCGGGTAGCCCGATGGCAAGGCCGTGGTTTTCAGCACCACGCGGCGCTGCGCGTCGGACAGGTATGGCAAGCGGGTTTCCAGCAAGACTTCCGCGCCTTTCGGCACGACGGCCGGCGCATTGGTGGCGCCCGTCTGCGCAAAACCGAAGGTCAGGCGGCGCAGATAGGCGGCCTTGGTGCTGGCGTAGTCGGAAAAACGGTCGTTGGCGGGCGTGCCGGCATGCGCGTAGTCATAAAAGGTGTCGGCCGTGGTGCCCGTTTTGGCCATCAGAGCCGTGTGCGCCTGCGTTACGGCGGCCGCCTTGGTGGCGGCCGTGGCGGGATCGAGCAGGTTGGCGGCGACGATGGCTTGCGCCTGCACGCGGCCGCTGATCACGTCGAGCGGCGAATGCATGCCGGCGATGATGCGGTTTTCACCCAGTTCCAGGCCCCGCGCCACCATTTCCTGGTAGCGCTCCGGCAAGGCGTAGGCCATGCCCAGCGCGCCGCGCACGGCTTCGGCCGAGTGGCCGCTGGTAAAGCCGCCATCCGTGGCCGGCGTGGCGCTCTTGGCCGGCACCAGGGCGGGAATCAGCACCACGTTGCTGCTCCAGCGGAACGGGCGCGCATATTTGTAGAAGCGCTTGGCCGGTTCCGTCGAGCCATTGTTGCCCATGGCATTGACCAGGGCCACCACGTTGCCGAACTCGGCATTGGTGCTGCCGGCCACGCCCGTGTTCGTGCCGCTATCGTTGTACAGCACGCTTGTCGCGTCCGGCGCGATGGCCGTGATGCTGGTGGTCTGGCGCGCGGCGCTACGCCAGGCATCCGTCAGCGGACCCATGCCATCGGTGATGCTGTAGCCTTTGCCGCGGCGGTCGTCCAGGTAGGCGGCCAGTTCCTGCGCCGGCGTGCGGCTGGTGGTGGCTTTCACGACGAAATCGATGTTCGCGTTGTGCACGCTGGCGTTGACGATGGTGCCGCCCGGCGTGCCATCGTTGGGCACGCCCGTCCAGGCGGAAGGCACGATGGCGGGGAAACCGTCCACGGCCGGTGCGCTCACGCCCGCGTCGACGATTTCCGTCAAGGGTTTCCAGATGTCGAGCATGCCGATCAGCACGCGCACGCCCGCATTCGTGGCGGCCGTGGCGTAGCGGGCGTCGCCGCGCTGGTTGCTGGCAACATTGTCGACGAAGGCAAGGGCGGTGGCCGATGGCGGCGCCGTATCGGGCGCGCCCTGGTCGGCGGGCGCGGCGGGAATGACGAGCGCCGCTTCCTGGTGATCGGAACCGCCGCAGGCGGCAAGGGCGAGGGCGGCGCTGATGGCCAGCGCCAGTGGCAGGCGCCGGGTCAGGGGAAATGCATGCATGAAATACCTTGGCTGGAAGTGGAAAAACCCCCGCAGCATAGAGAGGTCAGATGACCTCTTGATGACACCACTTGCGCCCAGGCCGCCGCATGCTATTGTCGAGGAGCCACAATATGCACGATCGCCGCGCTATGCACCACGATCTTGTCGGCATCGGCTTGCAACAGGCGGATGCGTCTTTTGACCAGCGGCCAGCCCGACCAGTCCACTTCGCTGACGGGCGGAGCGGCAGGGGCCGCCAGCGGGGCGCTGATGGCCGCCTTGTTGTCGAGTTGCTCCAGCGCGCGCGACAGGGTCAGGCACACTTGCGTGTGGCTATGGCTGAGCAAGGCGTTGACGGGCGCGACGGGCAGCTGGCTGGCGTGGCGCCCGAGGATGGAGCGCAGCGCCGCCACATGGGCCACCAGCAAGTAATTTTGCACGATGAACAGGTTGATGTCTTCCACGGCGCGCTGCTTGCTGGCCGGTTCGTCAAGCATGCGCACCAGCGCCGAGCTGAGCGCGGCCAGGCTGTCCATCAGGCGCTTGCGTTCGATGCGGTAGGCGAAATCATCGAAGCATTTGCCCTGCAGCAGTTCGAAACTGGTTTGCATATAGCTGAGGTTCACATTCAGCACCTGGCGCACGAGGCGGGGCAGGCTCTGGTACTCCCAGTTGGCCAGCACAAAGCTGAACACGGTGGCGACCGCCGCGCCGATGAGGGTATCGATCAGGCGTTCGCTGACCAGGTTCGGGTTGCTGGGCGCCACCAGATGCATTTGCAGCAGGATCATCAGGCTGACGGCGATGGCCGTGTAACGGTAGCGCAAATAAATGAAGGTGGGCGTGGCGACGATGGAGAGGAACAAAATGACCATCAGCACGATATTGCTGTGCACGAAGCGGATCACGATGGCCGTGACGACGCAGCCGATGATGGTGCCGATGATGCGGTCGGCACGGCGCTGGCGCGTCATGCTGAAGGTGGGGCGCAGGATGATGACGATGGTGAGCACGATCCAGTAGCTGTGCGCCGCATACGGCAGCCAGTGGCCGATCAGCAGCCCTACCGAGATGGCCATCGACACGCGCAGGGCGAAGCGGAACACGGGCGAGTCCAGGCGCAGGTTCGACAGCAGGGTTTTCAGCTCGTATTTTTGCTGCGACAGGAATGGCGCCATGTCCGCGCCGCTCCAGAACGGCACGTTGTCATAGACTTTTTGCGTCGCCAGATGCAGCTCGGCAATCATTTTCAAAATGGCGCGGATCTTGTTGCGCTGCGCGCGCAGGGTCGCCAGCGCCTCTTGCGCGCCATCGCCTTGTGCCTGCAGGCGGGTAATTTCCGCTTCGATGTCGGCCCATTCCTTGTCATAGTTGATTTGCGCATACGAGGCGCGCTTGCGCGTGACGGCATAGGCGACGGATTCGATGTCGCGCGCCGCCTTGTAGGCCAGGTCGTGCAGCGAGGTCAAGACGTCGGAGTCGGCCAGGTGCTGGCGCAGCAGCGCGTAATCCGTGTGCGTGGACAGGATCAGTTCATACAGGTCCAGCATGCACACGTGCACCTGCACGACGATGGCATCCTTGCTGTTCTTGTGGCTGCGCAAGATCAAGTCGCGCGACGCCTGCTGGCGGTCGGCCAGGATGCTTTGATGGCGCACCAGCTTGTTGAACTGTTCCGTCAGGTTAAAGCGCGTGTCGTAGAAATCGGCCTTGATGTCGATGTAGGCGGCCAGCTCGAACAGGGCTTCGGCCAGCACTTGCTGCTTAATGCGGTGGCGCAAGACCCAGGCGATGGCCATGGCGTAGGCGAGGTAGATCAATCCCCCCAGCATGAACAGGCCCGCGTGGTGGAATGATTGCTGCCACGTCATCTGATGCTCCATCGACATGGTCATGATGAACAGGGCGGCCAGCTGCAAGGGCATGGATTTCTTGCCGTACACCACCATCATGCTGGCGAGGAAACTGACCAGCACGAGCACCGTCAGCAGCAGCCAGTGCACGGGACCGCATAGGCTGATCAACAAGGTGACGGCGCTGCACAGCAGTACCGAGGCCAGCATTTCGTTGAACTTGTGGCGCAGCGGGCTGGGCATGTCCATCAGGGTCGTGCACAGGGCGCCGATGCACACCGTCATGGCGGTAGCGCTGTCGCTGATTTCCTGGGTCAGCAAGGCCAGGCCGACGAGACCGATGGCCACGCGCAAGCCCAGGTAAAAATAATGGCTGTAAATAAAGGTGCGCAGGTTCAGTGCGTAGTGCATGGGATTACCTTGTGGGTAGAGCACAGAAAGAGGCGCCGCACCGGGGTCTCCGATGCGGCGCCAGGATATTGCAATCGCTACAGCCCGGATTTACATCAGGGCAATCACCGGATACCTGCGCCATTCCGGCTCGGCAAAGCGCTGGCAATGGGCAAAGATGAAGTCCAGCACGGCTTCCTGATTGCTCAGCAAGGCCGGGTTCGCCGCTTTCCAGTCGGCGAACTTGGCGGCCAGCGCCGGCTCGTCGCGCAGCAGTTCGGACGCCATGTCCTCGAATACATAGTCGGAAAACGCTTCCTTCTTCTCCAGCACGCTGTTGAAGAAGCCCCAGCGGAAGAAGCTGTCGTGCGCCTCCGGCTCCAGGGTTTCCACGGCGTAGCGCGCATTGTCCTGGTCCAGGCTGACCACATAATCGCCCGCCTGCACGGTGAATTGTCCCGTGCGCGCTTCCAGTTCCAGCGTGTCGTGGAACATGTGGCCTTCATAGGCCGTGGCGCGCGTGCCGACCTTTTTCACGTGGTAGTAGCGTGCCGATACCGTCTGTTCGGCGGTGATGCGCGACATTTCGACGCCGTTCCAGCGCAAGCGCTCGATCACTTCGCGCCATGCCTGCGGCACGACATAGGCTTTCGGCGCGGCCACGGTGACGTCCGCATCGAAGCGGTTGTAGTACGCGATGTCGCGTTCCCACGGCTGCGAGCGGTCATACGACAGGCGCTGGTAGTTGCCCAGGATACTCGGTGTATATTGCGCCGCATAGCCCTTGAAGGGGAAGGTCGACGGTTGTTCTTCATTCATGGCCCAGTGAATGGGCCATGCGGCTTGCGTGCGTCCGGCCGCCTTCGCTTGCGCGCGCAATTGCCTGATCTGCTCGCCGTGCTTGACGGTGAATGCCATGGTGATGTCGAGCAGGGCGCGCATGGAGGCGTAGCGGTCGGCAAACGGTTTCAACATGTGCGTTTCCGGCATGAAACCGATGACGTGATGCAGGGCCGCAAATCCCGTCGAGAAACGCGGCACTTCGAGGAATTCGGCGATGCCGTGGTCCGGGCTGTCCTTGACGGGATTCACGTACGGGCAGGTGGGCCAGCCCGCCTGTTCCATCTGCGCAAAGATGTGCGGCAGCATGGTGTCTTGCAGGAAGGGACCCAGGCCATTGCCCAGCTTATCCGTCTGCGTGTGGATCAGGGTCATGGTGTACGGGTAGTCGGCGCCGTTCGACGTGTGCGTGTCGACCATCACGTCCGGGTCCCAGCTGGCCAGCAGGCGGTTGAATACTTGCGCGTTGAGGCTGTCGCACTTGATGAAATCGCGGTTCAGGTCCAGGTGGCGGCTATTGCCGCGGAAACCGAACTGCTCCGGGCCATCCTGGTTCACGCGCGACGTATTGGCGCGGTTCAGGCTGCCATCGACGTTGTAGATCGGAATGAACAGCAATACCGTGCTGCCCAGCGCCGCCAGGCGTTCCGGCTGCGTGCAGAGGTCGCGCACGATGGCCATGCAGGCGTCGATGCCTTCCGGTTCGCCCGGGTGGATGCCGTTATTGTTGAAGAACACGGTGCGCCCTGCGCGCTTGATCTGTTCGCGGTCGAACACGCCGTCCGCGCTGACGACGCCAGCATGGATGGGCACGCCCGAGTCGGACAGGCCGATCTGTTCGAAGTGCAGCACCTGCGGGTAGCGTGCGGCGAGATCTTTGTAGAAGGTGATGCATTCCAGCCAGGTCGTGGTCTGGTTGTGGTTACCGAGTTCGTAGGTCGTGCGCAAGTCTGATGGCATAGCGGTCTGAGTCTGGGAGGGGGAAGGCGCGCTGGGTAAGCACGCCCGCTAGGCGCCAATTGTAGCACCGGCGCCCCCGGCCTGATGCGCCGCAAGAGACCAGCTGCGCACTTGTGGTATGAATAGGTTTCACGCGCGGGAGGCGGCATGGGCAAGACGGCTATGGCGGTGGTGGTGGGGGGGCTGGCCCTGGCGGTGCAGGCGGCGCCGCTGCGCTTGCCGGCGGGGCAGGGACCCGTTGCGGACGGCGGCGCCGTCACGCCCGTGGCGCAGGGCGCATTGATACGCTACCGGGGCTGGC
>CAUSDR010000273.1:0-7775 GCA_963530105.1 uncultured Janthinobacterium sp.
GGCTATGGCCGCGCTGGCGTCGGCATCCATGGCCTGGCTCGCCTTCAAGGCATTGGCGTCGAGCATGGCCGATTGCGGCGCGATATGACCCATGTCGGCGCAAGCGCTCAAGGCAAGGGTCAGGCTGGCGGCAAGCAGGCGGCGGTGCAGGGACATGCAGGGACTCCGGAAGTAGATAGTGTCGGGGGTGAGGCTGGAAAAAATCACAGCTCGCCGCGGTGAGCGCCGGGAGTGGCCCGGTCGGGAGTGGCCCGAATGCTGCGCCGCAACTGAGGTGTGTTACTGATTTACGGAAACCGGCTGACTGGTTTCTTATTTGACGACGTGCTTGGTCGTTTGCGCAACATCAAAGTCCGCTTCCGTTTGCGGGATCTGGCCAGCCTGGCGGGCGGCGTAGAACTCGGCCATGACTTGCTCGCGCGTCACTTTGCTGGCGGCGGTGGCCGGCGTTTTCGGGTAGTCGGCTTCGCTGGTGGCGATTTCACCGGCGTCGCGGGCGCGGATATATTCGGCCGTGACGTCGGCGCGCGTCAGCTGCTGGCTGGCGGCGGCTGGCGCGGTGCTTTGCGCAAAGGCCGAGGTGGCGGTGGTGATGGCGAACAATGCTGCGATGAGTGATTTGGCTTGCATGATAAGACTCCAATATGTGCATGATGGCTGGGTGGATGGGCCGGCTCGCCACGTACCGGTCGTTCTGGCAGCGCCGTGCGGGTGGGCGCGGCGCTGTCGATAAAGCATTTCTGGATGAGAAGATGCTTACTTGAATTAACTATAGCAATGAATAGTACATTTGTGAAGTAAATTCTGAAAATATTTGTGCGGCGCCGCATTTTCTTGGCGGAAATGCCCGTGCAGGCGTGCGCCGTTGGCACGGCGAGGCGCGTACCATGGTTTTTTAATCAATGGGAGTGAGCCATGAGCAGCAGCAGCCTCGATCCGGATAATTTACCCGTCACCCCCGACCGCGTACTCGGCAGCGGCCATGGCAAGGGCGCGCTGGGACCCAGCGACAGCTCCGACAGCGGCAGCGACATGCAGGGCGTGCCAGGCCAGGACGCCGATGCCCTCGACAGCGACAGCGATGCGGCCGGCACCGGCGAACGGGCCGGCGTGGAACCGCAGAACGCGGCGCCCGATGGCGGCGACATCGACGTCGACCACGTGGAAAGCCTGGCGCCCGCGCGGCAGGCCGATGACGACGATACGGCGACTCGCGTGCCAGCGCGGCCGGCGCCGCGTCCCTGAGCCAGGCTGCCTGCCGCGAATTAGCGCCGTTGCCGCGCCATCAGCGTAAAATGCGGCCATGGCGGCGTGCGCGCCGCCGTGGCCAGCCGGCCGGCACAGGATAGGATGTCAGAGGATGCACATGCAGATGTCGAAAGACAAAGAAAAAGACGTGATGTCGATGTACCGCGAGACGCGGCCGCGCGAGTTTATCGCCGAAAAAAGCACCACCAATCACCTGGCGTGGAGCTTGCTGGTGATCGTGCTGGCGCTGGCGTTCTGGATGGTCGTGGCCCTGGCGGCGGCGGAAAACCAGCGCCATGCCCTGGAAACGGGCGTGTGCCAGGATCACGTGTTTCCGTCGGAAATCGATACCGCGTGCCTGAAACAGGTCAGGTCGCGCGAGCACTGGTGGCAGCACGTGGGCCATGCGCTCGTGCATATGGGAAAGTAAGCCGGCGTGAGCGCGCTGGCTGAGCGGGGCGGCTGCATCATGGCGGCCCCGGTCGCCAGGGCCGCGACGGTGCTGTTGCGGGAGGCGCCATGCCACGCGATCTTTCGCGCGAACAGCCGCAATGGCTGTTTGCGCGCCACCGGGCATTGAGCACGCGCCAGCTGTTGCGCGCGTATGGCTTGCTGTGCCTGTTTTCGGCGTCCATCGCCGCCGCCTTTGCCCTGCGCGGCGTCTGGTATATCCCCATGTTTTCGTTTGCCGAGCTCAGTCTCGTCGCCCTGGCCTTGCTGTACTACCTGCGCCACGCGCGCGATTACGAGTACATCGCCTTGCGCGATGGCGAATTGATCGTCGAGCAGGTGAGCGCGGGCCGCTGCCGGCGCCAGCGCTTTGCGCCGTGGCGCACGCGCATCGTGGTGCCGCAGGGCACGCGCCAGCTGATCCGCATCTGCGACTTGCGCGACGGCGGCGCGCAGGTGGCCGTGGGGGCGTTCGCCACGCCCGAGCGGCGGCGCCAGGTGGCGCGGGAACTTTGCGCGCTGCTGCCGCCGCCGTCCTGAAGGGCGCGCTTACGTCGCCCGCGACGGGCCCGCCCACAGGTTGATGTGGCCTTCGCGCGCCTGCACGTCGATGGCGGCCAGTTCGTCGGCGGTAAACGCCAGCTGCTGCAGCGCCGCCACGTTTTCGCGGATTTGCGCGCTGCTGCTGGCGCCGATCAGGGTCGAGGTGATGCGCGGATCGCGCAGCACCCAGGCCAGCGCCATCTGCGCCAGGGTTTGTCCGCGCTGCGCGGCGATGTCATTCAGGGCGCGCACGCGGGCCAGGTTTTCCGCGCTCAGGTGCTTTTGCGTCAGCGAACCGCCGCCCGGGCGGTTGACGCGCGCATCCTGCGGCACGCCGTCAAGGTACTTGTCGCTGAGCAAGCCCTGCGCCAGTGCCGTAAACGTGATGCAGCCGATGCCTTCGTCCTGCAAGGTGTCGAGCAAGCCGTCTTCCTCGATCCAGCGGTTGAGCATGTTGTAGGACGGCTGGTGGATCAGGCAAGGCACTTTCCAGTCCTTCAGCAGGGCGGCGGCCTCGGCGGTCTTTTGCGGCGAATACGAGGACAGTCCCACGTACAGCGCCTTGCCCTGCTGCACGGCGGTGGCCAGCGCGCCCATGGTTTCTTCCAGCGGCGTGTCGGCATCGTAGCGGTGCGAGTAGAAAATGTCGACGTAGTCGAGGCCGAGGCGCTGCAAGCTCTGGTCGAGGCTGGCCAGCACGTATTTGCGCGACCCGCCGCCCTGGCCGTAGGGGCCCGGCCACATGTCCCATCCCGCCTTGGTGGAAATGATCAGCTCATCGCGGTAGGGCAGGAAGTCGTCGCGCAGCAGCTTGCCGAAATTGCTTTCCGCGCTGCCATACGGCGGGCCGTAGTTGTTGGCGAGGTCGAAATGCGTGATGCCCAGGTCGAAGGCGGTGCGCAGCATGTCGCGCTGCGCGGCCAGGCTGCTGCTGTCGCCAAAGTTGTGCCACAGTCCCAGGGACAGCAGCGGCAGCTTCAGCCCGCTGCGCCCGCACGTGCGGTACTGCATGCTGTCGTAGCGATTCTCGGCGGCGTGGTACGTCATGGCATCTCCTGGTGAATTGAATCGCCTATTTTCGCGCAAAATCAAGGAGTGCGTGCGCGGCCACGTTCGTGCCGCTTGCGCCGCGCGCGGTGGCCCTTACAATGGCTGTTCAGGAGTGGCGAGAAGCGAGGAGAGGTCATGGAAATCGAATTGAAATTGTTGTTGGCGCCGGAAGACGCCGCCCGCCTGCGCGCGCATCCGCTGCTGGCCCAATATGCGCGGAATGCCCAGGGCGAGCCGCAGGTGCTGGCCATGCACGACATTTATGTCGATACGCCCGACCTGCAGCTGTGCCGCCACCAGGCGGGCCTGCGCGTGCGCCAGGTGGACGGCCACTGGGTGCAGACCCTGAAGGCGGGCGGCACGGTCAACGGCGGCTTGCACAGCCGCCACGAATGGGAGGGCGAGGTGGGCGGTCCCGCGCCCGAGCTCGACGCGCTCGACGCGGCCATCGGCCGCAAGCAGCCGATACGCGCGCTGCTGCGCCAGGATGCCATCCGCGACGGCTTGCAGCCCGTGTTCAGCACGCGCATGGAGCGCACGGCGTGGCAGCTGCGCACGCCGCAGGGCGACGACATCGAGTGCGTGCTGGACCAGGGTGTGATCGAGCACGGCGCGGACGGTGCCGCGCGCAGCGTGCCCGTCAGCGAGATCGAACTGGAATTGAAGCAGGGCCAGGCGGCCAGCCTGTTCGACGTGGCGCTGGCCCTGCTGCAGGACGTGCCGCTGCGGCTGGGCCACATGAGCAAGGCGGAGCGGGGCTACCGGCTGGCGATGGCCTCGTCGGAACCCTTGCCGCCCCTGCAAGCGGTCAAGGCGCAGCCCTTGCGGCTCGACGATGGTATGTCGGTGGAGCAAGTCTTTCTCGCCATCGCCGGCAATTGCCTGGAACAGGTGAGCGGCAACCAGGAGGGCGTGGCGGCCGGCGCGGACGTGGAAAGCCTGCACCAGATGCGCGTGGGATTGCGCCGCCTGCGCTCGGCGCTGGGCATGTTCAAGTCCCTGCTGGCGCTGCCGGACGGCCTGAAACACGAACTGGACTGGCTGGGCGGCGCGCTGGGCGAGGCGCGCGACTGGGATGTGCTGGCCGGCCAGACCCTGGCGGGGCTCGATGGCGATGCGGCGGCGGACGCGGCCGCCCTGGTGCAGGCGGCGCAGGAACAGGCGCGCCTCAAGCATGCGCAGGCGGCGCAGGCCGTCGATGCCACGCGCTACACGGCATGGATGCTGGGCCTGCAGCGCTGGCTGCAGGCGCGCGGCTGGCGCGACCACGCCACGGCGCGCCAGCTGCGGCAGCTCGATGCGCGTGTGGCGCCGTTTGCCCGCCGTATCTTGCGCAAGGACCAGCGGCGCCTGATGAAGCGCGGCAAGCGTTTGCTGCACGCCACGCCGCAGCAGCGGCACCAGGTGCGCATCGCCGCCAAGAAGACGCGCTATGCGACGGAATTCTTTGCCTCGCTGTTTGCCGCCCGCGCCGTGAAACCGTATGTGGCGCGCCTGTCGGCGCTGCAGGATGAGCTGGGCTGGCTCAACGACGTGCAAGTGGCGGACCGCCTGCTGCAGTAATTGCCCGATGGCCAGCCCGACCACGCCGCGCTGCGGCTGCACGCGGCCTTCCTGCGCGGCTACCTGGCGGCGCGCGCGCAGTCGCAGGGGACCAATGGCGGCATGCGCAAGGCCTGGCGGCGTTTCAAGGCGGCCAGCCTGCCGGCCTAGGCGGCCATCGGGCCGGCGCCTGGCGTCCGGCGACGGGCGCCGGCTATGCCAGCGGGCGTCCCAGCTGGCGCTCGAGGATGGCCAGCGGCGATTGTCCGGGGGCGGCCATGGCGCCCACGGGCAGCAGCCAGGTTTGCTCCAGCGCATGCTGGCCGCGCAGGGCCGCGTGCGACACCGCGTCGCTGAAGACGAGCCAGCTCTGCCCGGGCGCGAACGCGCACGTGTGCGTTTCCACTTGCGCCTGGTAGGCGGGATCGGACTTCATGGCGTCGTGCAGCTGCAGCATGTAGTGGTCGTACGGCGTGCGGCGCGAGCGGGTGACGTGCAGCCAGTGCAGCAGGACCGCCACGGCCGGCCGTGGACGCGGCAGCCGTGGCAGGAAGCGCTGCGCCACCCGCTCGAATGGCGCGCCCAGCTTCCACACGCGCGGCGCATCGTGGGGATGGATATTCGTAAACACGCGCAGGATGCGCCGGCCCTGCGTGGGCGAGGCGGGAAAACTGTCTATATGCAGGCGCGTATCGTCCTTGCGCCAGGACGTGACGCGCCCGGCGATTTCCACGGGCCGAAAACTGCCCTTGCCTTGCTGCAGGTGCGGGTGATAGCGGGGCAGCAGGCCGGCCAGCAGGCTGCGCGTTTGCCGCGCGTAGCGCTGCAGCAGTGCCGCCAGCAGGGCGGCATCGCAGGCGTCGCCATGGCCGCGCACGCCGCGCGCCGGGTCCCAGCTGATATTCTTGGCCTTGCCGGCCGCGCCGCCCAGCAGCGGGTATTCTTCCTCGTGCAGGGGAAACGCCAGGTCCGGCAGCCAGACAAGCTGGCCGTCTTCGAGCGCCTGCAGCGCCTTCATCTGCTGTGCCGGGCTGGCGCTGGCGTCCCATTGGTGCAGGGAAATGTCGACAAGCTTGCTCATGGACATGCAACGGAAACAGAATCGGAGCCACCAGTCTAGGCGCTTGCCGGGCCGCGCCGTTTGCGCTGGCGCAGGAAGCCTTACAGTTTGCTGTTCTGGCAGCCGGCGCTCACGCATTCGCGCACGCGGTCTTGCAGGAACTGCGCCCGTTCGATGGTGGTCTTGGTGGCGCAATCGAGGTTCACATAAAAGCCCGACGATTCGCGCTTCGAGCAGTTCTGGTTGCGCGCGGCAATCCATGCCAGCTGCCCCGATTTCAGGGTTTGCTTGCCGTTGGCATCGAGCTTGGCGGCGAGCGCCTTGTAGTTGGCGTTGAGTTCCTTGTCCGCTTCCTGGTATACCTTGTTCAGGCAATACAGGCCGTCGAAGTCGTTGCGCGGCGTGTCGCAGGCCGAGTTGGCGAAGGCGGAACCGGAGGCGCAGAGCAGCAGGGCAAGCATGATTTTTTTCATTGTGTTCTCTCTGAAAGTAACGAGGATGACGATCCGGCGCCGACCGGGCGGGCGGGCAGAAGCAGGCTCCGGCCGGCCGACGCTTGCCTA
Organism: uncultured Janthinobacterium sp.; assembly: GCA_963530105.1. Lineage (GTDB taxonomy): Bacteria > Pseudomonadota > Gammaproteobacteria > Burkholderiales > Burkholderiaceae_D > Janthinobacterium. Next base: position 6,457 of record CAUSDR010000273.1, read on the forward strand.
TCTTATAACATCCGCTGTTTCCCCCGCGTCCTGCTTGCCCGCCGGCGTAGGCGCGCGTCAATACGCCAGCTTGCCGGGCAGCGTGGCTTCGACCGTCGTGCCCTGGCCCGGCGCGCTGGCGATGCGCAGGCTGGCGCCGATGCTGGCGGCGCGTTCGCGCATGCCCGGCAAGCCCCAGTGGCCGGGGCGTTGTCCGTCGCCCGCCAGCGCTTCGTCGAAGCCGCGGCCATTGTCGCGCACGCGCAGGGTGAATGCCTGCGGCGCATAGTCCAGCTCCAGTTCGATCAGCCCCGCCTCGGCATAGCGCGAGGCGTTGAACAGCGCTTCGCGGGCGATCGCATAGATTTCATCGTGCACGCGCGGCTGCAGGCGCCGGCAGTGGCCGGTGATGCTGGCCTGGAAGGCGTGCGCGCGGTGCTCGGACAGGCCCTTGCCGAACTGCTGCAGGGCCAGGCCCAGCTCGTCGGGCGAAGCGGCCGTGCGCAAGTCGAGGATCTGGTCGCGCCCTTCGACCAGCAGCTGCTCGGCCAGGTTCAAGGTGCCGTCCAGGCGCGCGCGCTCGCGCGTGCCCTTCGGCAGCATGCCCGTGTGCGCATGGAACGACAGGATCAGCGCCTGCACGCTTTGCAGCAGCGTGTCGTGCAGCGAGCGGGCGATGCGCGAACGCTCGGCCAGGCGCTCCTGCAGGCGCTCGTGCATGCGCTGGGTCAGGTGGCGGATGCGCAGCACGTAGGCGCCATACAGCAGCAGCGCGCCGCCCAGCGCCAGCAAGGCCGTGAACCATGCGCTCTGCATGAACGTGGGCGGGATGTGGATGTCGAGCGCCGCGCCTTCGCGGTTCCACACCAGGTCTTCATTGGCGGCCATCACCTCGAAGCGGTAGTCGCCCGGCGCCAGGTTGGTGTAGTAGGCCTCGCGCCGGCCGGCCGCTTCCTGCCAGTGCTCGTCGACGCCGCGCAGGCGGTAGCGCAGGCGCACGCGTTCGGGCATGGACAGGCTCAGCGCCGTGAAGTCTAGCTGCAGGCGCTTGCTGCCCTGCGGCAGGCGCAGCGGCTGGCCCGCCGCGATGGCGCGCGGCGCGCCGTCGGCCAGCACGGCCGTGATCTGCACGGGCGGCGGCAGCGCATTGCGCGCGATGTGCGCCGGGTCGAGCATGGCGATGGTGGCCGAGGTGGCGAACCACAGCTGGCCGTCGGGCGCGTGGATCAGCGACGGCACGGGCCGCAGCTGCGAGGCGTGGCCCTGCAGGCCGTCGAGCGCATCGAAGCGCTCGTAGTCGACGGGCGCCGCGCCGCCATCCTTGAGCCAGGCGGCGATGG
>CAUSDR010000274.1:0-7764 GCA_963530105.1 uncultured Janthinobacterium sp.
TCGGATGGCGTCAGCGCTTCGATGTAGGCCGGACGCGAGAAGATGCGTTCGGCGTATTTCATCAGCGGTGCAGCCGTCTTCGACAGTTCGATGCCGTAGTGGTCCAGGCGCCACAGCAGCGGCGCGACAGCCACGTCGAGCATCGAGAATTCGTCGCCCAGCATGTACTTGTTTTTCAGGAACAGCGGCGCCAGGGTCGTCAGGCGGTCGCGGATTTCCGCGCGTGCCTTGTCGTGGGCCTTGTCGTTGCTCTTGGCGCGTTCGCTTTCCAGCACGTGCACGTGCACGAACAGTTCTTTCTCGAAGTTGAACAGCATCAGGCGCGCGCGGGCACGCATCAGCGGATCGGCCGGCATCAGTTGCGGATGCGGGAAGCGCTCATCGATGTACTCGTTGATGATGTTCGATTCATACAGGATCAGTTCGCGCTCGACCAGGATCGGCACCTGGCCGTACGGGTTCATGGTCGAAATGTCTTCCGGTTTGTTGAACAGGTCGACGTCGCGCACTTCGAAGTCCATGCCTTTTTCAAACAGGACCAGGCGGCAGCGTTGCGAAAATGGGCAGGTTGTACCCGAATAGAGAACCATCATTTTTTATAGTTCCTTAGAAACAAAGGGGGTGAAGCCGCGAACGGCTCACCCCAGGTCGCTTGTCCACTCTTGCGGACAACGCAGAAACAGGCACCAGCCGGCCTTCGGCCGGCGCCTCACTTATTTGACTTCTTTCCAGAACGACGCATTCAGGCGCCATGCCAGCAGAGCAAATACCGACAGGAACAGCAGTACCCAAACGCCCAGGCGCTTGCGTGTCTGCTGTGCCGGTTCGGCCATCCACTCCATGTAGCCGACCAGGTCGGCTACCGCAGTGTCATACTCGATCTTGTTCAACGTGCCTGGCTTGACTTGCTCGAAGCCGACAAATTTGTGGATTTTCTTGCCCGCGTCGTGCGGATCAGTCTCTTCCACGAACTTGGCGGTCTGGATACCTTGCAATTCCCATAACACATGCGGCATGGCAACATTCGGCACGACCATGTTGTTCCAGCCGGTCGGACGCGTGTCGTCTTTATAGAACGTACGCAGGTAAGTATACAGGTAGTCGCCGCCTGTGCCAGCGGAAGATGATTTCGCGCGCGAAATTACCGACAAATCCGGCGGGACGACGCCAAAGAAGGCCTTGGCATCCTGCGGCGCCAGCGATGTTGTCATCAAGTCGCCCACTTTATCACTTGTGAACAACAAATTCTGCTTGATCTGGTCTTCCGTCAAACCCAGATCGCGCAGGCGGTTGTAGCGCATCGACACGGCGGAGTGGCAATTCAGACAATAGTTGACGAACAATTTGGCGCCATGCTGCAGTGCGGCCATGTTGGTCTGGCGGTCGGGTGCCTTCTCCAGCGGAAAGCCGCCTTCGCTGGCGAGGGCCATGGCGGGCACGAGTGCCAGGATGGCGAGCAGTTTTTTTGCAATCTTCATATGATGTATGTCCTTTGAGCGTGGCGTGGGATCGGCTTAGTGCGGGTGAAACGTCACACGCGACGGCACGGTCTTGAACTTGCCCATTGCACTCCACCATGGCATCAGCAGGAAAAAGCTGAAGTAAATCAGGGTGCACACTTGCGACACGATGGTTTTCGCATCCGTTGGCGCCTGGGTGCCGAGGTAGCCCAGCACCAGGAACGACAGGCCGAAGATGGCATAGATGTATTTATGCCAAGTCGGACGGTAGCGGATCGATTTCACGGGCGAATGGTCCAGCCATGGCAGGAAAGCCAGGATCACCACGGAACCGCCAAAGAACACCACGCCCCAGAATTTTGCGTCCAGCACTTGCGGCAGCATGCCGACGATGGCCAGCAGCGCGATGACGGCGATGATGGACTTGACGGTCGTTGACAGGCGCGACTTGAGCCAGATGAACACGACGTAGGCGGCCACGGCAACCATCAGCACGTACATGAAGTCGGCCGTGGTGGCGCGCAGCACCGAGTAGAACGGCGTGAAGTACCAGGTTGGCGCGATGTGCAGCGGGGTCTTCAGCGAGTCGCCTGGCAGGAAGTTGTTGTATTCCAGGAAATAACCGCCCATTTCCGGCGCGAAAAAGACGACGGCGCTGAAAATGACGAGGAAGATCGAGACGCCGAACAGGTCGTGCACCGTGTAGTACGGGTGCGACGGGATCGAATCGAGCGGGTGGCCGTCGGCGCCCAGGTTTTCCTTCACTTCGATGCCGTCCGGGTTGCTCGAACCGACTTCATGCAGGGCGATCAAGTGGGCGGCTACCAGGCCCAGCAACACCAGCGGGATGGCGATCACGTGGAAGGCGAAGAAGCGGTTCAGGGTGGCGTCGGACACCACGTAGTCGCCGCGGATCCACAGCGACAGGTCAGGGCCGATGAAGGGGATGGCGCCAAACAGGTTGACGATCACTTGCGCGCCCCAGTACGACATCTGGCCCCATGGCAGCAGGTAGCCGAAGAACGCTTCGGCCATCAGGCACAGGAAGATGGCGAAACCGAACAGCCAGATCAGTTCACGTGGCTTGCGGTACGAGCCGTACAGCAGGCCGCGCGTCATGTGCAGGTAGACGATGATGAAGAAGGCCGAGGCGCCCGTCGAGTGCATGTAGCGCACCAGCCAGCCCCACGGCACTTCGCGCATGATGTACTCGACGGAATTGAAGGCCAGGGCCGCGTCCGGCTTGTAATGCATGGTCAGGAAGATGCCGGTGACGATCTGCAAGACCAGCACCAGCATGGCCAGGGAGCCGAAGATGTACCAGAAATTGAAGTTTTTCGGTGCGTAGTACTTGCCCCACTGGTCATTCCACAGCTTGGTCAGGGGAAAGCGGTCATCCACCCAGCCCAGGGCTTTTTCGGCAACGGGCGCATCTTCAGGAAATTTTGTTTCTTTGAAAGCAGCCATGATCAAGCCTCGCCTTTCTCGTCTTTACCTATCAGCAGTTTGGTGTCGCTCAGGTACATATGGCGCGGCACTTGCAGGTTGTCCGGCGCCGGCTTGTTCTTGAACACGCGGCCTGCCATGTCGAAGGTGGAGCCGTGGCAAGGGCACAGGAAGCCGCCTTGCCAGTCATCTGGCAGCGACGGTTGCGGACCGGGGGTAAATTTCGAGGAAGGGGAGCAGCCCAGGTGGGTGCAGATGCCGACGGCGACGAGGATTTCGGGCTTGATGGAGCGCGCCTCGTTCATGCAGTATTCGGGGGTGAATTCGGCGGGGTTGCGTTTGGAATCGGCGTCGGCGACCTTGTCGTCGGTTTTTTTCAGCGACGCGATCATTTCCGGCGTGCGCTTGAGGATCCAGACCGGCTTGCCGCGCCATTCGACGGTGCGCATTTCGCCGGGTTGCAAGGTGGTGATGTCTACTTCGACCGGCGCGCCAGCCGCTTTCGCGCGCTCCGACGGCTGGAAGGTGCTTACCAAGGCTCCCGCGGTTGCCAATCCAACTACACTGCCCGCCGCGCACGTGGCGACGAGCAAGCCGCGACGGCCTGAATCGACCTGCTTTTCGTTACTCATGCAAACCCCAATCAGTCAAAATGCGAATCTTTATTATGAGTGGCAGCCGCGAAAAACCCGTCGCCGAAGCTCTATCCCACTGTTTGCCGCAACCCGCATCTTTGTACGGTAAAGTGACAACATCCCTGCGGAACTTCGGCCAATGGCGCAGCCCGTGCCAGTTTCTTGTTGATTATCCGGAAGCAAAAAAGCCGCTTCTGGCAACCGCAAATTATAAGTGAAGCAAACAACGAATAAAACAAAAACGTTGCTTGTACCATAATTTATATACTTTTGCAGGAGGTGGCTAGTTCTTTCGAACTAGATGCGCGCGGCTGTACCAGAATGGGCCTCGCACGCAACCGCAAGTTGGTGACGATGGGAATCAATAGTATGATCGGCATGTTTTTATATACATCCGAAGGAGAATAATTCATGGCAATGATGCAAGAATTTAAAGAATTTGCAATGAAGGGCAACGTCGTCGATCTGGCGGTCGGTGTCATTATCGGTGGCGCCTTCGGCAAGATTGTCGATTCCCTGGTGCAAGACGTGATCATGCCGCCCATCGGGCGCATTTTCGGCGGCCTCGATTTCGCCAATTACTACCTGCCCCTGAACGGGCAAGCCACGACCCTGACCCTGGTGGAAGCGAAAAAAGCCGGTGCCGTGCTGGCGTACGGTAACTTCCTCACCATTTTGCTGAACTTCATCATTCTCGCCTTCATCATCTTCCAGATGGTGCGCCTGATGAACAAGGCCCGCCGCGCCCAGCCTGCCGCACCGGCCGCCGCACCGGCGACGCCGGAAGACATCATGCTGCTGCGTGAAATCCGCGACTCTCTGCAGAAGAACGGACAGAAAAGCAACGATCTGGCAAAATAAGCCGGACCGGCACCGGGCCGGCTGACCTGGATAGAGAATCCCATGCGACGATTTTGGTTGTTGTTTGCGCAAACCGTGACCATCGCGTTGGCGCTGTACTTTGTGTATGGCGCGCTGCGCCCGGCCAGCCGGGTACAGCAACTGGGTTCGCCGGCGAAACCGGTGCCCGTGGTGGAAACGGCCTCCAGCAGCCTGGCGCCCGGTTCCTACCGCGACGCCGCGGCGCGCGCCATGCCCGCCGTGGTCAACATCCTCACCCTGCAAGTGCCCAAGCGCGGCGCCCATCCGCTGGCGCGCGATCCTTTCTTCAAGCGTTTCTTTGGCGACCGCGATCCTGGCCTCGACGAGGACGGCGACCTGCGCAACAGCCTCGGCTCGGGCGTCATCGTCAGCCATGAAGGCTATATTCTCACCAACAACCATGTGGTCGAAGGCGCCGACGAAATCGAAGTGGTGCTGACGGATGGCCGCAAGGCGCCCGCCAAGATCGTCGGCCTCGATCCGGAAACGGACCTGGCCGTCATCAAGGTCGACCTCGACAAGCTGCCCGTCATCGTGCTGGGCCAGTCGGAACTGGCGCGCGTGGGCGACGTGGTGCTGGCCATCGGCAATCCGTTCGGCGTGGGCCAGACGGTCACCATGGGCATCATTTCCGCGCTGGGCCGCAACAATCTGCACATCAACAGCTTCGAGAATTTCATCCAGACGGATGCGGCGATCAATTTCGGCAACTCGGGCGGTGCCCTGGTCGATACGCGCGGCAACTTGATCGGCATCAACACGGCCATCTATTCGCAAAGCGGCGGCTCCGTCGGCATCGGCTTCGCCATTCCCGTCTCCACGGCCAAGACCGTGATGGAAGCCATCATCAAGGATGGCCACGTGGTGCGCGGCTGGATCGGCGTGGAAACGCAGGACATCACGCCCGAGCTGGCGCAAAGCTTCGGCCTGCAGCGCACCAGCGGCGCCATCATCGCCGGCGTGGTGCGCAACGGTCCCGCCGATAAGGCGGGCATCGTGCCCGGCGACATCCTGCTGGCCGTCGATGGCAAGCCCGTCGGCGACACGACGGAAATGCTCAATCTGATCGCCCAACTGCCGCCCGGCGGAAAAGCTAAAATGACGGTGCTGCGCAAGAATCGCGAAGCGGCGCTCGACGTGGTGGTGGGCAAGCGCCCCATCCCGAAAGAGCTTTCCAAATAGTTGCTGATCGGAAGCTGACACATGCATGTGCGTGACTTGACCCAATTTTTACGTGAACTGAGCGAAAACAATAACCGTCCCTGGTTTGTGATGAACAAGCCCCGCTACGACATCCTGCGCGAGGAATTCCTCGCCCTGGTGACGGCCCTGATAGGCGAACTGGGCAAATTCGACCCGGCCGTCAAATACTGCAATCCGAAGAAGGCCTTGTTCCGCATCAACCGCGACGTGCGCTTCGCCCACGACAAGAGCCCGTATAAAACGCGCTTTTCCGCCGCCATCGCGCCAAACGACATGCGCCGCCCCAGCAAGGCGGGCGGCCCCACGTATTATCTGCAGATCGATGGCCAGGGCAAGCTGCTGTTCGGCGCCGGCGAATACATGCCGCCGCCGGGCCGTTTGAAGGCGCTGCGCGAGCACATGCTCAACGACGCGCCAGGGTTTTCCAAAGTGCTGAAGAATAAGCGCCTGAAGGCGCGCTACGGCACCATCCAGAACGAGGGCAAGCTGCAGCGTCCGCCGAAGGGCTTTGACGCGGATGCGGAACATATCGAATTCATCAAGCTGAAAAGCTTTTTTGTCTGGACCGAAGTGCCGCTGCCCGTGTATGCGCCGGAACAATTGCTGCCGGCGCTGGCCGAAGGCTTGAAGGATGCCTGGCCGCTGGTGGAATGGATGCGCGGCGCGCAGGAAGCGGAAGCAACGGAAGACGCAGCAGCCTGATCTTAAGGGGAGAGCGGATATGGCATTGGCACATGCGGCATCGGGCCAGGTGATCGACGTGCAGGGCGCGGCGGGGGAAGACCTGTCGCAGTTCTCCGCCATCGCGCTGGCCAAGACGGACGAACTGGAGTTGATCCGCATGTGCATGCCCAAGGGCAAGACCATGCCCGAGCATCATGTGCTCGGCGAGATCACCCTGCTGTGCCTGCAAGGGCAGGTGGCGGTGGACGCGCATGGCGGCGTGCAGGTGCTGGGGCCGGGGCAGATGCTGTACCTGCACGGCGGCCAGGCGCATGCGCTGGCGGCGCGCGAAGACAGTTTATTGCTGCTGACCATACTCATGCACAAGGCCGGACGTTAACACCTGAGCAAACTTGCTGCGCGGCGTGAGCCGCGGCCTCCGCTGCTCACTGACCCGGCGTCCCCGTGCATGCGTGCGGCTCCGCTTCTCAGCCATTATTCACAGCCGCTCGCAACGGTGTTGTCAGGTGTTATTTGTACTGGAACACGTATCAGGCGGCCTCGGCGCGCGGATCGCGCGACAGCAGCTGCTGCACCATCACGTGCGGCAAATCCCCATCGAACAGCACGCCCGCGACGGCATTGGTGATCGGCATCTCGACGCCCATGCGGCGCGCCAGGTCGCGCACGGCCTTGGCGCAGGGCACGCCTTCGGCCACGTGGCCCAGTTCGGCCACGATGGTGTCGAGCGCCTTGCCTTGCGCCAGCCCCAGGCCGACGCGGCGGTTGCGCGACAGGTCGCCGGTGCAGGTGAGAATCAAATCACCCATGCCCGTCAAGCCCATGAAGGTTTCCGTCTGCCCCCCCAGGGCCGTGCCCAGGCGCGTGATTTCCGCCAGGCCCCGCGTGATCAGTGCGGCGCGCGCATTCAAGCCCAGGCCCAGGCCATCGGCCACGCCGGTGGCGATCGCCAGCACGTTCTTGACGGCGCCGCCCACTTCCACGCCCACCAGGTCTTCGCTGGCATACACGCGGATGTTGCCGCCATGCAAGGCCGAGACGACGCTGGCGCGCAAGGCGCCATTCAGCGAGGCGATGGTCAGCGCGCACGGCAGGCCGCGCGCCACTTCCTGCGCGAACGAGGGACCGGACAGGGCGCCGCCGGCGACCGTGTCGCCCAGCACTTCCTGCACGATCTGGTGCGGCAGCATGCCCGTGCCGCCTTCGAAGCCCTTGCACAGCCACACCAGGTTGGCGATGGCCTTGTCTTTCAATTGATGCAGCAGCGGCCGCAAGCCGGCCACGGGGCAGGCGGCGATCAGCAGGCCATCTGCGCCGCCGGCGTGCGCCACGGCGGCGTCGAAATCGGCGCCGAGGCGCAATTGCGGCGGCAAGGTGAAGCCCGGCAAATAGCTGTTTTCACCGCTGGCGGCCATGGCGGCCATGGCGTCGGCGTTGCGGCCCCACAGCAGCAC
>CAUSDR010000275.1:0-7753 GCA_963530105.1 uncultured Janthinobacterium sp.
CCTGATGGACTATTGCGTTTCCATTTTTCAGCGCGCGGCCACCCTGGTCGGATAGCGCCGCGCGCCCATGGATCAGATTTTCAATCAGGTGCTGCCGTTCTTGCTGGCCGTGTGGTGGCCGTTCTGCCGCATCCTGGCCATGCTCAGCGCCTCGCCCGTGGTGGGCGATGCCATGGTGCCCACGCCCGTGCGCGTGCTGCTGTCGCTGGTGCTGGCGATCCTGATGCTGCCCGTCATGCAGGCCTCGGGCGCCTCGCAGGAACTGCTGAAGATCGATCCGTTCTCGCTGCACGCCGTCGTCGCCACGCTGGAGCAGGCCATCATCGGCTTCATCCTGGGCCTGGCCTTCCATTTCGCCATGTCGGTGATGTCGGTGCTAGGCTACCTGGTGTCGAGCCAGGTGGGCTTTTCCATGGCCGTCATGAATGACCCGCTGAACGGCACTTCGTCGGACGTGATCACGGGCTTGCTGACCATCATGTGCATGATCGTCTTTTTCGCCATCGACGGCCACCTGGTGCTGACGGGCGTGATCGGCGCCAGTTTCACGGCCTGGCCGGTGGGGCAGGGCTATGGCCCGCTGCTGCTGCAGACGGTGGCCTACAACGTGGCGTGGATCTTCGCCGCCGCCATGCTGCTGGCCCTGCCGATCGTCTTTTCCACCATGGTGGTGCAGCTGGGCTTTGGCTTCCTGAACCGCGTGGCGCCGTCGCTGAACCTGTTTTCGCTGGGTTTTTCCATGATTACCCTGTTCGGCCTGGTGATGCTGGCGCAGATCGTGCGCTACGTGCCGGAACACTACGTGGCCATGACCAACCGCGTGCTGGACATGATCCAGGAACAGATGCGGGTGGCCCATGGATAGCGCGCGCGCCTGCAAGTTACTGCGCAGCCCGTTTCCGGGCATGCTTTGCGCGCGGTGCCTCCGTACAGCGGCGCTGCTCAACCCGGCATTGAACTTGCTCGCCACGCTTGCAGGGCGCGCGCGGAAAGGCGGGGCCCATGGCCGATAGCAGCACCGGCGACAAGACCGAAAAGGCGTCACAGCAAAAGCTGAAGAAATCGCGCCAGGAAGGGCAGGTGGTGCGCTCGCGCGACCTGTCGACGGCGCTGGGCATCCTGATCAGCATGAAGGTGTTCATTTACCTGCTGCCCGGCTACCTGGAAACCTTTCGCGAGCTGTTCGCCATGGCCTTCATGCCGCTCGACAGCAAGGGCGCGCTGGAAAATGCCATGTCGATGGCGTTTACCACTTCCGTGGGCTTGCTGATCAAGATGGTCGTGCCGCTGTTCTGCGTGCCCCTGTTCGTCGTGCTCGGTTCGCTGGTGCCCGGCGGCTGGGTCATCAGCACGAAGAACTGGATGCCGAAGATGGAGCGCCTGAGCCCGGCCAAGAACCTGGGGCGCCTGATCACGCCCAAGCATGGCTTCGAATTCCTGATTTCCATCGCCAAGGCGACGGTGCTGTGCATGGTGCTGGTGCATGTCAGCCGCTCCAGCCTGGCGCATTACGTGGATTTGCAGCACCGCCCGCTCACGCAGGCCATGCTCGATGGCTCCTCGCTGATGCTCGACGGCTTGATGGCGCTCATTTCCGTCTTCATCCTGTTTGCCATCATCGACGTGCCGGCGCAGGCATTTTTCTTTGCCCGCAACCAGCGCATGAGCAAGCAGGACGTGAAGGAAGAGCACAAGACCAGCGAAGGGCGGCCCGAAGTGCGCCAGCGCATCCGCCAGCTGCAGCAGCAGCTGGGCCGGCGCAGCGTGCGCAAGACGGTGCCCGACGCCGACGTCGTGATCGTCAATCCCGAGCATTACGCCGTGGCGCTGAAGTATGACCAGGACCGCGCCGAGGCGCCGTTCGTCGTTGCCAAGGGCGTCGACGAGATGGCGCTGTATATCCGGCAAGTGGCGAAGGAACACCAGATCGAGACGCTGGAGCTGCCGCCGCTGGCGCGCGCCATCTACAACACCAGCCAGGTGCAGCAGCAGATACCGGTGCAGCTGTACCAGGCCGTATCGCAGGTGCTGAACTACATCCTGCAGCTGAAAGCATTCCGTACTGGGCAGCGTGCCGCCCAGCCCCCATTTCCCACCGAGGTGGTCGTGCCATCTCATTTGAGCGAGGTAGTACCTTCATGAATTTCCTGAACAGAGTGGTTGCTGAAATGCGCCGCCACAAGTTCGCCACGCCGCTGTTCCTGCTGGTGATCCTGGCGATGATCATCCTGCCGCTGCCGCCCGTGCTGCTCGATATCTTGTTCACTTTCAATATCGTGCTGGCACTGATCATCATCCTCGTCAGCGTCTCGGCCAAGCGGCCGCTCGATTTCTCCGTCTTCCCGACGGTGATCCTGGCCACCACCATGCTCAGGCTGACCCTCAACGTGGCTTCCACGCGCGTGGTGCTGCTGCACGGCCATACGGGCGCGGACGCGGCCGGTAAGGTGATCGAGGCCTTCGGCAACGTGGTCATCGGCGGCAACTTCGTCGTCGGTATCGTCGTTTTCGTGATCTTGATGATTATCAACTTCGCCGTCGTCACCAAGGGCGCCGAGCGGATTTCCGAAGTGTCGGCGCGCTTCACCCTGGACGCCTTGCCGGGCAAGCAGATGGCCATCGATGCCGACCTGAACGCCGGCCTGATCAACCAGGAAAAAGCCCAGATCCGCCGCAAGGACGTGGCCGCCGAAGCGGATTTCTACGGCGCCATGGACGGCGCCTCGAAGTTCGTGCGCGGCGACGCCGTCGCCAGTATCCTGATCCTGATCATCAACATGGTGGGCGGCGTGGCCATCGGTTCGCTGATGCACGACCTGTCGTTCGGCGACGCTTTCCGCCAGTACGCGCTGCTGACCATCGGTGACGGCCTGGTGGCGCAGATCCCGGCGCTGCTGCTGTCGGCCGCCGCCGCCATTCTGGTGACCCGCATCAGCGATTCGGGCGACTTCGAGCAGCAGGTGGCGGGCCAGGTGCTGACCTCGCCAACGGTGATCTTCAGCGCGGCCGGCATGATGGTGGCGCTGGCCCTGATCCCGGGCATGCCATGGTTCATGTTCATGACCTTCGCCGGCGTGCTGGCCTTTGTTGCCTGGCGCCTCACCAAGCGCGTGAAAGGGCCGGACGCGGCCGGCATGGCGGCCATCGAGGCGGCCTTGCGCGACGACAAGCCTGCCGAACTGGAATGGCAACAGCTGCCTGCCGTGCAGCCGTTGATGGTTATGCTCGGCTATAAACTGGTCGGCATGGTTGATAAAACGCAAGGCGAGCCGCTGAACAAGCGCGTCAAGGGCGTGCGCCAGAGCCTGTCAGAATCGATGGGCCTGCTGCTGCCGAATATCGGCGTGCGCGACGATTTGTCGCTGAAGCCGTCGCAATACGCGATCGTGCTGTCCGGTACCGTGGTGGCGCAGGCGGAAGTGCAGGCCGACCGCCTGATGGCGATTCCGTCGCCCAACGTGTATGGCCAGCTCGACGGCATTCCCGGCATCGAACCGGCCTACGGCATGCCCGTGACGTGGATCGAGCCGGGCGAGAAGGCGCATGCGCTGGGCCTGGGCTACCAGGTCATCGAGGCGCCCAGCGTGATCGCCACGCACTTGTCGAAGATGGTGCGCGAATACCTTCCGGAACTGTTCCGCCACGAAGACGTCACCAACATGATGGAACGCCTGACGGCGCTGTCGCCGAAGCTGGCGGGCGCGCTGGACAAGGCCCTGACGCACACGCAGATGCTGCGCGTGTTTCGTGTCTTGCTGGCCGAAAACGTGTCCCTGAAGGATATCGTGCCCATCGCCACCACCTTGCTCGACAGTTCGGAAACCACCAAGGACCCGATCCTGCTGGCGGCCGAAGTGCGCTGCGCGCTGCGGCGCCAGATCGTCAGCGGCCTGTTCGGCCAGAAGATGGAAATGCAGGCGTTTAACCTCGGCGGCGAGCTGGAAAACATGCTGCTCGGTTCGCTGAACCAGGCACGCCAGTCGGGCAAGGTGACGCTGGACAACTATCCGATCGACCCGCACCTGCTGTCGCAGCTGCAAGTGAACATGCCGGTGGCGCGCGAGCAGATGAAACAGCAGGCGACGCCGCCGCTGCTGCTGGTGCTGCCGCAGATCCGTCCGCTGCTGGCCCGCTACGCGCGCCTGTTCGCGCCGGGGCTGCATGTGCTGTCGTACAACGAAATCCCGGAAAACCGCGAAGTGAGCATCATCGGCACGGTGGGATAAAACGGTGGCATGAAAAGAAAAACGGCGCTGCAGGCGCCGTTTTTTTATGCTGTATCAATTTTGTTGCTTCAATCCTGCTCGTCGATGGGCGGCAGCAGGTCGTGCTCCTGGCCGTCGGCCAGCAACAGCACGGTGCGGCCTTGCGCCGTTTCTTCTTCGTCGCCGTAGTCGTAACCGAGCGGCGCCGCCACTTCCTTCGAGACGATGATGGTTTCCTCTTCGACCGCGTCCGCGGGGGCTGCGGGCGCCTCGGGATCGGCGGCCGCTTCCGCTTCCGGCTGCGTCAGCAGCAGGGCTACCTCGGCCATGGCGCGGAACAGCGGCAGCGACAGCGCCGCGGCGGCGGCCTGCATGGGATAGTTGCCGTGCACGCGCTGGGCGTGCAGCTGGCGGTTCAGGCGGCAGCGCAGCACGCGCAGGCCGGCGCGCCGCACGGCGTCGGCGATCTCGGGCAGGGCCAGGCGCAAGTGGCGCAGGGCGGCCTCTTCATCGGCGGCCAGTTCCAGCAGCACGCCATCGCCGGCCGGCTCCATCTGGATCACGACCCGGCCGATGCCGAGGATGATCAGCTCCACGCGCAGCGCCACCTTGCCGCGGCGCTTGGGCGGCGCGCCATCCTCGTCCTCGTCGCTGGCCAGCACGCGCAGCAGCAGGCGCTGGCCGCCCCAGCCGTATACGGCAAAGCGCCATGCTTCGCTGTCGACCGTCAGCGGGGGGCGCGGCCCTTCGCGCAGCAGGGCCGGCTGCTGTTCGGCCATGAACAGGTTGCCCGGCACGTGCTGGCCGCGCGCCTGTTCCTGCAGCGCCGCGTACTGTTCGCCATAGGTCTTGACCATCACGCGCCACGAGGCGGCCAGCTGCGCCGCGTCGGGCGGCTGCCACACCAGCTGGCGCGTGAAGAACAGCTGATTGACCTGCATGGCGCTGCTGTCGCGCGCCGTGGCGCCGCCGCCGGCGCCGTTGGGCTTGATCAGGGACGCCAGGCTGTCCTGCCCCGTTTGCTGCAATTGCGCGGGCAGGGTGCCGGCGTCGGGCGCGGGGGCCATGTAGGGGCCGACAGGCACGAGCGGCTGCACCACGCCCGGCACCATCGGCGTGGCCGGGCTGACGTCGAAGCGCTGCGTAATCAGGGGAACCGGGTTGCCGGAGGAAATGCGGTCTATCGCCATGCCACTGCTTCCAGATCAAAGTCCATAAAAAAGCCGACAATTCAGGCTGCGGCAACCGTCATGGCTGCAACAGCGACAGTATCATTTTCTGCATGCTCTGGCTTTGCTTGAGCATGGCCGTGCTGGCCTGCAGCAGCATTTGCGCCGACGCCATGTTGGCGCTTTCCGCCGCGTAATCGACATCCATGATGCGGCCGATGGCGGCCTTGGTATTGGTGACCATGTTGGCCAGGTTGTTGTGCACGTGTTCGAGGCGGTTGGCGGTGGCGCCCAGGGCCGAGCGCACGCCGCCGACCTGGTCGAGCGCCGTGGCCAGCAAGTCGATCATGGTATTGGCGCTGCTGTTGCTGCCGATTTCGCTGCCCGCCGTGGCGCCCGGCGCAAAGTTGGCCGAGATGGCTTTCAGGGCCGCATCGAGGTCGCTCATCTTGCCAGCCACGCTGAATTGCATGGTTTCGCTGCTGCTGGCGCCGATCTGGAAGGTCAGCGCCTGCGACAGGGTGCCCTTGCCAGCCGTGCCATTGCCCAGCAGTAAGCTGCCGCCATACGTGGTGTTGGTCAGCACGTTGTACAGTTCCTGGCCCAGCGCATCGTATTCCGCTTGCAGGGCGTCGCGGTCGAGCTGATTGGCGGAGGCGTCGGCCGCCTGCGTGGCCATGTCCTTCATGCGTACCAGCATGTCGGTGACTTCGCCAAAGGCGCCTTCGGCCGTCTGCAGCAGCGAAGTGCTGTTTTGCGTATTGCGCATGGCCACCGTCATGCCGCTCACCTGCGCGCTCAGGCGCGTGGCGATCTGCAGTCCCGCGGCGTCATCCATGGCCGAGTTGATGCGGTATCCCGTGCTCAGGCGCAACATCGACGTCGACAGCCGCCGCTGCGCGCCGGACGCGGCGCTCTGGGCGTACAGTGCGGCGATATTGGTGTGAATGCTCAGCACGTGGCGGCTCCGGTTGGGTGGGAATACAGGCGGGTCTACCTTGTATAGGCGACTGTGGCGGCAACATCGTTAAATGTGCTGGCAAATATAGTTAAATTAATACGTTTCGCCCATAAAAAAAGCCAGACCGCGGTCTGGCTTGGCTTGCTGGCCGCAGGCGGCCGGGCAAGAATTATTGCAACAAGGACATGACCATCGAGGACATGCTGTTGCTTTGCTTCAGCATCGCGGTGCCCGCTTGCAGCAGCATCTGCGACGACGTCATGTTCGAGCTTTCGGTGGCGAAATCGACGTCCATGATGCGGCCGGTCGCGGCCTTGGTGTTGGTGGCGATGTTCGACAGGTTGCTGTTGATGTGGTCGAGGCGGTTGGCGGCGGCGCCCAGGGCGGAACGCACGACACCCACGTTATCGATGGCCGCGGCCAGTTTGTCGATGGTGGTATTGGCGGTGCCCGCGGCGGTCAGCTCGGTGCCGACGCCGCCGGAAGTGGCCTTGAAGTTGTTGGCCGACAGCGCCACCAGCTTGGTGTTCAGCGTGCCCATGTCGGCGGAGACGTTGATGCTCATTTTTTCTGTCGAGCTGGCGCCGATCTGGAAGGTCATCGCATCCGACAGCGTGCCCTTGCCGGCGGTGCCGTCGCCCAGCAGGGTCTGGCCGCCAAAGGTGGTGTTGGTCATGACGTTGTACAGTTCCAGGCCCAGCGCGTCGTATTCGGCTTGCATGGCGGTCTTGTCCTGGCCGTTCGAGGACGCATCGGCAGCTTGCGTGGCCAGGTCCTTCATGCGCACCAGCATGTTGGTGACTTCGCCAAACGCGCCTTCGGCCGTTTGCAGCATCGAGGTGCTGTTTTGCGTGTTGCTCATGGCAACGGTCATGCCGCTGGTCTGGGCTTTCAGGCGGGTGGCGATCTGCAGGCCGGCGGCGTCATCCATGGCCGAGTTGATGCGGTAGCCGGTGCTCAGGCGTGTCATCGAGGTCGACAGTTGCGATTGGGTCTTGGCAATCGAGTTCTGTGCGGACAGCGATGCGTTGTTGGTGTGAAGGCTCAGCATATGGTAACTCCTGTGGTAAATGCATTGCAGGACGGCAGTATTTTTCGTCCTCAAGCAAGACAGGCGACCGTGCGGCGGTAAACGTTAAATGCTGTGTGGAAATTATTTAATACCGTGCGGCGGGCGTAAAAAAGCCAGACGCGCGGTCTGGCTTTTCTTGCTGGCCGGTACCAGCGGGTAGTACGGGGTGAAAATTATTGCAGCAGCGACATGACCATCGAGGACATGCTGTTGCTTTGTTTCAACATCGCGGTGCCGGCTTGCAGCAGCATTTGCGACGACGTCATGTTCGAGCTTTCGGTGGCGAAGTCAACGTCCATGATGCGGCCGGTCGCGGCCTTGGTGTTGGTGGCGATGTTCGACAGGT
>CAUSDR010000276.1:0-7732 GCA_963530105.1 uncultured Janthinobacterium sp.
CATCCTTGTACCAGGTGTTGCGCACGCCCTTGCCATCGAGTTCCTGGTGCTCGTCGGCCTTGTAGGTGGCCACGAAACGCAGGCTGTGGGCGGCCAGGCGGAACGATTCCAGTTCCAGCGCGCCGCCATTCGTGCGGTCGTTGTAGATGCTGCGCCCGCCGCTGACGCTGCCCTGGCCGCTGGTTTTCAGGGTCGTGTAGCTGCCGTTGGTGAACGAGGTGATTTCATTGTCGTAGCTGTCGTGGTACAGACGCAATTTCAGGCGTTCGGCGTCGCCCAGGCGCGTCTGCGAGACGAAGTACACGCTTTCCTTGTTCCAGTACGGCCACTGCCAGTAGCGCGCGCCCACGGGATTGGTCGACGGCGGCTGGCCCTTTTCGCCATGCTGCTTGTAGTAGCTGAGCGCATATTCGTCGCCCGCCCGCGCGCCGCCGGGCGTCAAGCCCACCTTGAACGAGAATTTATGATCCTTGCGGTAAGAGTTGTTGCGCGTGCCGCCATCTTCCGTGGCGGTGGGGCGGAAATCGGACGACATGGGAAAGCCGTCGCTGTCGATGTACGACACGCCCGCCTGCAGATACCACAGGCCCTGGTTCGTGCCCACGTTGGCCGACGCCTGGCGCTCGCTGCCCGAGCCGAAGCCGACGGAAGTGTCGCCTTCCACGCGCGCCACGGGTTTGCGCGACACCAGGTTGATGGCGCCGCCCAGAGTATTGGCGCCGTAGGCCACCGAGCTGAAACCCTTGGCCACCTGGATGGCCGCCAAGTCGGCTGTGGTGAAGCGGTTGAAATCGACGTAGCCGTCATATGGCACGTAGACGGGAATACCGTCGATGTACAGGGGTACCTGGCGCGAGTCGAAGCCGCGAATGGCCACGGTTTTCTCGTTGCGCGAATTGGTCGACAGCGTCACGCCCGACAGCAAATTGAGGGCATCGCCCACGTTGTCGCGGTTGAAGCGGCGCATCTCGGCGCGGCTCACCTGCGTGCCCGATTGCTGTTCCATCTGGCCTGCCTGCTCGCGCTGGCCAATCACCGTGACCGTGCCCAGCACGAACGGCGCCGCCGCCTCCACGTCATCCTTGCTGCCTGACTGCTGCGCCTGCGCCATCTGCGCCAGCGCCAGCATCACGGCGCCCGCCATTACCTGTTTCAACATCGTCATGATCTTTCCACTCTCGTTATATATCGTCTTATATAGCGATATTCAAAAAAGCGGCCACCCGTGCGGCAGCCGTCACCCAACAGCGCAATATACAGACGTATATAGCGATGCTCAAGCAGCAACGCCAGAAACGCTGGCGCAAGTCAATTTTCCTGATAATTTTCATGCACTGCAGCATTTCGCTGTGCGAACGAATGTTTCACAAAACGATTGACACGGCTGTTTTGGCTAGGCAAACTGGTTTTCAGGGAGCGTGACAATGAATGCCAATATGACAAATATTCAAGCCGCAACGGATCCGGAACTCATCGTCTTCAGCGACGACGAGGAAGGCAAGGACCGCCAGTTCGTCAACGCGCTGGCGCGGGGCCTGGAAGTGCTGCGCTGCTTCCGCCCCGGCGAAGTGTTCCTGTCGAACGCCGAGATGGCCAAGCGCACGGCCATCCCCAAACCGACCATCTCGCGCCTGACCTACACCCTCACCAGGCTCGGCTACCTGAATTACTCGGACAGCCTGGGCAAGTACCAGCTGGGCGCCGGCGTGCTGGCCCTCGGCTACCGCATGCTGTCGAACCTGGATGTGCGCAAGATGGCGCGCCCGCTCATGGAAGAACTGGCCGAGCATGCGCAAGCCTCCGTCTCGCTGGGCACGCGCGACCGCCTCAGCATGGTGTATGTGGAAACCTGCCGCAGCAGCGCCAACGTCACCCTGCGCCTCGACGTCGGCTCGCGCATCCCGCTGATGACGACGGCCATGGGCAAGGCCCTGCTGTGCATCCTGCCGCAGGCCGAGCGCGACTACCTGATGGACCACGCCAGGGTGCATGAGACGGAACGCTGGCCACGCATCAAGGCGGGCATCGAGCAGGGCTTCAAGGATTACCAGGATCGGGGCTTTTGCATCTCGGCCGGCGAGTGGCAGAACGACGTGCATGCCGTGGGCGTGCCCATGCTGGGTGCCGACGGCGAACAGGTGATGGCCTTCAATTGCGGCGGCCCCGCCTTTTTGCTGTCGCGCGAAAAACTCGAATCGGATCTGGGACCGCGCCTGGCGGCCCTGGTCAAGACAGTGGAAAAAAACCTGGGCCGCGGTTAGACTGCGCGCCCCCTCTTAATTACCGTTCCAAACATAGCGCCGAGGACCCCCGATGATACGCGACGAAGAAACCCTGAACATCCTGCTCGACAGCATCTCGCGCTTCGTGCGCGAAGTGCTGGTGCCGAATGAGGCGCTGGTGGCCGAAACGGATGCCATCCCGCCCGCCATCGTGGCGCAGATGCGCGAACTGGGCCTGTTCGGCCTGTCCATCCCGGAAGCCTACGGCGGCCTGGAACTGAGCATGGAAGAGGAAGTGCGCGTCGCCTTTGAAATCGCCCGCACCTCGCCCGCCTTCCGCTCGCTGATCGGCACGAACAACGGCATCGGCTCGCAAGGCATCGTTATCGACGGCACGGAAGCGCAAAAACAATACTACCTGCCCAAGCTGGCGGCCGGCGAGATCATCGGCTCGTTCGCCCTGACGGAAGCCGGTTCCGGCTCCGACGCGGCGTCCCTGCGCACGACGGCCGTGCGCGACGGCGACTTCTATATCCTCAATGGCAGCAAGCGCTATATCACCAACGCGCCCGAAGCGAGCATTTTCACCGTCATGGCGCGCACGGACCCCGTCAAGCGGGGCGCCTCGGCCATTTCCGCCTTCATCGTGGAAAAGGACACGCCCGGCCTCTCGCTGGGCAAAATCGATAAAAAAATGGGCCAGCAAGGGGCGCATACCTGCGACGTGATCTTCGGAAATTGCCGCGTGCCGGCCGCGAACCTCATCGGCGGCAAGGAAGGCGTGGGCTTCAAGACGGCCATGAAGGTGCTCGACAAGGGCCGCCTGCACATCGCCGCCGTCTGCGTGGGCGCGGCCGAACGCATGCTGGCCGATGCCCTGGCCTACGCCATGGAGCGCCAGCAGTTCGGCCAGCCCATCGCCGAATTCCAGCTGATCCAGGCCATGCTGGCCGACAGCAAGGCGGAAATCTACGCGGCGCGCAGCATGGTGCTCGACGCCGCGCGCCGGCGCGACAACAAGGAAGACATTTCGACGGAAGCGTCGTGCTGCAAGCTGTTCGCCTCCGAAATGTGCGGCAGGGTGGCCGACCGCTCCGTGCAGATCCACGGCGGCGCCGGCTACATCAGCGAATACGCGGCCGAGCGCTTCTACCGCGACGTGCGCCTGTTCCGCATCTACGAGGGCACGACGCAGATCCAGCAGATCGTCATCGCCCGCAACATGATCAAGGCAGCGCAAAAGTGAAGGAGGCCGCGATGGACATTCCCGCCCTGCTGGCCGGCTTGCCGGCGCGCCTGTCGGCTATTCCCGCCCACTGGGCCGCGCGCACGCCGGACGCGCCCGCGCTGCATGAAAACGGCCGCAGCTGGACCTACGCCCAGCTGCAGCACGGTGTGGAAAGCGCGGCAAGGCTGCTGCGCGAGCTGGACGTGCGCGCCGGCGACCGCCTGATGGTGGTGGGCGAGAATTGCGCACTGCAGGTGGCGCTGATCTTCGCGGCCGCCAGCATCGACGCCTGGATCGTCAATGTCAATGCGCGGCTGTCGGCGCGCGAGATCGATACCATCGCCGGGCATTCAAGCGCGCGGCGCATGCTGTTCCTGGCCGATGCCTCGCCGGAAGCGGCCGCGCACGCCGCACGTCTGGGCGCGGCCAGCGCCGTCAGCGTCGACGGCATGGGCCAGCTGCTGGCGGGCGCATTGAACGACGCCGCCATCGCGGAAGCGGGCGTGCCCGGCAACGAACAGGTGGCCGCGCTGATCTATACGACGGGCACGACGGGGCAGTCGAAAGGCGTGATGCTCACGCACCGCAACCTGCTGTTCATCGCCGCCGTTTCCAGCACCCTGCGCGGCCTGACCAGCACCGACCGCGCCTACGGCGTGCTGCCGATTTCGCACGTATATGGCCTGGCCTCCGTGGCCCTGGGTACCTTGTATGCGGGCGCCGCCCTGTACCTGGTGCCGCGCTTTACCGTCGACGGCCTGCTGTCGGCCCTGAGGGACGACGCGCTGACCATCGTGCAGGGCGTGCCCGCCATGTATGCCAAGCTGCTGCAAACCGTGGGCGGCGCGCAGACTCCGCTGCCCACGCGGCTGCGCTTCGCATACGCGGGCGGCTCGCCGCTGGCGCCGTCGCTCAAGCACGCGGTGGAAAAACTGCTGGGTACCGCGCTGCACAATGGCTACGGCATGACGGAAAGCGCGCCCACCATCAGCCAGACGCGCCTGGAAGCGCCGCGCCTTGACGATTCCGTCGGCACGCCGATTCCCGGCGTGGAAGTGCGCGTCGTCAGCCTCGATGGCCTCGACGTGGCGCCGGGCGAACCGGGCGAACTGTGGATACGCGGGCCGAACGTCATGGCCGGCTATTACCGCGAAGCGGCGATGACGGCGGCCACCATGCGCGATGGCGGCTGGCTCAACACGGGCGACATGGCGCGCCAGGCCCCCGACGGCGCCCTGTTCATTGTCGGCCGCACCAAGGAACTGATCATCCGCTCCGGCTTCAATGTGTATCCGCTGGAAGTGGAAACGGCGCTGAACGCGCATCCGTCCGTGGTGCAGTCGGCCGTGGTGGGCCGCACCGTGGCCGATGGCAACGAGGACGTCATCGCCTACGTGGAACTGGACCCGCAGCACCCCGTGACGGTACAGGCATTGCAGGATTACCTGGCGCAGACCCTGTCGCCCTACAAATGCCCGTCCGCCATCATCGTCATGGAAGCACTGCCGGCGGCGGCGACCGGCAAGATTTTGAAAGGACAGCTGCGGCAGATGGCGCAGCACGGAGAGTAAATGCGGTATTGCAGTTGGTTTCAAGAGACCCGACAATAAAAGCCAGGCGGGTATTTTGCCGGCGCCGATCCTGGCGCCAGCAAATCAAGTCACATCACCGGAGGAGACACGATGAAACGCACATACACACGCATCGCCATGGCAGCGCTGGTTGCCAGCGCCTGGATGACGCAAGCGAGCGCCGACGAATTCCTGGTCGGCGCGGAAATCCCCCTGACGGGCAACCTGGCGCGCGTTGGCGCCGGCATGCAGGAAGGGATCATGGTCGCGGCCGAAGTGTTCAACAAGAGCAACGGCAAGCACAAGATCAAGATCGTCACCGTCGACGACGAATCGGCGCCGGCCAAGGCCATCGCCGCCGTGGAAAAGCTGGCCAGCCAGGGCGTGGTGGCCATCACGGGCGGCTACGGCTCGAACAATATCTCGCCCGCCTCGGACACGGCGAACAAGCTGGGTCTCGTCTACATCACCTCGGGCGGCGTGGACGACAGCCTGGTGGCCAGCGGGCGCAAGAATTTTTTCCGCATCAATAACACGGCCGGCTACGAAAAAGCCATGCTGGGCATGCTTGCCGACGTGGGCGCCAAGTCCGTTTCCATCATCTACTCGACAAAGGACGCCACCACGGGCCTGGCCAAGGACGTGGAGAAGGCCCTGGCGGCCAAGGGCGTGAAAGTGACGACGCACTCGTTCGACCCGGCGATCACCGACTTCAAGCCCATCATCAACAAGATCAAGCTGCAGGACAAATCCGAAGTGGTGGCCATGGTCGGCTATGAAAACGACTACGTGGGCATCATCCGCGCCGCCCGCGTGCTCAAACCGAAGATCAAGGCCATGGTGGGCGTGTGGTCGCTGGCCACGCCAAAAATGGCGGCCGACTTCCCCGACCTGATGCCGAATGTGTTCGGCACGGCCCTGCTGCCCTTCCCCACCGAATTCAAGACGGCCGACGGCAAGGCCTTCAGCGACGCCTACAAGCAGCTGTACAAGAAGGAGCCGGACTACCTGGGCCAGTTCGGCTATGTGCAGTCGATGCTGCTGTTCGAGGCCATCGCGCGCGCGGCCGACAAGGGCACCATCAAGAAGGGCGGCGTGGCCGAGGAAATGCGCAAGACGGACCGCGAAACCCTGATCGGCCGCGTGCAGTTCGCCGCCAATGGCGACAACCAGAACTTCGTGCACCGCATGGCGCAGCACCAGGACAAGAAAGTGGTGATCGTCTGGCCCAAGGAACAGGCCACGGGCAAGCTGATGTATCCGGCCGTGCCCTGGTAAGCCGCAGCCTCCCGCTGCACACGCGCGCGTCCGCCCGGGCGCGCACCGATGAACGGCAGCTCCGGCGCATTCCCTGCGATGCGCCGGAGCTGCCTGACGGGATGACGACATGACAGAATTAATCTTGCAAGCCCTGTATTCGGGCTTGCTGCAGGGCGGCTCCTACGCCCTGATCGCGCTGGGCCTGGCGCTGGTGTTCGGCACCATGAAAGTGATCAACCTGGCGCACGGCGAACTGGTGCTGCTGGCCGCCTACATCGCCTACAGCGTGGAGTCCGGCCTGGGCCTGGGGCCCATGTTCGCCATTCCCATCGCGCTGGTGATCGTCAGCCTGACGTCGGTGGGAGTCTACCTGATCGTCAGCCGCATCAAGAAAGACCGCGAAATCAATTCGCTGATCCTCACCTACGGCATCGGCGTCATCCTCACCAATTTCATCCTGCTCGTGTGGAAGGCCGATATCCGCTCGACGTCATCGAGCTGGCTGCAGGAAGGCTTTGAAATCGGCCCCTTCTTCAGCATGCGCAGCGAAGTGATCTTCTTTGGCGTCAGCCTGGTGCTGATGGCGGCCCTGTGGCGCTGGCTGTCCACCAGCTGGTATGGCCGCGCCGTGCGCGCCGTCTCCAGCAACCGCGACGCGGCCAAGCTGATGGGCATCGACCCGGGCCGCACGGAACTGGTCTCCTTCCTGGTCGCCGGCATCCTGGCCGCCTTCGCCGGCGTGGCCCTGTTCAGCTATGGCGTGATCCAGCCCGCCTACGGCGGCGCGCTCACGGTGAAAGCCTTCATCATCACGGTACTGGCCGGCATCGGCTCCATTCCCGGCGTGCTGATCGCCGCCGTGCTGCTGGGCGTGGCCGAGGCGCTGACCGTCACCCTGGCCAGCTCGGCGCTGCAGGAATTGTCCGGCATGGTGCTGTTCCTGCTGGTGCTGTTCATCATGCCGAACGGCCTGTTCGGCGCACAACGGAGGCGCGGATGAAGCGTTCAACAGTCATTGCAACGGCGGGCCTGCTGCTGGCCGCGTATGTCGCCGTGCCGCTGGCGCTGGGCGCCAACCAGTATGTCATGAGCATGGTGGTGGCGGCCCTGATCATCGGCGGCGTGGCCATGTCCTGGGCCCTGCTGGGCAATTTGGGCGGCATGGTGAGCTTCGGCCACGCCGCCTTCTTCGGCGTGGGCGCCTACGTCTCCGCCCTGACGACGGTGAAACTGGGCCTGCCCGTGTTTGCCGCCATGCTGCTGGGCGGCGCGGGCGCGGCCATCGCCGCCGTCATCATGCTGCCCGTGCTGCGCCTGCGCGGGCCGTATTTTGCGCTGGCCATCCTCGCCTACGCGCACATTTTCCGCATCCTGGCCACGGAATGGAGTTCCGTCACGGGCGGCGCCGGCGGCGTGAACAACATCCCCGCCCTGCCCACCGTCTTCGGCTT
>CAUSDR010000277.1:0-7728 GCA_963530105.1 uncultured Janthinobacterium sp.
CCATGCCAGCACGTCGCCCAAGTATCTGTACGATACCCTCGGCTCCAAGCTGTTCGAAGCCATCTGCGCCTTGCCCGAGTATTACCCGACGCGCACGGAAGCGGCCATCTTCGCGCAGCATGGCGCCGACATCGCCCACGCGGTGGGGCCGGGCAGCACCCTGATCGACCTGGGCGCCGGCAATTGCGCCAAGGCCGCCAGCCTGTTTCCGCTGCTGCATCCGGCCCAGTACGTGGCCGTGGATATTTCCTATGATTTCCTCAGCGAATCGCTGAGCCGCCTGCAGCAGCGCTTTCCGCACATCGAGATGACGGGCCTGGGCCTGGATTTTTCCAGCCGCCTCGATTTGCCGTCCAGCGTGCGCGACGCGCGGCGCCTGTTCTTTTATCCAGGGTCTTCGATCGGCAATTTTGCTCCTGAGCAAGCGATCGCCTTCCTGCGCCGCCTGCGCGCGAATGCCGACAGCG
This sequence comes from uncultured Janthinobacterium sp., assembly GCA_963530105.1. Classification (GTDB taxonomy): domain Bacteria; phylum Pseudomonadota; class Gammaproteobacteria; order Burkholderiales; family Burkholderiaceae_D; genus Janthinobacterium. Next base: position 468 of record CAUSDR010000277.1, read on the forward strand.
ACGGCGGCCTGCTGATCGGCGTCGACCTGATCAAGGACGACGCCATCCTCGACGCCGCCTACGACGATGCGCTTGGCGTCACGGCCGCCTTCAACCTGAACATGCTGCGCCACGTGAATGGCTTGATCGGCGCCGATTTCGACGTGCGCGCCTGGCGCCACCACGGTTTCTTCAATGCGGACGAGAGCCGCGTCGAAATGCACCTGGAAGCGAGCAGCGAACAAGTTGTCCATTGGCAAGGCGGGGAGCGGCGCTTCGCAAAAGGCGAGCGCATCCACACGGAAGACAGCTATAAATACACGCGCGCCGGTTTCGTCGGCTTGCTGGAGCAGGCGGGGTTTGCGGCAGCGCACGTCTGGACGGACCCGCAGCAGTGGTTTGCCGTGATATATGCCAAAGTCATCCGGGACTGATGGCGCCCGTCCGGGACGGCCGCGCGCCGTGCCTGGCGCCCTGCGATGCGCACCGGCTCGGCGCCCCCGGCTCGGCGCCCCCGGCTTGAATCCATGGCGGCGGGTACCGGCCACGCCTGGTTGCCGCCAGGCGTTCAAGATGCCAACCTAACACTGAAAAAACACTAAAAGACGACCATGCTGATCGATCATTACAACAAGGTGCGCCGGCATTCCCTGCTGCTGGCCGAACCTCTGTCCGACGAGGATTGCGGCGCGCAGTCGATGGCGGACGCCAGCCCCGTGAAATGGCACCTGGCGCATACCACCTGGTTTTTTGAAACATTCATTTTGGAAAGCATGGAAACGGCCTTCGCGCCTTTCCACCCGGCCTTTCGCGTGCTGTTCAACTCGTATTACAACGGCGTCGGCGACAAGCATCCGCGCGCCCAGCGTGGCTTGCTGACGCGGCCCGGCATGGAAGTGGTGCGCGCCTACCGCGCTGACGTCGATGCGCGCATCGGCCGCCTGCTGGCCAGTGAACTGGCGCGGCCCGAACGCGAGCGGCTGACCATGCTGCTGGCGCTGGGCCTCGAACATGAGCAGCAGCACCAGGAATTGCTGTTGACGGATGTCAAGCACCTGCTGGCGCACAGCCCCCTGTTTCCCGCCTATCTGGACAGCGCTGCGCCGCCCGCGCCCGCGCCACAGCCCGCGCCAGCGCCCGGCTGGCTCGCCTTTGACGGCGGCCTGGCGCAGATCGGCCATGCGGGCGACGGCTTTTGCTTCGACAACGAGTTGCCGCGCCACCCGCAATACGTGGCGCCGTTCCAGCTGGCCAGCGCCCTGGTGACGAATGGCGAGTTTCTTGCCTTCATCGAGGCAGGCGGCTACCGCACGGCCCATTTGTGGCTGGCGGAAGGCTGGGACTGGGTGCGCACCCAGCAGCTGGAAGCGCCGCTGTACTGGCAGCGTGATGATGCCGGGCACTGGCAGGAGTTCACCCTGTATGGCCTGCGCCCGCTCGACGCCGCTGCACCGGCCACGCACCTGTCGCTGTTCGAGGCGGACGCTTATGCCCACTGGGCCGGCGCGCGCCTGCCCACGGAAGCGGAGTGGGAAGTGGCGGCGCAAGGCGTCGCCATGGAAGTGGGGCGGCTGCATCCGGCGGCGGACGCGCCCGGCGCGGGCTTGCGGCAGATGTTCGGCCATTGCTGGCAATGGACCAGCAGCAGCTACGCGCCGTATCCGGGCTACCGCCCGGCGCCCGGCGCGCTCGGTGAATACAACGGCAAGTTCATGCTGAACCAGTATGTGCTGCGCGGCTCCTCGTGCGCCACGCCGGCCGGCCATGCGCGCGCCAGCTACCGCAATTTCTTCCCGGCCGGGGCGCGCTGGCAATTTGCCGGCATCCGCCTGGCGCACCAGGTGGAATAGCGTTATTTAGTTCAAGCTCAGTTCAAGCGCGGGGCGGAAGCAGCAGGGCGGGCCGGTGCCTTGGCGCTGCCTGTTTCCGCTCGCTCCAGCTTGAACTGGCTGACGAGGGTTTCCAGCTCGCCCGCCTGTTCATGCATGGCTGCCGCCGCCGCGGCCGCCTCCTCGACGAGGGCCGCATTCTGCTGCGTCGTCTGGTCCATCTGCATGATGGCGGCATTGATCTGCTCGATGCCTTCGCTCTGTTCATGGTTGGCGACGCTGATTTCGCCGACGATGTCGCTGACCCGGCCCACGCTGGCCACCACTTCTTCCATCGTCGCGCCCGCCTGGCTGACCAGCTGCGCCCCCTGGCCGACCCTGCTGACGGAGTCGGCGATGAGTTCCTTGATTTCCCTGGCGGCCTGGCTGGAGCGTTGCGCCAGATTGCGCACTTCCGAAGCGACGACGGCAAAGCCGCGTCCCTGCTCGCCCGCGCGCGCCGCTTCCACGGCCGCGTTCAGGGCCAGGATATTCGTCTGGAAGGCGATGCCGTCGATGACGGCGATGATGTCGACGATTTTGCGCGAAGAGGCGTTGATGGCGTCCATGGTGTCGACCACCTGGACCATGGCCGTGCCGCCGCGCTGCGCGATGGCGGACGCGGAGCGGGCGAGGGTGTCGGCCTGGCGCGCATTGTCGCTGTTGCTGCGCACGGTGCCCGTCAGTTCGATCATCGACGACGCCGTCTCTTCCAGGGCGCTGGCCTGCGCTTCCGTGCGGGCCGACAGGTCGGCATTGCCGCTGGCGATCTGGCTCGACGCCACGGCGATGGTGCCCGTGCCGCTGCGCACCTGCCCCACCAGGGTGGCCAGGTTGTCATTCATCTCGCGCAGCGCATGCAGCAGCTGGGCCGTTTCATCCTTGCCTTCGGCCACGATCTTGCTGCTCAAGTCGCCAGCAGCCACGGCTTGCGCCACGCGCAAGGCATAGGCGACAGGCGTGGTGATCGAGCGCGTCACGCGCCAGGCAAAGACCACGCCCAGCAGCAGGGCGGCCACGCCCAGGCCGGCCATCAGCACATTTGCCGCGGAGATATTTTCGTGGATCTGGCGGCCGCCGTTCAGCACGACTTCGCGCTGGATGTCATTGAGGCGGTTGACGGTGCCCTGCAGGCGCGTGAGGGCGGGCAGGGTATCGTCGCGCACGTGGACGGCCGCTTCGGCGCGCTGCCCGGCGCCCAGCAGCTTGTCGGCCTGGCTGAACGAGACGACGTACGCCTTGCGCTGCTGTTTCAGCGTGGCCAGCAGCTCCTTGCCTTCTGGCATGATGATCAAACGGTCAAGGATGGCCAGCGCATCCGTGATGGTGGCCTTGTTGGCGTCGATTTCGCCGTGGATGGCGGTCGCGCGGGCCGGATCTTCGTGGATGAACAGTTCCAGCACCAGCGCCGCGTTCGAGCGCGTGGTGCTGCGGATGGTGGCGATGGCGTCGGCCTTGGCCCAGTCGCGTTCGATAATGGCGTCGCTGAGCGCGCCGATCTTGTCCAGCCGCAGCAGGCCCGTGCCGACCAGCACCGCCATCAGCAGCAGCACCACGCCAAAACCCGCACCCAGGCGCGTGCCTATCTTCATGTCCGTCAATTTCATACTGATTCCCTCGGTAGCTAATATTCTGTCTCCGGTGGTCTTGTTATGAAATGATTATACGGTCGCTCATACCTGAATGGCACTACTAATTGCCCAACAGAAATGAAAAAGCGGCACGGCGATCAAGCCGTACCGCTTTTTTTCCCTATGCGGGACGCCTGGAGAACAATCAGGCGGCGCTGGCAGCGACGTCGGCCGCTGTTGTTTTTTCCGCTTCCGTCTGTTTGATGCGGCGGTTCACTGCCGACAGCACGGCCTTGAACGAGGCGGTGACGATGTTGCTGTCGATGGCGGCGCCGAACAGGGTAGGGCCGTTGTCCAGGCGCAATTCGACATAGCAGGCGGCCTTGGCATTGGCGCCCGAGCCGATCGAGTGCTCATGGTAATCCATCAGCTTGATGTCCAGGCCCAGCGCATTGACGAAGGCATCGATGGGACCGTTGCCGCCGCCTTGCAGGGCCAGCGGCGACTGGCGGTGCGACAGGCTGATGTCGATTTGCACGGATTCATCGCTGCTGGTGTCTTCCACCATGCGGTGCGAGGCGTAGGCGTAGGGCGCCACCTGCTCCAGGTATTCCTTCTGGAAAATGTCGTGGATGTCCTGCGCGGCGATTTCGCGGCCCGTGGCATCGGCCACGGCTTGCACGGCGCGCGAAAATTCGATCTGCAGGCGGCGCGGCAAGACCAGGCCGTATTCCTGTTCCAGCAAATACGCCATGCCGCCCTTGCCCGACTGGCTGTTGACGCGGATCACGGCATCGTAGCTGCGTCCCAGGTCGGCCGGGTCGATCGGCAGGTAGGGCACTTCCCAGATGCTGTCCGGCTGTTGCTTGGCGAAACCTTTTTTGATCGCATCCTGGTGCGAACCGGAAAACGCCGTGAACACCAGGTCGCCCGCATATGGGTGGCGCGGGTGCACGGGCAGCTGGTTGCACTCTTCCACGCACTTGCGCACGGTGTCGATGTCGGAAAAATCCAGGCCAGGGTGCACGCCCTGCGTGTACAGGTTCATCGCCAACGTCACGAGGTCGACGTTGCCGGTGCGCTCGCCATTGCCGAACAAACAGCCTTCCACGCGGTCGGCGCCCGCCATCACGGCCAGCTCGGCCGACGCGACGGCCGTGCCGCGGTCGTTATGCGGGTGCACGCTGATGATGATGGAATCGCGGCGCGCCAGCTTGCGCGACATCCATTCGATCTGGTCCGCATACACATTGGGCGTGCTGCATTCCACGGTCGATGGCAGGTTGATGATCATCTTGTTGGCGGGGGTCGGCTTCCAGATGGCGCTGACGGCGTCGCAGATGTGCTTGGAGAAATCGAGTTCCGTGGTGGAGAACGATTCCGGCGTGTATTCAAAGCCCCATTCCGTTTCCGGGTGCTGCGCCACCAGTTGTTTCACGAGGGTGGTACCGGTGGTGGCGATCTGCGTGATTTCCTCGCGCGACATGCCGAACACGACCTTGCGGAACACGGGCGCCACGGAGTTGTACAGGTGGACGATGGCGCGCTTGGCGCCGACCACCGACTCCACCGTGCGGCGGATCAGTTCTTCGCGCGACTGCGTCAGCACGATGATGGTGACGTCGTCCGGGATGCGGCCTTCATCGACGAGCTTGCGGACGAAGTCGAAATCCGTCTGCGAGGCGGAAGGAAAACCCACTTCGATTTCCTTCAGTCCGATGGCGATCAGCATCTCGAAGAACCGCAGTTTCTTTTCCGCGCTCATCGGCTCGATCAAGGACTGGTTGCCGTCGCGCAAGTCGGTGCTCATCCAGATAGGCGGTTTGCTGATGATCTGGTTCGGCCATTGACGGTCGGTCAATTTGACTGGAGGAAAGGCGCGGTATTTGGAAGCTGGGTTCTGCAACATCATGATCGGGTACTCCTGAAGATAGGGGGAAATCAATGGTTGTGGCGCAAGCTTGCCGGGCGGCCACGCACACTAGGCCAGGCAAGCGATCGGTAGTTTTAGCAGGCAAAGGACGGCAACGGCGCCAGCGGCGGTCGCGTCAGAAAATACGGGTGTAGCGGGGGATGGTGCAAACATCATCAAACCTTCCAGGGTTTTTGAAACACGCCGGCGTGTGGCCAGGCGAAGCAATGCGGCAAACTTATGCGCGTGCTAGTAGTAGTCGCGATAGCGACAGCAGGGAAGGGGAGGAATGTTTGAAGGAGGACATGCACTCAATGTAAGGGAAGTCGGGCCGGACTGTCAAGCATATTTCAGCAGGGAACGCCGCTGCTGCCACGCCGCAGGTCGACTTATTGTTCCCGCGCAACTTACTTTTCTATCATTGTTGAATAATGCAGTTTCCGTCTGGCGACGTGTGTCGCCCGTCCTGCTTGGGAGTCGCCGGCATGGAATCTTTGCTGAAATACTATGAACTCGAACTGGGCATGTTGCGTACGCATCAGCAGGAATTTGCCGCTCGCTATCCTGGTGTCGCTGCCGCACTGGGTATCGTGGGCAGCAACTGCCAGGATCCGCACATTGAACGCCTGATTGAAGCGTATGCGCTGTGCAATGCCCGCACGGCCAAGAAAATCGATGATGCACGCCGTGTTTTCACCGAGTCCATGCTGGAAGTAAATTTTCCGCACTACCTGCGGCCGTTTCCAGCGTGTTCGATTGCCCATGTGGACGCCGGTGGCGCACCGGGCCAGGCGCGCGACGGCATCGATACCCTGCCGCGTGGAACCTTGATGCATGCACCGCAGTATCAGGGCGTTGTCTGCAAGTTTCGCACCGCCTATGACGTGGTGCTGGCGCCACTCAGCCTTGCTGGCGCGCGTTTCCTTCCCATGATTGATGCGACGGCGGCGATACATCTGCCCCCCGGCATATCGACCGCGCTCGCCATCGATATCGTGTCCACGTCAGCCACCGGCACGCTGGAGCAATTGACCTTGCCTGCCTTGCGCGTTTTCATCGACGGCACGCCATCGCTCACCTCCACCTTGCGCGATGCCCTGTTTCTGCATGCGGCGCATGCCTGGATCGAGGCCGGCGGCGTGCGGTTGCCGCTGGCGCAAGTGCCGCTGCGCGCCGTCGGTTTTTTGCCGGAGGAAGCGCTGTTGCCGCGCAAGCCAGGCACGCATCGTGCATATTGTTTGCTGACCGAATACTTTGCCTTCCCTGAAAAGTTCCAGTTTTTTGATATCGACCTCGGCCAGATCACACCACTGTTGCCGCCTGGATGCGAGCGCTGGAGCTTGCACCTGGGCCTGCGGGACATCGCTGCCAGCAGCGCTGCCGCACGTCTGCTGCGCTCTGTATCGGCAACAAATTTGCTGCTTGCCTGCACGCCGGTGATGAATCTTTTCCAGCAGGCGGCAGCGCCGATCAGGCTGACGCAAACGCACAGCGAGTATCCGCTGCTCGCCGAACATAAATATGCGCATGCGTATGACATCCATAGTGTCGACGCCGTGCGCCTGGTGCGGCAGGGCGAGCATGCCAGTACGGTCACGCAATGCCAGCCGTTTTATGCCATGCACCACGGGCAGCCTGGCGGAGCGAAGCGCCGCTACTGGGTGTTGCGGCGCGATGAGGCGCGGGCGCTCAGCCATCCCGGTTACGAAAGCAGCCTGGCGTTTGTCGACAGCGACGAGGACGATACGCATGCCGGCATGGCGACCGTATCGGTCGACCTGACCTGCAGCAATCGCGATTTGCCGAGCGCATTGCCATTCGGCGCGCCCGGTGGCGACTTGCGGCACGAGGGGGCGGCTGGCGCGTTACCGGTGCGCCTGTTGCGTCAGCCGAGTCCGGCGTATCGCTTCAAGGCCGACCTGGCTGCGCAG
>CAUSDR010000278.1:0-7678 GCA_963530105.1 uncultured Janthinobacterium sp.
GCAGCCATCAACTGGGCCGGCGTCGTCTTGTCGCAGCCGGTGGTCAGCACCACGGCGTCGACGGGATAGCCATGCAGGATCTCCACCAGACCCAGATACGCCAGGTTGCGGTCCAGCGCGGCAGTCGGACGGCGGCAGTTCTCGAAAATCGGGTGCAGCGGGAATTCCATCGGGATGCCGCCAGCATCGCGGATGCCGTCGCGCACGCGCTGGGCCAGCTCCAGATGGATGCGGTTGCACGGGCTGATGTCGCTGCCGCTTTGCGCGATACCGATGATGGGCCGGCCCGAACGCAGTTCCTCGGCCGTGATACCGTAGTTCATGAAGCGCTCCAGATACAGCGCCGTCATATCGATGTGGTCTGGATTGTCGAACCAGTCCTGCGAACGGAAGCGCCGTGCCGGTGTCGTCGTGCCGCTCATGCGCCGTACCATCCCGCGTCGACAAAATATTCGCGGCCCGTGCACTTGGCCGCGTTGTCGGACGCCAGGAACAGCGCCAGCGCCGCTACGTCATCCGGTTCCACGCGCGTCTGCAGGCACTGGCCCTGCAGGATGACGGCTTCCGCTTCCGGCGTATGCCACAGGCGCTCCTGGCGCGGCGTGCGCACGGCGCCGGGAATGATGCAGTTGACGCGGATGCCATCGGCGCCCAAGTCGCGCGCCAGGCCATGCGTCAAACCCTCAATGCCCGCCTTCGCCGTCATGTAGATCGACAGGTTGGCCTGCGCCAGGTGCCAGGAGATCGACCCGAGGTTGAGAATCACGCCGCTGCCGCTGGCGCGCATGGCCGGCGCCACGGCCTGAGCGCAGAAATACTGGTGGCGCAAGTTCACCGCGATGCGCTCGTCCCAGTAGGCGGGCGTGACGTCCTGCAACTGGTGGCGGTCATCGTTGGCGGCGTTATTGACGAGGATATCGGTGGCGCCGCGGGTATGGCCGATATCGGCAAAGGTGGCGGCCAGCGCATCGAGGTCCGTCAGGTCGCAATGGCGGAAAGCGGGCGGCTGCGGCAGGTGCGCCAGCTTTTCCTGCAGCGCCAGCGATGCCTCGCGGGCGATGTCGAGAAAAGTGACGCGGGCGCCCTGGCGCGCGAATGCTTCGACGATGGCCACGCCGATGCCGGTGCCGCCGCCCGTGATGACGACGCGCTTGCCAGCCAGGCTGGGATAGGTTGCATGCTGCATGGTGTCTCTCGTTATAAGAATGGGGGAAATCAGATCAGGCCGCGCTGCGCCAGGTTCTGGTACAGGGCGCGCACGCCAAAGGTCCAGGGCGGGATCGCGTCGCAGCGCTGCACTTCGTTGACCAGCGCGCCCAGCGCGGCGCTGGCGATGGTGACGCGGTCGCCCAGGTGATGCGTAAAACCGCCGCCCTGCGCATCGCGGTCCTTCACGGGCGAGAACATGGTGCCGAGGAAGAGCATGAAGCCGTCCGGAAACTGGTGGTATGCGCCGGCCGTCTGGCGCACCAGGTCCAGTGGGTCGCGGCTGATTTCGCGCATGAAGCTGGCGCCTTCCAGTACAAAACCGTCGTCGGCGCCCTCGATCAGCAGCGACACTTCCGCCTGGCGCACGGTGTCGAGCGTGAAGCCCTCGTCGAACAGGCGGATGAAGGGGCCGATGGCGCAGGAACCGTTGTTGTCCTTCGCCTTGCCCAGCAAGAGGGCGCTGCGCCCTTCGATGTCGCGCAGGTTGACGTCGTTGCCCAGGGTCGCCCCCAGCACTTCGCCGCGGCTGTTGACGGCCAGGACGATCTCCGGCTCGGGATTATTCCAGGCGGAAGACGGCAGCAGGCCTACCTGCGCGCCGCAGCCGACGCAAGACATGGCCTGCGCCTTGGTGAACACTTCCGCATCGGGGCCGATGCCCACTTCCATGTACTGCGACCAGGCGCCGCGCTGCTGCAGCTGCTGCTTCAATCGCTGCGCCGCGTCCGAGCCGGGACGCAGGGCCGACAGGTCGCTGCCCAACGTATCTTGCAGCGCGCCGCGCAGAGTGGCGGCGCGCGCTGCGTCGCCGCCCGCCTGCTCCTCGATCACGCGTTCGAGCAGGCTGACGGCGAACGTCACGCCGCAAGCCTTGACGGCCTGCAGGTCGCATGGCGCCAGCAGCAGCGGCCGCTGCAGCGGCGCGGCCAGGGCCTGCTCCAGCAATGCCTGCACGGGGCCGAGCGAAGTGCCTGGCGCATGGCGGGCGATACCCAGCGCATCGTCGCGCTCGAACAGGTCGGCCACGGTGGCGACGGTGTCCGTGATGTCGACCACTTCACCGCCGCGCACGGCGACGACGCAGGGGCCATCGCGCCAGATGCGACCAATCAAAGTGGCCTGCGCCAGGTCGGCGGGCAGCAGGGAGGCGGGAGAAATCGGCAGCATGGCAGCTTTCAAAAATCGGTCATTGGAAGGTCGGGCTTCAAGTTCGAACCGATTCTGCGCGTCGTCATGGGGCACCGCAATTACGAAAATCACCAAATTGCATGATGATTATTGGTATTGCGGCGCACCAAAAAGTGCCGGGAAAAAGCCCTGTGCAAGCCCCCTTGCGCGCGTCTGAGGCAGGCGTTTTGGCGCATCGCATCAATCGCGTCAGCGATACCGTTTTGGATATCGACGATGCGAAAAAAGTGATTGGTGGGGCCGGTATGGACAAACTAGTATCAGCCGTGGCCCACATGCGGCCATCGGCATGGAGGCGGCCCACAGAGACCGCGACGCCGGCACATTCACACTCAAAAGACGGTGGAGACCTGAAATGAAAACAACAATGAAAATGCTGGCCGCGAGCCTGGTGCTGGCGATGTCCGGTATGGCAGTCGCTCCCATGGCGAATGCCGCGGACAAGGGCGCCATCGGCATCTCGATGCCGACCAAATCCTCGATGCGCTGGATTGCCGATGGCGACAATATGGTCAAGGTATTCAAGGAACGCGGCTACAAGACGGACCTGCAGTTCGCCGACGACGATATCCCCAACCAGCTGGCGCAGGTGGAAAACATGATCACTAAGGGCGCCAAGGTGCTGGTGATCGCCGCCATCGACGGCACCACCCTGTCCGACGTGCTGAAAAAAGCGGCAGACAAGGGCATCAAGGTGATTTCCTATGACCGCCTGATCCGCGGCACGAAAAACATCGATTACTACGCCACCTTCGACAATTTCCAGGTGGGCGTGCTGCAGGCGGGTTACATCGAATCGGCGCTGAAGCTCAAGGAAGGCAAGGGCCCGTTCAACATCGAACTGTTTGGTGGTTCGGCCGACGACAATAACGCGCACTTCTTCTACAACGGCGCCCTGTCGGTGCTGAAACCCTACATCGACAGCGGCAAGCTGGTGGTGCGCTCGAAGCAGATGGGCATGGACAAGGTGGCGACCCTGCGCTGGGATGGCGCCGTGGCGCAGGCGCGCATGGACAACCTGCTCAGCGCCTACTACGGCAACGCCAGGGTCGACGCCGTGCTGTCGCCGTATGACGGTTTGAGCATCGGCATCCTGTCGTCGCTCAAAGGCGTCGGCTACGGCACGCCGAAGCAGCCCTTCCCCGTCGTCACGGGCCAGGATGCGGAAATCCCGTCCGTCAAATCCATCATCCGCGGCGAGCAGTCGTCCACCGTGTTCAAGGACACGCGCGAACTGGCCAAGGTGACGGCGAACATGGTCGACGCCATGTTGTCGGGCAAAGCGCCGACCGTCAACGATACCAAGACCTACAACAATGGCGTCAAGGTGGTGCCGTCCTACCTGCTCAAGCCCGTCACCGTCGACAAGGCGAACTGGAAGCAGGTGCTGGTCACGGGCAGCGGTTATTACACCGAAGCGCAAGTGAAGTAAGCCGCACGCGGTACGCAAGGCCCGGCCCTGCCGGGCCCAGAGAGGTTATATGACGAACACGATCCTGGAAATGCGCGGGATACGCAAGACCTTCCCGGGCGTCGTTGCGCTCGACAATGTCAACCTGCGGGTGCGCAGCGGCGAGATCCACGCCATCGTCGGTGAAAACGGCGCCGGCAAATCGACGCTGATGAAAGTGCTGAGCGGTGTCTACGGCCATGGCAGCTACACGGGCGATATCGATTACCAGGGCCAGACGCGGCATTTCCGCGGCATCAAGGACAGCGAGGAAATCGGCATCATCATCATCCACCAGGAACTGGCGCTGGTGCCGCTGCTGTCGATCGCCGAGAATATCTTTCTCGGCAACGAGCCGGCAAAAATGGGGGTCATCGACTGGGAATACGCGCAAGGAAAAACGCGCGAGCTGCTGCAGAAAGTGGGCCTGAAGGAGTCGCCCGACACATTGATCACCAATCTGGGGGTGGGCAAGCAGCAGCTGATCGAAATCGCCAAGGCGCTGTGCAAGGACGTCAAGCTGCTGATCCTCGACGAACCCACGGCCAGCCTGAACGAAAGCGACAGCGCGGCCCTGCTCGACCTGCTGCTGGAGCTGAAGCGCCAGGGCATCGCCTCGATCCTGATCTCGCACAAGCTCAATGAAATTTCAAGAGTCGCCGATGCCATCACGGTGCTGCGGGACGGTAACACGGTCGACAGCTTCGACTGCCGTATTGAACCCGTCAGCGAAGACCGCATCATCGAGAAAATGGTCGGGCGCGAGATGGCGGACCGCTATCCGGCCCGCACGCCCAGCATCGGCGAGACCATTTTCGAAGTGCGCGACTGGCGCGTGTTCCATCCCGAGCATGCAGACCGCCGCGTCATCAAGGGTATCAACCTGCATGCCAAAAAGGGCGAGATCATCGGCATCGCCGGCTTGATGGGCTCCGGGCGCACGGAACTGGCAATGAGCATTTTTGGGCGCGCCTACGGCCAGCGCATCAGCGGCACGGTGCTCAAGAACGGCCAGGAAATCGACGTCAGCACCATCGGTAAGGCCATCGCGCATGGCCTGGCGTATGTCACGGAAGACCGCAAGGGGCTGGGCCTGATCCTCGAGGAGGACATCAAGAAAAACACCAGCCTGGCCAACCTGGACGCCGTGTCCAGCCACATGGTGATCGACGAAGCACGCGAATTCGGCGTGGCCGACGATTTCCGCCGCAGACTGAAGATACGCTGTTCCAGCATCCTGCAAAAAGTAGTCAACCTGTCCGGCGGCAACCAGCAGAAAGTGGTGCTGGCGAAGTGGCTGTTTTCGCGCCCCGACATCCTGATCCTCGATGAACCGAGCCGTGGCATCGACGTGGGCGCCAAATACGAAATCTACAGCATCATCAGCGAACTGGCCGCCGAAGGCAAATGCATCATCATGATTTCCTCGGAAATGCCCGAACTGCTGGGCATGTGCGACCGGATCTACGTCATGAACGAAGGCCGCTTCGCGGCCGAATTAAGCGCAGCAGAGGCGTCGCAGGAGCGAATCATGCGCGCCATCGTCACACACGGAGAACACCATGGACAATAAACTGACCGCGGGCGCGGTGCCGGGCGCCGCCCCCGGCACCGCGCCGCAAGCCAAGAGCTACGCCGGCTTCCTGAAGAATAATATGCGCGACTACGGCATGCTGCTCTCGCTGCTCGTCATCATGGGCTTTTTCCAGTACATGACCGGCGGCACGCTGATGCAGCCGCTGAACCTGACCAACCTGGTGCTGCAGAACAGCTACATCGTCATCATGGCGCTGGGCATGCTGATGGTGATCGTCGCCGGCCATATCGATTTGTCGGTCGGCTCCGTGGTGGGCTTCGTCGGCGCGCTGGCGGCCGTCCTGATCGTCAACTATGAAATGAACTTTGTCGCCGCCAGCGTCATCTGCCTGCTCGCCGGCGCCGTCATCGGCGGCGCGCAAGGCTATTTTGTCGCCTTCTTCAAAATCCCCTCCTTCATCGTCACCCTGGCCGGCATGCTGGTGTTCAAGGGTCTGACCCTGGCGCTGCTGGCGGGCCAGTCGGTCGGCCCCTTCCCCGAAGGCTTCCAGATGCTCAGCTCAGGCTTCCTGCCCGACCCGTTCGGCGGCGAACACCTGCGCGGCTTCTCGCTGCTGCTGGGCGTGATCGCCGCCGCCGCGCTGATCTTCACCTCGCTGCGCAGCCGCGCCAAACAACTCAAGCACGGCATGGAGAACGAGCCGCGCGCCTTCTTCCTGCTGAAAAACGGCATTTTCGCCGCCGTGATGGTGTATTTTAGCTACCTTCTGGCCTCGTACCGCGGCTTCCCCAACGTGCTGGCCGTGATGTCGGTGCTGATCGTCGCCTACACCTTCATTACCAACCGCACGGTGCTGGGCCGCCGCGTCTACGCCGTGGGCGGCAACGAGAAGGCGGCGCGCCTGTCCGGCATCAAGACGGAACGCGTCAGCTTCTACACCTTCGTCAACATGGGCATGCTGGCCGCGCTGGCGGGCCTGATCTTCGCGGCGCGCCTGAACACGGCCACGCCGAAAGCGGGCACGGGCTTCGAGCTGGACGTGATCGCCGCCTGCTTCATCGGCGGCGCCTCGGCCTCGGGCGGCGTGGGCAAGGTGATGGGCGCCGTCATCGGCGCCTTCATCATGGGCGTGATGAACAACGGCATGTCCATCATGGGCATCGGCATCGATTACCAGCAGGTGATCAAGGGCCTGGTGCTGCTGGCGGCCGTGTTCATCGACGTCATTAATAAAAATAAATGAGAAGAACAAGGAAGCACAGGTTCGAGCCTTAGGGGGCTCTGGCCGGCGCTCGCGCCGGCCTTTTTCATTGTATGGCCAGCCGCGCGGCCCGATCGCCCCACCACGCCGCTTCCTCGAACACGGAAAAACCCGACAAATCGGCATGCGCGAACAGGATCGCGCCGTCGTGCTCGCGCAAGGCCTTCAGCCCCGCATTGCTGCGAAAGCCCGGCAAGGGCGCCGCCATGGCGTGGCCGCGCACGGTGATGTCGACGCGCTCGACGCAGCTGGCAAAATCGCGCCCGTACGCCGCTTGCAGGTCGACGCTGGCCAGCGCCAGCAATTCCTCGGGCGTGGCCACATCTAACCACTTGCGGGCTGCCTGCGGCGTGCGGTCGGACAGGGCGACATAGGCGCTGAAGACGGTTTTCTCGGGCGGACGCACGCGGATATCCTGGTGCGTGGCGACGACATAGCCCAGGCCCGGCTCCTGGTACACCACGTTGTCCCAGCACAGGGGCGCGTGCGGCCGTTCGTCGGGGAAGCGCTTGAGCAGGAAATTGGCCACCATCCACGGCGCATACGCGGGCGTATCGCGCTTGGCGTCAAAGCCGTAGTCGGCGATGTTGGCCACCACGCGCGATGCCACATAGACGGGCATGGCGCAGATGGCCTTGCGCGCCTTGACCAGGGTGGTGCGCGGCTGGCCATCGACCAGTTCCAGGCACAGCGCTTCCACGCCATGTTCGGTGGTGCGCACGGAAACCACCGTGCCGCCGCGGCGCTTGACGCCCGAGGCGCGTTCCATGGCCGTGGCCACGGGCTGCATGCCGCCCGGCCAGGTCAGCCAGGCGCCGTTGCCCTCATTGGCCGCCTGGCCCCAGCGGCTGCAATAGTAATGCAGGCCGGCCCAGGCCGAGACCTGGTCGTAGCGCGTGCCATAGTCGTCGCGGCAGCAGTAATTCAAGTACCAGTGCAGGGTGGGCGAGGTATAGCCTTCGCGCTCCATCCACTGCTTCAAGGTGATGTCATCGAGCGCCTGCCAGGCCGGGTCCTGCGACGACTCCACGGT
>CAUSDR010000279.1:0-7676 GCA_963530105.1 uncultured Janthinobacterium sp.
CGGCTACAGCCTGGCAGGTGCATGAAGATCGGCCTGCGCATCCTGCTGGGCTACTTCCTGATCGTCGGCCTGGCGGCGTGGTTCCTGCTGAATGTGTTCATGGAGCAGGTCAAGCCCGGCGTGCGCTCCACCCTGGAAGATACCCTGGTCGATACGTCGCAGCTGCTGGCCAGCCTGGTGGCGCCCGACTTGCGCGCGGGAACGGTGGCGAACTCGCCCGTGCTGGCGCGCATGCAGGATTACGCGCGCCATGGCGTGGACATCAACATCAATGGCGTGCGCAAGCAAACCCTCGATTACCGCATTTATATTACGGACCGGCGCGGCATCGTGCTGTTCGATTCCAGCGGGCGCGACGTGGGACGCGACTATTCGCGCTGGAACGACGTCTATCTGACCTTGCAGGGTAAATATGGCGCGCGCAGCACGCGCAGCGTGCCTGACGACGAGATGTCGACGGTCATGCACGTGGCCGCACCGATACGCGATGGCAACGACGTCATCGGCGTGCTGACCGTGGCCAAGCCGAATGCCAGCGTGCAAGCCTTCGTCGAGCGCAGCCAGCGCAAGATCCTGCAGCGCGGCAGCGTGCTGCTGCTGTTGTCGCTGCTGATCGGCCTGGCGTTCGCGTGGTGGCTGCACCATGCGCTGGGCAAGCTGATGCGCTATATCGGCGAGGTGGAAGCGGGGCGCAAGGTGGCGCTGCCGGCACTGGGCAAGAACGAGTTCGGCACCCTGGGGCGCGCGCTGGAAGCGATGCGCATCCGCCTCGAAGGCAAGGAGTACGTGGAGCAGCTGATGCACACCCTGGCGCATGAATTGAAAAGCCCGATCGCCGCCATCCAGGCCTCGGCCGAACTGCTGCAGGAAGACATGCCGCCAGCCGAGCGGCGTCAGTTCCTCGCCAGCATCCTGGCGCAGAACGCGCGCCAAAGGCAATTGATCGACAAGCTGCTGGCCCTGGTGCGCGTGGAAAAGCAGCAGCGCCTCGATCATCCGGAGCGCATCGCGCTGGCACCCTTGCTGGCACAGGTGGCGCAGGATGCGGCCGCCACCCTGGCGGCACGTGGCGTGCGCCTGCAGGTCGATGCGGAGGACCTGGCCGTGGCTGGCGACGCCTTGCTGCTGCGCCAGGCGCTGGGCAACCTGCTTGACAATGCGGCCGGCTTCGCGCCGCCAGGCAGTCACATCGACCTGCTGGCGCGGCGCCACGGGGCGCAGGTAGCAATCAGCGTGCGCGATCGCGGCGCAGGCATTCCCGCCTATGCCCTCGAGCGCGTCTTTGAGCGCTTCTATTCTCTGCCGCGTCCTGCCAGCGGCAAGAGCACGGGCCTGGGCCTGCCGTTCGTGCGCGAAGTGGCGTCCCTGCATGGCGGCACGGTCGAGGTCGTCAATCATGCCGAGGGCGGCGCCTGTGCCCGCCTGTACCTGCCCCTGGCGTAGCTGGCCCGTATTTATTTTCCGGACTTCACACGCAGCGCATCGTCAGCGCACATGCTTTTTTTACACTGGCCTCCTTACTTCGAGGACGCGCCATGCAAAAAACTTTATTAATCAAAGCGTTGATCGTGTTTGGCCTGATGCTGCTGATTGGCCTACCGCTGCTGATGATTCAGGAAACGATCAAGGAAAGGATGGAATTCCGCCAAGAAGCCGTCAACAGCATCGCCGCCGATTCCGTGCGTGAACAAACCATCATCGGTCCCATCCTGGTGATTCCCTACACCGAGCAATACGAAGAGCGCGTAGAAGTGGCCAAGAGCGACGACAAGTCACAGGAAGTGAAATTGCCCGTGCGCACGGAATTGCTGCGCCGCACGGTGCAACGCCGTCTGCTCGTGTATCCGAACGAGTTGCAGATCCATGGCAGCATCGAGACGGACCGCCGCTATCGCGGCATCCACCAGGTGCTGGTCTACAGTGGCCAGCATGCGTTCAAGGGCGACTTCACGGTGCCGGCCAGCACGCAGCTGCCGCGCAAGTCGCCCGATTCGCGTGTGACCCTGGGCGAGCCTTTTGTTGCCCTCTCCATCGAGGACGTGCGCGGCATCCGCAATATCCCGAAAATCGACTGGGGAGGGCAGAAGATCGAGTTCGAGCAAGGAACCGACCTGTTCGCCTTCCGCAGCGGCCTGCACGCGCCGCTGGGCGCCATGCCCCTGGCAGCGGCGCAGCAGGTGCGCTTTGCGTTTGACCTGGGCCTGGACGGCATCGAACGCCAGCATTTCGTGCCGGTCGCCAAGAACAGCCTGATCCAGATCAAGTCGAACTGGCCGCATCCGCAGTTTGGCGGGCGCTTCCTGCCGTCGCCCAAGCAGCGCCAGATCGACGCCCAGGGTTTCAATGTGGCGTGGAGCATCTCGTCGCTGGCGACCAATGCGCAAACGCAGCTGAGCACCATCGAGGGCGAGTTCAAGGTGCCGGACAGTGCGCCGCTGGGCCAGGTGGACCGCTTCAGCGTCGGCTTCAT
The DNA here is from genome assembly GCA_963530105.1 of uncultured Janthinobacterium sp. GTDB lineage: Bacteria > Pseudomonadota > Gammaproteobacteria > Burkholderiales > Burkholderiaceae_D > Janthinobacterium. The sequence continues at coordinate 2,471 of CAUSDR010000279.1, forward strand.
CGAACCCGTCAATGTGTATTCGCAGTCGGACCGTGCCACCAAGTATGGCTTGCTGTTCGTGGCGCTGACCTTTGCCGCTTTCTTCATCTTCGAGATCCTGAAGAGCTTGCCGATCCATCCCGTGCAATACCTGCTGGTGGGCCTGTCGCTGGTGATCTTCTTCCTGCTGCTGGTGGGCCTTGCCGAACACATCGCCTTCCTGGCCGCTTATCTGATCGCCAGCGCCGCCTGTATCGCGCTGACCAGCTTTTATCTGACACATGTGCTGCACAACGCCTGGCGTGGCATCGGTTTCGGCGTGGCGCTGACCATGCTGTACGGCGCCCTGTATGGCTTGCTGAGCTCGGAAAACAATGCGCTGGTGATGGGCAGCATCCTACTGTTCGCCGTGCTGGCAGCCATCATGGTGGCGACGCGCAAGGTCGACTGGTATCAGATTGGCAAAGGGGCAGTGCAAGAGTAGGCGACGCTGCGCCTCTGTCATGAAGGCTCGATGGCCAGTCCGGGCGTATCTCCGGGCTGGCCATCGGCGTTTCCAGGGCAAACATGCTCAGCGCATAAGCTTATCTGATAGATAAATTAATTGGTGTTTAGTTGGTATTGTTTACGGTATTCTATTGGCATTACTTTTTTAGTAATGGCTGGCTGCGCACAGCATGTTGAGCGAGGCGACGATGGCGCTGCGGCCATGCCGGTTTTTCCATCGTATTTGCATATCAACCAAACGGAGATATACCCATGATCAAGAAAACCGCGGCCTTCCTGTTTGCTCTCGGCCTGAGTGCGTCGTATGCCTTTGCCGCCGGCGACGTCTCGCAGTGCTATATGGAATGCGGGCAAAAAGTGGCCAATTGCCGGGCGCACCTGGGTGGCAGCCCCATTTGCACCGACCTGTATGACCATTGCCTGGCCAATTGCCAGAAGTAAGCCCCTGTGCGCGGCCTCCTGCCCGCGATGCGCAGGCGGCGGTCATCAGCTATCAACCATAAAACTAGATTAGTGGAGACATACATGTTCAAGAAAATCGCGGTATTCCTGTTTGCCATCGGCTGCAGTGCTTCGTACGCCATGGCCGGCAATGACTGCACGCTGGAGTGCGCCATCCGGGCCAACACTTGCTCGGGCGGCATGCCAGGCTCGGCATCGAGCCCCATTTGCGAAATGATCTACAAGCATTGCATCGAGCAGTGCAAGGTCTGAGCTGAGGTGCGCCTGCGGGCGCAGCATGCCTGATTGACGAGGCGGGAAGGGCGCGTACATGGCGTACGCGCCCTTGTTGTTTCTGCCGCTGCTGGCGACGGCGGCGTGCGGGCGCCGGCTGCCGAAGCCGCATGTCGCCACGCTTTGCCGGCTTAGTCTTGCCTGATGGGCGCGTTTTTCGGCTGCGCCGACAACTCCCGCAGGGGCGTCGCGCAACACTTTGACATACCTCGTGTTAACTTGTTGCGTCAAGGGTTTTTGTGCTATATACTAGCCGGCTTCGGTATGGATTCGTCTTTTTTGAGTCCTACGTTACTTTGTAGTTAAACAAGCCCCGCCCAATCGCAGGTGGGAATGGAGAAAAAATGAGCCTAGGCCTTCTCGGTCGCAAGGTTGGTATGATGCGCATTTTCACGGATGAAGGGGATTCGATTCCTGTCACCGTGTTGGACGTATCGAACAACCGTGTTGCGCAAATCAAAACCCCTGAAACAGATGGTTACTCCGCTGTTCAGGTCGCATTCGGTCAACGTCGCGCTTCCCGCGTGACCAAAGCTGTTGCTGGTCATCACGCTAAAGCTGGCGTTGAAGCCGGTACTCTGTTGAAAGAGTTCCGTGTCGATGCTGCTAAAGCCGCTGAACTGAAAGCTGGCGATGTTGTCGCAGCTTCCCTGTTCGAAGTCGGTCAAAAGATCGACGTGCAAGGCGTTACCATCGGTAAAGGCTATGCAGGCGTTATCAAACGTTACCACTTCGCTTCCGGCCGTGCAACGCACGGTAACTCGCGTTCGCATAACGTTCCAGGTTCCATCGGTATGGCACAAGATCCAGGTCGCGTTTTCCCTGGTAAGCGCATGACCGGTCATCTGGGTGACGTTAACCGTACGATCCAGAACCTCGTGATCGCCCGTATCGATGCCGACCGTCAGCTGTTGCTGGTCAAAGGCGCGATTCCAGGCGCGAAAAATGGCCAGGTAGTTGTCTCGCCAGCCATCAAAACCAAAGCCAAGAAGGGAGCTTAAACGATGGAACTCAAGCTTCTGAATGCGCAAGGTCAAGCCGCCTCGAACGTTGCTGCAGCCGATACGATTTTCGGCCGTGACTACAATGAAGCGCTGATCCACCAAGTCGTCATCGCTTATCAAGCGAATGCACGTAGTGGTAACCGCAAGCAAAAAGACCGTGAAGAAGTTCACCACACGACGAAAAAGCCATGGCGCCAAAAAGGTACCGGCCGCGCTCGTGCTGGTATGTCGTCGTCGCCACTGTGGCGCGGCGGTGGTCGGATTTTCCCGAACTCGCCTGACGAAAACTTCACCCACAAAGTGAACAAAAAAATGTATCGCGCAGGTATCTGCTCGATCCTGTCGCAGCTGGCTCGCGAAGAGCGCCTGATCGTCATCGACGATCTGACGATCGACGCGCCAAAAACCAAGCTGCTGTCGCAAAAATTGAACGGCCTGGGCTTTGATTCGGTTCTGATCATCACCGACGTTCTGAACGAAAACCTGGAACTGGCATCGCGCAACCTGCCTAACGTACTCGTCGTTGAGCCACGTCACGCAGACCCGATGTCCCTGGTGTTCTACAAGAAGATCCTGGTCACCAAAGCTGCATTGGCCAAGATTGAGGAGATGCTGGCATGAGCGCGATTTTGAAACATAGCGAAGAACGCTTGATGAAGGTGCTGTTGGCGCCCGTGATTTCCGAAAAGGCCACCATGGTCGCGGAAAAGAACGAGCAAATTGTATTCCGCGTCTTGCCGGATGCAACCAAGCCTGAAATCAAGGCAGCGGTCGAACTGCTGTTCAAGGTTGAAGTTCTGTCCGTGCAAACTGCAAACCGCGAAGGTAAGCAAAAGCGCACCGGCAAGTTCAACGGTCGTCGTAACCATACCAAGCGTGCTTTCGTGTGCCTGAAACCTGGCCAGGAAATCAACTTCTCCGAGGAGGCTGCATAATGGCACTCGTTAAGATGAAACCAACCTCGCCAGGCCGTCGCGGCATGGTAAAGGTGGTGAATGCCGACCTGTACAAAGGTCGTCCGTTCGCTGCCCTGGTTGAAAAGAAATCCAAGACCGCTGGTCGTAACAACAACGGTCACATCACCACCCGTCATATCGGTGGTGGTCACAAGCAACACTATCGCTTGATCGACTTCAAGCGCACCAAAGATGGTATTCCAGCGAAAGTGGAACGTATCGAATACGATCCAAACCGCACCGCGAATATCGCTCTGCTGTGCTACGCCGACGGCGAGCGTCACTACATCATCGCAACCAAAGGCATGGCCGTTGGCGACAGCGTGATGAACGGTTCGGAAGCACCGATCAAATCGGGTAACTGCTTGCCAATCCGTAACATCCCAGTCGGTACCGTGATGCATTGCGTCGAAATGCTGCCAGGTAAAGGTGCCCAAATGGCACGTACCGCCGGCGCTGGCGTCGTGCTGATGGCCCGTGAAGGTACCTATGCTCAAGTGCGTCTGCGCTCGGGTGAAGTACGTCGCGTGCACATCGAGTGCCGTGCAACCGTTGGTGAAGTCGGCAATGCCGAGCACAGCCTGCGTAAAATCGGTAAAGCTGGTGCGATGCGCTGGCGCGGTGTTCGTCCTACCGTTCGCGGTGTGGTCATGAACCCGGTCGATCACCCGCACGGTGGTGGTGAAGGTAAAACAGCAGCTGGTCGTCATCCAGTTTCGCCTTGGGGCCAACAGACTAAAGGTAAGAAGACACGCAGCAACAAGCGTACGACTTCCATGATCGTCTCGCGCCGCGGCAAGAAATAAGGGGTAGCACATGACACGTTCATTGAAAAAAGGGCCGTTCTGTGACGCCCACCTGGTGAAAAAAGTTGAAGCCGCGCAAGCAGCCAAAGACAAAAAGCCAATCAAAACCTGGTCGCGTCGTTCGACAATCATGCCTGACTTTATCGGCCTGACGATCGCGGTACATAACGGCAAGCTGCACGTGCCGGTTTATGTTTCCGAAAACATGGTTGGTCACAAGCTCGGCGAATTCGCACTGACCCGTACGTTCAAGGGCCATGCAGCTGACAAAAAGGCTAAGAAATAATGGAAACTAAAGCTATCCTCAAAGGTGTGCGCCTGTCGGACCAAAAGGGCCGCCTGGTTGCTGACCTGATCCGTGGCAAGAAAGTTGACGCTGCACTCAACATCTTGCAATTCAGCCCGAAAAAAGGTGCTGCGATCATCAAGCGCGTTCTGGAATCCGCTATTGCGAATGCCGAGCACAATGATGGCGCGGACATCGACGAATTGTTCGTGAAAACGATCTACGTCGAAAAGGGCCCCGTCCTGAAGCGCTTCACCGCGCGTGCAAAAGGCCGTGGCGACCGTATTTCGAAACAATCCTGTCACGTTTACGTGACTGTCGGTAACTAAGGAGCCACGATGGGTCAGAAAATTCATCCAACCGGTTTCCGTCTGGCGGTCACCCGTAACTGGGCTTCGCGCTGGTATGCAGGCAACGGTAATTTCGCTGCCATGCTGAACGAAGACTTGAAAGCACGTGCTTACCTGAAAAAGAAACTGAAGAACGCTTCCGTTGGCCGCATCGTTATCGAGCGCCCAGCCAAGAACGCGCGCTTCACGATCTACAGCTCGCGTCCAGGCGTGGTCATTGGTAAAAAAGGCGAAGACATCGAAGTACTGAAGTCGGCGCTGACCAAGATCATGGGCGTACCTGTTCACGTGAACATCGAAGAAATTCGCAAGCCAGAAATCGACTCGCAACTGATCGCCGATTCGATCGCTCAGCAGCTGGAAAAACGGATCATGTTCCGCCGCGCCATGAAGCGCGCAATGCAAAACGCAATGCGCCTGGGTGCTCTCGGTATCAAGATCATGTCGTCCGGCCGTCTGAACGGTATCGAAATCGCACGTAAAGAGTGGTACCGCGAAGGCCGCGTGCCTCTGCATACCCTGCGCGCCGATATCGACTACGGTACCAGCGAAGCGTCGACCACCTACGGCATCATCGGTGTCA
>CAUSDR010000280.1:0-7572 GCA_963530105.1 uncultured Janthinobacterium sp.
GTACAGGGTGGTGATGCGGCCATCGGCATCGCGCGTGATCTTTTGCGGCGCCGACTCCTCATTGGCGATGGTGGTGGTGGCGCTCTCCGTGCCGATCACGACATCCTGCCTGATGCGGTAGTAATCGATGCCGATGCTCGAACTGGTGGTGGGCGACACCACCACGCCCAGGTTCAGGTTGTTCGAGCGCTCGGGACGCAGCGCCGTATTGGCGATGGTGATGGCCGTCACGCCGCGCGCCAGTTCCGGCGCGACCGGATCTTTCGGATCGAGCACGCTGACATAGCTGACGGCCGTGCTTTGCGTGATTTCCGGCAACGACGGCGCGCGGAAGCCGCGCGAGACGGTGCCGCGCACCAGCAGCCATGGCGCCGCCTGGTAACGGGCGCTGGCTTTCGGTGAAAACGCATTGCCGAAATCGCTGTAGTGGTCGGCGCGGCCCGCCAGGTTGACGGACAGGTCCTTCACGACGGGCACGTTAAATTCGGCAAACAGGGCCGACACGTCGCGCGAGCCGTTGATGATGTTGATGGCCGGACGCAGTTCCGTGCCCGACAGCACGGCCGTCGACGTTTGCGAATCCATCTTTTCGCGGCGCCACTGGGCGCCGGCGGCAAAGCCCAGCGGGCCGGCCGGCAATTGCCACAAGTCTTTCGCCGCCGAGAAATCGACCGTGTCGAGGGTCGATTCGGCCGGACGCAGGGTCGACAGGCGCAGGCGGTTGCGCACGGTCTCGCTGTTTTGCGACTGGTTGAAGAAATTGTAGCTGCCCTCGGCCAGCACCTTCTGGAATTCGTAGCGGTTGACGAAGTTTTGCACGGTTTCTTCCAGCTTGCTGCTGGAGTGGCCCACGGCCGCGTCCCAGTCCCAGCCCGCCACGCTGCCCTTGACCCCCGCCAGCGCGCGGTAGAACGTGACCTTGTCCTGCTTCATGCGCGGGCCCAGGTCGAACAGCGTGGCCGTGAACGGCAACGGTGTCGCGCCCGGGTTGTTCGGATGGCCCACGGGCAGCACGACGGGAATCGTGTCGAGCGTCTGCGTGGCGTTGTTCCACACGCGCGTGGCATTATTGACCGTCAGCGGCGCGCTGAAGGTCTGGTCGGCGCGCGAATAGCTGTGCAGCAAGTCGACATACGCTTCCGTGTCCGCATTGAGCTTGATGGTGGCGCGCGCAGCCGTATGCACGCGCTGGATACCGGGAATCAAGGTCTTGTATGGCGATGGATTGTAGGCCAGCACTTGCCCCGTCTTGCCTGGCGAAATGTCGCCATAGTTAACCAGTTGCAACGGTCCGCCCGCGCCGCCCAGAATCCGCGTGGGATCGCTGCCCGCATAATTGGTCGGCACCCAGCCCAGCACGCCGCGCTGCTGGTTGCGGAAATCCGCATCGCGCATCCACGCCACGTCGCTTTGCTGCAGCTTGTCGCGCTGCTGCGCGTCGATGGAAAAGACCAGGCTGTAGCCGTCTTCCTCCAGTTTGCCAAAGCCCGTCTGCAGGGCCGCGCTCTTTTCATGCTGGCCCGTGCCTTCCGTCGAGTCGCCCCACTGCGCCGTCAGGTCCGTGCCCGTGAATTGCTTGTACAGGATGATGTTGACGACGCCGGCCACGGCGTCGGAGCCGTAGATGGACGAGGCGCCATCCTTGAGCACTTCGATGCGCTGCACGGCCGCCATCGGCAGGCTGTTCAGGTCGACAAAGGTTTCCTGCAGGTTTTGCGCCGTCGCATAGCTGGCCACGCGCTTGCCATTGACCAGGATCAAGGTATTTTTCTGGCCGATGCCGCGCAGCGACAGGCCCGAGGTGCCGGCCGAAAAACTGCCCGTGTATTGCTCGTTGTAGCTGTTGCCGCTGTTGGCGGAGATCGCGCGCAGCACGTCGGCGACGCTGGTCTTGCCGCTGGCCTTGAGTTCCTTGGCGGTGATGACCTGCACGGCGCTGGCGCCCTCTTTTTCGCTGACGCGGATATTCGATCCGGTGACGTTGACGCGCGCCATTTCCTCCTCGGCGTGCGCGAGGACGGGGAAAGCGGCGGCGATGGCAAGACTGATGGCGAGTGGTTTGAACATGGTTTCCTCTTATTGGGATTGGTGGCCTTTTTCAGATAAAAAAGGCCGAGCGGGGGCACGCGGACCGGGTGGGCCAGCGGACAACAGCAAACGGGGAGTGAGCGAATTACGGGATGCGTGGGCGGCCACGCATCGGCATCCACTGCGCCATGCAATGCATGGCCAGCTGGTGCCGGGCGGCAGAAAAACAGGCAGAAAGACTAAAACACAACATAAAAGACACCGGTAAGCGGGGAAATGCCACTATATCGCGGTGTCTTTAAGGCGTGAACGAATTAAAAATTGAATGTATATACGATTTGGATCTAAGGACTTGATTTATAGCAACAACATGGCCACGTCAGGCATCGGCGGTCGCCGCGGCCACAGCAGCAGGCCCGGCCGCCGCGCGGCGGGCCTGCACGCGCCACCAGTACCACGACAGCAGCGCGTTGAACCAGTAGGCCGCGTACAGCACGGCCGTCAGGTGCAGGCCGCGGCTGTAGTAGAGCGGCACGGCCACCGTGTTGACCAGCAGCCAGAAAGCCCACGTCTCGATGCGCCGGCTCATCAGCAAAAACTGCGCGATGATGCTAAATACCAACACTGCCGAATCGATGAAAGGCGCATACGCATTCGTCCAGCGGTGCAGCAGCATGCCGTAGATGACGACGGCGGCGATGCCGGCCGGCACCACCCAGGCCAGGCTGCGCCAGCCCGTGCGCGTGATCGGCAAGGGCTGGCCCGCCGCGCCGCGCCGCCATTGCAGCCAGCCGATGACGCAGGTAACGATGAAAAACAGCTGCAGCAGCACGTCCGCGTACAGGTTGACCTGGTAAAACAGCACGGCGAACAGCATGCAGCCGACAATGCCGATCCACCAGGAATGAATGTTGTTGCGGCCAGCCAGGACGATGGAAACGGTCATCAGCACGTTGGCGGCGATTTCGAGCGGGGGAGTCAAGCGGGTTTCCTTTGAATGAAGGCACGCCGCCACTATAGCCCATTTGATCTGCGCCGCCAGGCAGGCAGGCAGACCTTGACTTTCGTGGCCATTCTGGCAAATTGGAGTCAGTAACCCTGAACCACTGCGGAGATGTTCCATGCGCTTGCGCCACGTGCTGCTTGCGGCAACGCTGCTTGGCAGCGCCCTGCCCACCCTGGCCTGCCGCATGACGATGGCGCTGGAGCAATGGCCGCCGTATCTGTACCGCGATGCGCAGGGCAGTTATACGGGTCTGGACCTGGAACTGCTGCGCGCCATCTTCAAGGAGGCGCACTGCACCCTCGTCACCCTGCCGGAGCTACCCACGGCGCGGCGCCAGCTGCTCTTCGAGAAGGGCGAGCTGGACATGCTGCCGGCCGCCTCCGACACGTCGGAGCGCCAGTCGTATGCGCGCTTTTCCATCGCTTACCGCGACGAAGCCGTCGGCCTGTTCAGCAAGCCTGGCAATGCCGCCAGCCTGCGCCCCATCGGCAGCCTGGAGCAGCTCGCGCGCGGCCGCGCCACCTTGCTGGCGCCCAAAGTGGGCTGGTATGGTGCGCCGTATGCGGCGGCCCGGCCCGCACTGGAAAAGCAGGGACGCCTGAATACCTTCGGCAGCTTCCAGCAGGGCGTGCGCATGCTCGACGCGGGCCGCGCCGACCTGCTGATGGGCGACGTGCTGGCCGTGCGCCATGAAGCGCGCCAGCAGGGCGTCGCCTTGCACGCCCTGCCCTTCCTCGCCCTGCGCGCGCCCGTGCACCTGATGTTCAATGCGCGCAGCACCAGCACGGCCGACCTGGCGCGCCTGAACGCCGCCATCACGCGCCTGGAACAGCGCGGCGCGCTGGCAGCCATACGCGCCCGCTACGACGCGCCGTAAGCGCCCCTGATCGGCTCTCAGCCCTTGCCGGCCGCTTCCAGGATGTCCAGCGTCGTCTCGCGGCCATGCTGTTGCACGCCCTGCGCCTTGTCGTAGCTTTCGCTCAGCGCACGGTACGGCGGCACGATATGGTCGGTCATGATGGCGGCAAATTCCATCGCGTCGGCGCGGTTCCAGGTGCTCATCACCTCGGCCAGCACGGCATACGTGTCGATCGGCACGGCGCCCGCCTGCGTCACGCGCGCCATGGTGATATCGGTGGCCATCTTCGACCAGTTGCCCGAGGCGTCGATGATGGCAAACACCTTGTAGCCGGCCGCCAGCGCGCTGAGGGTGGGGAAGGCCATGCACACGCTGGTGAGCGTGCCGGCGATGAGCAGGGTCTTGCGGCCCGTCTTTTCAATCGCCTCGACCCAGGCCGGATTATCCCAGGCATTGATCTGGCCCGTGCGGGGAATGTAGACGGCGTCCGGGTTGAAATGGTGGATTTCCGGGATCAATGGGCCGTTCGGGCCATCGGGCACGGACGCGGTGGTAAACGTCGGCATGCCGGCCAGGCGCGACAGCTTGGCCAGCGCCGTGACGTGGCCGCGCAGCACGTGCTGCTCGATGTCGCGCACCAGCTGGAACAGGCCGCTCTGGTGGTCGATCAGCAGCATGACGGCGTCGTCGGCATCGATCATCGGCGGCAAGCCGTTGAAATTGGCGGGGGTGCTCATGGTGGTCTCCTGAAGTGGCGCCGTCCGGCGGCGCCGTGTGTATGCCCATGCCGCGGGATGCGGCATGGGTGGCTTACTGCTTACTGCTCACGGCTTGCGGTGTGCCGCTCGATGCGGGCAAAGCGGCCGCTGTTGAAGTCCTCGAACGCCTGCACGATTTCCGCCTCGCTGTTCATGACGAAGGGGCCATGGCCGACGATGGGTTCGTCGATCGGCTCGCCGCTCAGCAGCAGCACCACGGCGTCGTTGTTCGCCTCGATGCTGATGCTGTCGCCCTCGCGCCCGAACAGCGCCATCTGCGCTTCGCGCACCACGCTCTCGCCATTCACCAGCACCGTGCCGTGCAGGACGATCAGCGCCGTGCTCCAGCCCGCAGTGACGGGCAGCTGCGTCAGCGTACCCTGGGCCAGGCGCATGTCCCACACCTGCATCGGCGTGAAGGTGCGGGCCGGGCCATGCTGCCCGCCGAATTGGCCGGCGATGACGCGCACGCTGCCGGCGCCATCCGGCAGCGCCACCGTGGGTATCGTCTCGCTGGTGATGGCCTGGTAGCCGGGCGCCGTCAGCTTGTCCTTCGCCGGCAGGTTCACCCACAGCTGCACCATTTCCAAGGTGCCGCCCGACTGCGTGAAGGCTGGCGAATGAAACTCTTCATGCAGGATGCCGGCGCCGGCCGTCATCCACTGCACGTCGCCGGGGCCGATGACGCCGCCCTGGCCCGTCGAATCGCGGTGCGCCACTTCGCCCTTGTAGACGATGGTCACGGTTTCAAAGCCGCGGTGCGGATGCGAACCGACGCCGGGCGGACGGCTGCCGGGCGCAAACTCGGCGGGGCCGGCATAGTCGAGCAGCAGAAATGGGCTCAGCTGCTTGCCATGGCCGTTGTACGAAAACATCGAACGCACGGGAAAGCCGTCGCCAACCCAGTGCTGGCGCGGAGCGCTGTAGATACCGGTGACTTTGTTCATCTCGATCTCCTGTGTGAAGTGTTTGGCAGTGGAACTGCGATGGAGACAGAATACGCTTGCAACGATGAAGGCGGTAGACAGTAAAATATGCCATCAGCGTTCTAAAAATGGAACGATCAAGGAGGTGGCATGCAGGACTTGAATGACTTGTATTATTTTGCGCAGGTGGTCGAGCATGGCGGCTTCGCGCCGGCCGGGCGCGCGCTGGGGCTGCCGAAATCCAAGCTGAGCCGGCGCATCGCGCTGCTGGAAGAACGCCTGGGCGTGCGCCTGTTGCAGCGCACCACGCGGCACTTTTCCGTCACCGACGTGGGGCAGTCGTTTTACGAGCATTGCAAGGCCATGCTGGTGGAAGCGGAGGCGGCGCAGGAAGCCATCGAGCTGACGCGCGCCGCGCCGCGCGGCACGGTGCGCCTGTCGTGTCCCATCGCCCTGCTGCAGTCGCTGGTCGCGCCCATGCTGGCCAGTTTCATGCGCGCGCATCCGCAGGTGACGCTGCTGCTGGAAGCGACCAACCGCCGCGTCGACCTGGTGGCAGAAGGCATCGACGTGGCCATCCGCGTGCGCCCGCCGCCGCTGCCCGACAGCGACCTGGTGCTGCGCGTGCTGGCCGAACGCAGCCAGTGCATGGTGGGCAGCCCCCTGCTGTTCGGCGACGCCCCCAGGCCAACGGCGCCGGCCGACCTGGCCGACTGGCCCAGCCTGGCCCTGGGTGCGCCGCAGCAGCACTACCAGTGGGACTTGCACGGTCCCGATGGCGCGCGCGCCCAGCTGCGCCACACGCCGCGCTTCGTCACGGGCGACATGCTGGCCCTGCGCGACGCGGCCGTGGCCGGCGTGGGCGTGGTGCAGCTGCCGACCATGCTGATCGTCGAGCAGGTGGCCAATGGCAGCCTGCTGCCGCTGATGGCGCAGTGGCGCCCGCAGCGCGAAATCATCCACGCCGTGTTTCCCTCGCGGCGCGGCCTGCTGCCGGCCGTGCGCATGCTGATCGACCACCTGGCGCACGGCTTCGCCGCGCTGCAGGAAGAGTGAGGCCTTTCAGGTAGGATGGCAGTCTCTCCCTGCGCCTGGAAAACCGCATGCGTTTATTGATATTGTCGGACCTGCACCACGAATTATGGCGCGACGACGCGCCGCAAGGCGACCTGGCCATCAGCCGCCCCGATGCCGTCATCCTGGCCGGCGACATCGACACGGGCACCCGCGCCGTCGCTTGGGCGGCCACCGCGTTCGCGGGCCTGCCCGTGCTGTACGTGCATGGCAATCACGAAGGCTATGGCCACCACCTGGACAAGGTGCGCCAGGAGCTGCGCGCGGCCTGCGCCGCCACGCCGAACGTGCATTTTCTCGACGCGCATGCGCACATCATGGAAGGCCCGGCGGGCAAGCAGGTGCGCTTCCTGGGCGCCACCCTGTGGACGGATTTCCGCCTGCTGGGCGACGACACGCGGCAGGCGGCCATGCGCGACGCGGAAGTCCTGATGAACGACTACAAGCGCATCCGCCTGGCCGGCATGGGCTTTCGCAAGCTGCGCGCGGCCGACACGGCCATGTTCCACGCGCAGCAAAAAGCCTGGCTGGCGCGCGAGCTGGCGCAGCCCTTCGATGGCCGCACGGTCGTGATCACGCACATGGCGCCATCGCTGCAATCGGTCGACGATGCTTACGGCAGCGAAGCGTGTTCACCCGCCTACGCCTCGCGCCTGGACGCGCTGGCGGCACAGGCGGACCTATGGGTGCATGGCCACATCCACGCCTCGCGCGACTACCGCATCGGTCCCTGCCGCGTGGTCAGCAACCCGTGCGGCTACAAGACGCGCAGCGGCACGCCGCAAAATCCCGACTTTGACCCAAACTTCATCGTCGAGCTGCCGGCCCTTAATCGTCAGGCTTGAGACGGCCCGCCAGCCATTGCTGCAGGCGGTGCTTGCCGGCCCGGCGCGCCGCGCGCGGCGACGCCTCCGACTGGTG
>CAUSDR010000281.1:0-7569 GCA_963530105.1 uncultured Janthinobacterium sp.
GGTAGCGCAGGGGCCAGAACAGGGCCGGATTCTCGCGCCGCATGGTGGTGTTGACATGCAACAGCACCAAAAACATGGCCATGCCGACGGCAAGCCCCTTCTGCGCGCGGCCCGGCGCGGCAGCGGCGTGCGCGCGGGCCAGCTGCCAGCGCTGCCACTGGCGGTCGGCCAGCAGCACGGCGGCCGTCACCAGCACGAACCAGGCGGCCGCCTGCGCCAGGGCCACGCCGTTGTGCATGAAAAACTCGGCCGTTTCCGCTTGATCTGTCGCAAACATCGATTGCAAAACCGCATTCGGATTGGGCCGCATGCCAAAATAGCCACGCAGGAAGCCCTTGATGGCCGCATCAAGGTAAAACAGCGGCACGACGATACGTATCAGCATGGTGATGCTGGCGGCGCGGCAGCGCCATGCGTGCAGCACGCCGCCGATGCCCAGCAGGAATGCCCCCAGCAGCACGCTCAATTTGAGGCATTCATTGGCGCTGAGCTGATCGCAGAGAAAGAAAACTAGCAGGCCAGCAATGCTTGAGAGGACACGGCAAAACAGAATCAGCATGGCGGCAATGGATGGTCAGGGTCAGCGTTAAGTGGCATTGCGCGAGGTGGAACCGCGTGGCGTGGCCCGTGCGCCGGGGTCCGCGATTGTAGCGCAGTCTGTTGCAACTTGTACCATCTTTTCTGCGCTATGCGACATGCCCGTGTGCAAGTAGATCGGCGCTCCTGACAGAAACTGTCAGTGCCTGTCATTATGCTATCGCCTTTGCGGGCCAGCCGCGCCACGCACCACCGAATCACAACAGGACATCGCCATGCCACGTGCCATCACCATCCTTACCGAAAACTTTGCCGACTGGGAAACCGCCCTGCTCAACTCCACCGCGCGCCTGTACTACGGTTTTTATACGCAGTTTGCCGCGCCCGGCGGCCTGCCCGTGACGTCGTCGGGCGGCATGCTGGTCACGCCGCAGCTGGCGCTGGACGACATTGCGCTCGACGGACTGGACTTGCTGATGGTGTGCGGCGGCAGCAGCTGGCAAAGCGGCAAGGCGCCCGACCTGGCCCCTCTGCTGCGCGCCGCGCGCGCCAGCGGCGTGGTGCTGGCCGGCATTTGCGACGGTACCCGCGTGCTGGCGCAGGCAGGCGTGCTCGACAACGTGCGCCACACCTCGAATGCCGCCAGCAACCTGGCCGACACCGGCTATGCGGGCGCCGCCCTGTACCAGGACGTGCCCTGGGCCGTGGCCGACGGCGGCGTCATCACGGCGCCCGGCACGGCGCCCGTCAGCTTCACGGCCGAAGTCTTGCGCGCCCTGGGCATCGACGACGACAACCTGGCCGGCTACCTGGCCATGCACGGCGCCGAGCACGGCAAGCGGGCTTAAGTTCCCGCCAGGCTGCGCAGCCGCTCCGTGGCGTGCGTATTGCCCGGGTCCAGTTCCAGCGAGCGCCGGTAATGCGTGACGGCCAGCGCCGTGGCGCCATCGGCCTCGTACGCTTCGGCCAGGCTGTCGTGGCCATTCGCGCTGCGCGGATTGAGCTGGACGGCCAGCTGCAGCACGGCGACCGCCTGTTTCGGCTGCTGCCGCGCCAGCAGGCGGTAGCCCCACGCATTCAAGTCGTTTTCGGATGGATCAGGCAAGCCGTGCCGGCGCCGGATGGCGGCCAGCTTGTCGGCCACGCCGGCGTAGCCCGTGTTGTTCAGTTCCTGCCGCAGCAGTTGCACGGCATGCGCGCCGCCGCGCTGCTGGCGCAAGGCGGGCAGGTAAAAACCGGCCACCGCGTCGATCAGCTGTTCCGGCTGAGCGCCGGCCAGGTTGCTCAGGATAATGACGGCCAAGTCGTCGTCGGGATACACGTAAAAGGCGGAACGGGCGCCGCCGATGCCGGCCACGGCGCGGTGCGCCTCCCCGCCGATGCTAGGCCAGCCCAGCGCCCATGGCGCCCGCTTGCCATCGTTCAGGGTGGTTGGCCGCCACAGCTGCTGCACGCTGGCCGGGGCCAGCAAGCGCCCCGATTGCAGCGCGATGAGCCAGTTCGCCAGTTCGCCCGCATTGCTGTTGATGCCGGCGCCGGCGCGCATGAAGACGGGGAAATCCTCGATCACGTTGCGGTAGCCCTTGCCGCCCCGGTCCAGCACGTACGAGCTGGCCTTGCCCACGACCACATCCTTCGCATCGCCAAAGCCGCTGTGCGGCATGCGCGCCACGTCGAACTGCCCGCGCCGGATGAAGTCGACGAAGGACTGGCCGCTCTGGCGCTCGATCAATTGCGCCAGCAACACATAATTGCTCTGGTTATAGCGGAAGCGCTGGCCTGGAGGCGCTTCCACCGGCAGCGCCTGCGCCGCCTTCCACGCGGCATCGGCATCGTCCGGCTGCGGCCCCACCAGCTTGCCGCTGCGCTGGTCCAGCACATCGGGCAAGCCCGACGTATGGTTGAGCAGCTGCGTCACCGTCACGGCTTGCCAGGCAAGGGGCAAGCCCGCCAGGTACTGGCCGATCGGCGCGTCCAGGTTGACCTTACCCTGTTGCACTAATTGCATGACCGCCACCCCCGTGAAGGACTTGGTGGCGGAATTGATGGAAAACAGGCTCGCCTCCGTCACCGGCACCTGGTATTGCAGGCTGGCCACGCCGAAATTGCGTGACAGAACCACTTTGCCATGATGAATCACCGCCACCTGCATGCCCGGAATCTGGCGCTCCTGCATTTCGCTGGCCAGGAAGGAAACGATGTCGCGTTCGATACGCGCGGCCTGCGCCGTGCCGGCGGGCGCGGCGGTGGCCGCCATGGCGACAGGAAGCAGCGCGCTGGCCAGCACCAGGGCAAGCAGGGCGGAAGATGGACGTGTGTTCAAGATGGCGCTTTCGGCAGGTTGGACGGGAGGTGCAGCATCCCATGCCTGCGCGGCAAGGTCAACGACAATATTGCCGATTAGAAAACTATTCCTCCAGCCACACATCCTCATAGCCATCGCGGTCGAGGATGAACTTCGCGCCGCTGGGCAAGGCCAGGTAATCGACCACTTGCGGCAGCATGTCGGGCAAGTGGCTCGCATGCACGGGCTGGTAGAAACCATCGGCGTCATCGTGCTCCCCGCAATGGAAGAACCAGCTGACGGTGCCGTTTTCCGGCAGCGCGATGCGCGTGCCATAGATGGGCGACTGCGCCAGGCTGCCGATGGCCAGGGCGACCATGGCTTCGGGCGCCTGCGCCGGCAAGCCGTACTTGTCGCAGATGCGCTGCTGATTTTCGTTGATGCGTTCGTTATTCATATCGTGTCAGGAACCGAGGTATTTGTAGTGCAGCCGCATGGCGGCGTCATGGCCGGAGACTTCCAGGTGCAGGATCGCCTCGCCCGCCCGGCCATCGGCCAGCAGCACGCATTCCATGCCCAGCGGGCCGGCATGGGTGGCGTACACATCGACGGCGGGCCGCCCTCCCTTGCCCGGCATGAAGGCTTGCGCGAGCGGCGCGAGGGACAGGCGCTGGTCCGCGGCGAAGTAGCTGTCCAGCATTTCGACGATCTCGCCGGCCAGCGCCGCGGACACGGGCCAGTCGCGTTGCAGCGCAACAGGATCGCGCCGGTCGAGCGTGCCGATGAAGGCGGCGGCCAGCGCATGGGCCTTTTGCCGCACGCTGTCCGTGATTTCCGTTTCCATGCCATCTCTCCGTTCGCTTGTGCAGGCGCCATTATAGTGCGCGCGCAGGCACCGCCGCCATCCAATTGCCGCGCCCATTCCCCGAAACGCACCGCGATAGTGCAGCGCAATAATAATCCCGCCGCCCGAATGTTTTAATTCCCGCTGCGAATTAATATAATGATAATTATATAATCTCGCTGCGTGATATTTGGTGAGTATTTAAAAATACCTAATCGGCAGCACGATTCAATTTCAAGTTGACGCCTTTTTATTCCGGCGCTAATATCAGACGGCCATATACCATGGCATTCACGTTAGCGGTACTTAACCATCACAAGAGGATAGTACAATGCAAAACCCAAGCAAATTGTTCGCATTCAAACTGGCTGAAAAACAGGCGCAAAAACAAACGGCGCCTTCCACCGCCTGGAAAGTGCGCGACGGCGTCGCCGTGGCCGGCTGCACCGCCGTCGGCACCCATGATCAGTACCGCGATTCTTCGCGCCTCAAGCCGAACGACAGCGGCCAGTACTGCTGATCACGGCAGCGCGGCATGACCTCGCCATAGGCGGGGTTCCATGCCACTCCCTCCCGATTCCACTTGCCTGGCATGCGCGGCAATGCTTCTGGCACCCTTCATGGTGCGGCTTGCTCCTGCCCGGATTATTAATGTATGGCCATTTAAAATATATTCCACCGGACGGTTGACGCGGTATTTTTTTAAACTTACCATTTAAAAGCCGAATTACCGGCAAGCGAGAATAGCGGTACTTAACCATTACAAGAGGATAGTACGATGCAAAATCAAACCAAACTGTTTGCTTTCAAACTGGCTGAAAAAGAAACAAAGAAAGAAGTCCAGCAGCCATGGCAGGTGCGCGACGGCGTCGCCACGGCCAGCTGCACGTATTACGGCAATCCTGAAGATTACAATCTGCGTGATAACTCGCGCCTGAATCCCAACGACACCGGCGTCTATTGCTGATTTCCGCCCGGCCCGCAATCCCGCCGCGCGCTGGTTTGCATTCCACCCCGCATATTCGCCCCTTGCGCCACGGTTATTCCGTGCGCGCGCAATGAATATGCGCCATGCCATCCCTTACAACAGGACAGAAACATGCAGAAGCAGAATCAATCAACCTTGTTCGCATTTAAACTGGCGGAAAAGAAGGAACAGGAAAAGCCCGCCCTGCCTGCGCCGTGGAAAGTGCGCGACGGCGTCGCCGTAGCCGGCTGCACGGCCGTCGACAGTGAAGAGCAATACCGCTATTCGCGTATCGGTTCGAGTGACGGCGGAGATTTCTGCTGATCGTTTCGCCAGCCGAAAGCCTTGCCCTGGCAAGGCTTTTTTCATCTTCCTTCACGGCCGCTCCCCGAAATGCACAACAAGGTTTTAATCATCAGCCATAGCGGCGATTTGCACGCCGACCTGGTCGCCGACATCCTGGCCGCCCGGGGCCATGCCCCCTTCCGTATCAACCTCGACGCCTTTCCCCGCGATTACCAGCTGCGCCAGGCGCTGCAGGATGGCCAGGCCAGCGCGCGCCTGCGCCTGCTGCCCGATGGCGACTGGCTCGACTTGCAGGACGTGGGCGCCGTCTGGCTGCGCAAGGCGGCCGACTACGCCTACGCCAGCGCCGACCTGACGGCGCAGGAGCGCGCCTACGCGCAGCTGGAGACGGAACAGGCCATCTTCAGCGTGCTGTATGCGCTCGATTGCTACTGGCTCAGCCATCCATTGGCCCTGCGCGGCGCGCAATGGAAGGGCGAACAGCTGGCGCGCGCCGCCCGCATGGGCTTTCGCGTGCCCGCCACCATGATCACCAACGTGCCCGACGACGTGCGCGCCTTTCACGGCGCCGTCGGCGGCCCCATCATTTTCAAGGCCATGTCCACGCCCACCCTGGCCGCCGACAGCGTCGACGGCGCCGAACGGGTCAGCGGCGGCATCGGCACCACCATCGTCGACGACGCCATGCTGGACAGCCTGGACGCCGTGAGCGAACTGAGCTGCCAATTCCAGGAATACATCGCCAAGCAATACGAATTGCGCATCACCGTGATCGGCCAGCGCCTGTTTGCCGCGCGCCTGTATTCGCAGGACGATGCCCGCACGGCCGTCGATTCGCGCGACATGTCGGCCCCCATCCGCTACGAAGCGTGCACCTTGCCGGACGACATACGGCAGCGCTGCCTCGATTTCGTGCACAGCTATGGCCTTGAATACGGCGCGCTGGACCTGATCGTCACGCCCGATGGCGAGTATGTTTTCCTGGAAAACAATCCGGTCGGCCAATTCCTGTATGTGCAGCAACTGGTTCCCACCCTGCCCCTGCTGGAAAGCGTGGCCGATGCACTGATCGAAGGAGCGCTATGCCGCAGCCAGACCTGAGCCTGATTCCCGCGCAGCTGCGCGCGCTGGAGCAGCAGCGCGACAGCCGCGCCATCGTGCTGGCGGCGTCGCACCTGGACATGGAATTGCTGCCCGCCCTGTATGAACTGTGCCAGGGCCTCGGCCCCGTGCCCCGCCTCGACGTCGTGCTGCACGGACGCGGCGGCATCGTCAACGCGGCGCGCCGCATCGCCCTCGTGCTGCGCCAGCATGCGCGCCACCTGAGCTTTATCGTGCCCTTTCACTGCGAGTCGGCCGCCACCCTGCTGGCCCTGGGCGCGGACGAGATCATCGCCGGCGACCTGGCGCTGTTCTCGCCCATCGACCCGCAGCTCGACGGCGCCGAGGGCGGCGCCCTGTCCAGCCTGGACATCATGCGCTTCGGCGACATGGCGCAGCAATGGTTCGGCGTCGACGCGGGCGAAGCGCGCCAGCAGTCGCTGTCCTTGCTGTGCGGCAGCATCTTCCCGCCATCGCTGACGGCCTTTTACCGCAGCACCCTGGAACTGGCGCAGATCGGCGAGGAATTGCTGGCATGGCAATTGCCCGATGCCGCGCCCGAGGCGCGGCGCGCCATCGTCGGGCAGCTGGTGACGGGCTACCACTCGCACAACTATGCCTTGACGCGCGAAGAACTGGCCGGCCTGGGGCTGAACATGGCGCGCGACGCGCACGCCGAGCGCCTGGGCTGGAGCATTTCCACGCAGCTGCAATCGAGCATAGGCGGCGCCCTGCGCAGCGCGCCCGACCAGCCGTGGACGGACGCCCTGCTCGCCTCGCGCAACGGCGTGCAGCTGCGGCGCCAGCGTCCGGGCGGCTTCGCGGCCCTGTGGTCGACGGCAGGACAGCCGCCATGCTGACGCTCTTGCTTGCCGACATGGCGCGCTATGTGATCGCCTGGCTGCTGCTGGCGGCCGCCGTGGGCAAGCTGCGCAGCTACAGCGAGTTTCGCGGCAACCTGGCCACCTCGTTCGGCTTGCCGCCGGCCATCTCCACCTTTGCCGCGCCGGCCCTGGTGGCGGCCGAACTGCTGCTGGCCGGCTGGCTGCTGGCGGGCGGCGCCCAGCTGCCCATGCTGCTGTCGCTCTTGCTGCTGGGCACGCTCACGGCCGTGCTGGTTTACCGCTACTTTACGCACAGCATGGTGCGCTGCAGCTGCTTCGGCGAGGCGGCGCGGCCCGTGTCGCACTACGACCTGCTGCGCAACTTGCTGGTGGTCGGCATCAACGGCGCCTACTGTGCGCTGGCGCAAGAGACGGCCTTGCCGGCCGCCACGGCGGTGCTGGCCGCCGGGCTGGCGTCCATCGTCTGCGTCGCCGCCATCTCCCTGCACGACATCGCCACCCTGGCAAAGGCCCGCTGATGGATGCGACGACATTGCAATGGGTGCTGGCGGCGCTGGCGTTCGCCATCGCGGGCAATATCTGGCTGAGCCTGGCCGTGCTGCGCGCCAGCCGCCGCGAACGTATCGCGCCCGCGGCGCTGGCGCCGGGCGAGCCGCTGCCCGCCGTGCACGCCAAGCCCTTGACG
>CAUSDR010000282.1:0-7559 GCA_963530105.1 uncultured Janthinobacterium sp.
GTGCTGGCCGTGCTGCAGCAGCTGCGCATCCTGGCCGTCGAGCACGGCGTCGAGCAGGGCGCGGCAGGTGCGGCTGACATGGGCGGCGTCGGGCTTGTCCGGATAGCGCTGGCCCACGTATTCGCGCACCAGGCGGCGCTGCGCGGCGACAGGGTCGGGAAACACGCCGGCGGCCATGCGCCAGGCGCCGATCGAGGCGCCGACGAAATGGCGCGGGCGCGGCGCCTGCGGCAGGAAGTCGCCGAACAGCCAGCAGTCGAGCTGGTGCAGGATCAAGCCTTTCGGCCCGCCGGCGGCGGCGGGGATGATGGCGATGTCACTGGCGCGCACGCCGTGTTCGGCGATGCGGGCGCGGGCGCGGCGGCCCAGGCGGATGGTGATCGGTGATTGCATGGCGATGAATAGGGAACGGAAGGCGGCAGGCGGGCCGTGATTTTGTATTCTACCTCCAGCGTGGCGCCGCGACACAGTTGTGCACGTTATAGTCACATTGTTAGTATTAGTGATTTTCTTTTGAGCAAGCATTCTCTTGAGAAATATTACATAATACTCGGCGTTAAGTTTTTGGCATGTGCCAAGGATGTGTCACGCCCTTTATAACTGGAATATCATGCAATTGAATCATGCTTTTGTTTTGACCCTCATCGCCGGTTCCCTCGTTGCCTGCGGCGGTGGCGGCTCGTCTTCCCCGGCTGACCCGGCAGTCGCCGTGAATCCGCCCGTGAACCCGCCCGTGGTGCCCGTCACGCCGCCAGTGGTACCCGTCACGCCCGCCGTCACCGGCGAAAACACGGGTGCCGTCAGCGCCCGTTTCGTCAATGGCGACAACAGCCGTTTCGTCTTTACCTCGATCGGCCTGCAGAGCAATGGCAAGGCCGGCACGCTGGTGCAGGATGCCTCCGGCGCCCTGAGCACCATCGGCAGCATCGTCCTGACGGGCAACCCGTCCGTGACGCGCGAGATCAGCGGCGACGCCAGCTTCGCGCAGGGCCGCTGGTTCAAGGGCGCGTTCAGCAGCAGCACCACGGCCACGACCTTGACCGGCAACAATGCCAGCGCGCATTACGTCGCCTATAACGTGCTCGCCGCACTGCCGGCGACCGGCACCTTCACCTGCGATGCTGGCACGTTCACGGCGCCAAGCTACACGGGCGGCAGCAGCATCGCATCGAGCGCCAACTTCGGCACGTCCACCGGCAGCGCCAGCCTGTCCTTCGATGGCTCCGGCGCCAAGGTCGCGCTGACCATCGACGCCAGCGCCGGCGGCAGCTCGGGCAAGGTATCGGCGGCCACCACCATCGCTTCGGCGGCTTCCAGCAGCATCACCGGCGGTTATCTGTCGAGTGGCACGGGCGCGCAGCTGATGCTGGGCGACGGCGGCGCCGGCCGCTACCTGCTGCTGGCCGCCTACAAGACGCAGCTGGCCAACGGCGCCAATTACCAGGGCGTCGCCACCTTCCGCTGTTCCTGATGACGCCTGACGGCACCTGCGGCGCGTCGTGATCTGCGGCCGGCGATGCGCACCGTGCCCCGGCACAGTTGCGCTTCCCGGCCACGACCGCCCGCCGCCCGCAATGGTGCCGTCAGCCGCCGTGAGGCCAGCGAGGACGGCTACACATGGAAAAAGCGGCGCCGTGCACTGCACGGACGCCGCTTTTTTTACGCCGGCGGGAATTAACGCAGCGCCGCGATCATCTGTTTGAGCTTGCCGGAATCGACGCAGAAGGCGCGGATGCCTTCGGCCAGCTTTTCCGTCGCCATCGCGTCTTCATTCATCATGAAGCGGAAGGCTTCCTCGTTCAGCGACATTTGCACGACGTTGGCGGACGGTGCCGCTTCGGCGCTCAGCTTGCGCTCCACGGGCGCATCGCTGTCGGCCAGCTGCTGCAGCAGGTCGGGGCTGATGGTGAGCAGGTCGCAGCCGGCCAGTTCGAGGATTTGCGAGGTGTTGCGGAAGCTCGCGCCCATCACCTCGGTCTTGTAGCCGAACTTGCGGTAGTAATTGTAGATGCGCTTGACGGACTGCACGCCCGGGTCTTCCGCGCCCACGTAGTCGATGCCCGTCGATTTCTTGTACCAGTCGTAGATGCGGCCGACGAACGGCGAAATCAGCTGCGCGCCCGCTTCGGCGCAGGCGATCGCCTGGGCCAGCGAGAACAGCAGGGTCATGTTGCAGCGGATGCCTTCCTTTTCCAGGATCTCGGCGGCGCGGATGCCTTCCCAGGTGGAGGCCATCTTGATCAGCACGCGCTCGCGCGGGATGCCCGCGTTCGAGTACAGGGCGATCAGATCGCGGCCCTTGGCCACGGTACCGGCGACGTCGAACGACAGGCGCGCATCGACTTCGGTGGAGACGCGGCCGGGGATGGTTTGCAGGATTTCCACGCCAAACGCGATCAGCAGGCGGTCGATGATCTCGCCGTTGGACGCATTCGGATGGTCGCGCACGGCTTTTTCCAGCAGCGGCTTGTATTCGGCCTTTTGCACGGCTTTCAGGATCAGCGAAGGATTCGTCGTCGCGTCGCGCGGCGTGTACGCCTGGATCGATTGGAAGTCGCCGGTGTCGGCCACCACGGTAGTAAATTGCTTCAGTTGTTCGAGTTGGTTCATGGCTGCACGGGAAAGAGTGAATGGGCTTGCCGGAGTATTGTACCGAATGCGGGAAGGTGGCGGCGTTTTAAGCCGGCGGCCAAGGTGCCGGGGGCGGACCCTCGGGTCCGACGCCGGTTGTGGCTTTGGGGGGAAGGATGGCTGTACCGCCATCCAGTAAACGAATCAAACTGCATGGCAGACCCGGCGGGTATGCCCGCGGATTGCCGCTTTTTAGCCAATAAACGAATCGAACTGCATGTCGAATTCCTGCAGCGCCTTTTGCGCGTTCTGCATCTTCTTGCGGAATTCCGGACCGCGCTGCAGGGCCAGGCCCACGGCCAGCACGTCGATCACCACCAGATAGGCCAGGCGCGCCGAGATGGGTGTGTAGGGATCGGTATTGAACACCAGGTCGATGGGAATGAGCACGGTGGCCAGGTCGGCCAGCGGCGTGCCCGATGGCGCCAGCACGACGACGTCGGCGCCGCCGCGGCGCGCCAGTTTCACGGAACGCACGAGGGCGGGGCTGTTGCCGCGCTGCGAAATGGCCACCAGGCAGTCGCCGCCGCGCAGCAGGGCCGCGGCGATGCTGTGGATGTTCGGATCGCTGTAGGCCACCGTCGGCACGCCCGAGCGGAAGAACTTGTGCTGGGCGTCGGCCGCCACGATGCCGGACGTGCCCTGGCCATAGAATTCGATCTTGCTGGCGCGCGACAGGATGTCGAGCGCGCGCTGGATGGCTTCCGGGTTCAGGTTGTTGCGCAGGTCGAGCAGGGTATTGATCGAGCGGCTGCAGATTTTATTCACCAGGTCGGCCGCCAGGTCGTCCTGCGCCGGCTGCTCGTTCGCGCCCGGCATGGCCAGGGCCAGGCCCTGCGCCAGTTTCAGCTTGAATTCATGCCAGCCGTCATAGCCGAGAGTGCGGCAAAAGCGCACCACGGTCGGTTCCGATACCTGCGCGCTTTTCGCCAGCGCCGTGATATTCTGGCTGACCGTCTGGTTCGGCTGGTCAAGCACGGCCAGCGCGACCTTTTTCTCCGACTTGGAGAGCGAATCGAGCTGGGTGCGGATGGAGTCAAGTAGCATTGATTAATCTTCTATCGGTAACGCTGTTAAGTGCGCGTCCTTTTCACCCCAACGGCGAACTGCCGGGGGCGGACCCTCAGGGTCCGACCCCGGTATTTTCGCTGTTCGGGGCCAGCGCCAAATGCTTCCGGGGGCTTGGCGCAACGGCCATGCCTTGCAAGGCATGGCTCCTTGCGTTGCCAAACTAGTCTTCAGGCAGGGGTGGAGCAGGAATTTCGTGGAGCACCGCTCCACGCCTGCGTAACGGCCTGGCCTTGCAAGGCCAGACTCCTTGCGCTTCCAAACTAGTCTTCAGGAAGCGCCTCTTCACGCCACTGCAAGCCGTCGCGGCCGATCAGGGCGCTGGCCGCTGCCGGGCCCCAGGTGCCGGCCGTGTACGGAATCGGCGCGCTGTCGTTCTGTTCCCAGTTGTCGAGGATGGGCTCGACCCATTCCCACGCCGCTTCCAGCTCGTCGCCGCGCATGAACAGGGTCAGCTGGCCGCGCAGGACGTCGAGCAGCAGTCGCTCGTAGGCGTCCATGCGCGGCGTCTTGAACGATTCGCGGAAATCGAGTTCCAGTTCCGCCGGTTTCAGGCGCATGCCGTCGCCCGGGGTTTTCGCCATCAGGTTCATGCGCAAGCCTTCGTCCGGCTGCAAACGGATCACCAGGCAGTTCGGCTGGAAGCTGGACGTCGGCTGGTTGAAGATCGAGTGCGGGATCTGCTTGAAGCGCACGACGATCTCGGCCAGGCTGTCGGCCATGCGCTTGCCGGTGCGCAGGTAGAACGGCACGCCGGCCCAGCGCCAGGTGTCGATTTCCGCCTTCAGGGCAACAAAGGTCTCGGTGCGCGAATGTTCGGGTGCGTCCGGCTCGTCGCGGTAGCTCGGCACGGTGACGCCATCGACGTGGCCGGCGCGGTATTGGCCGCGCACGATGTTTTGCGCCAGCGTGGTGGGGGTGAATTTCTTCAGCGAGCGCAGTACTTGCAGCTTTTCATCGCGCACGGCGTCCGGCGCGATCGAGGTCGGCGGTTCCATGGCGACGATGCACAGCAGTTGCAGCAAATGGTTTTGCAGCATGTCGCGCAGTGCGCCCGAGGTGTCGTAGTAACCCATGCGGTTGCCCACGCCCAATTTCTCGGCGATGGTGATTTGCACGTCGGAAATCCATTCGCGGCGCCACAGCGGCTCGAACAGGACATTGCCGAAGCGCAAGGCCAGCAAGTTCTGCACGGTTTCCTTGCCCAGGTAGTGGTCGATACGGTAAATCTGCGATTCCTGGAATACCTTGCCCACTTCGGCATTGATCTGCTTGGCGCTGGCCAGGTCGCGGCCCAGCGGTTTTTCCAGCACGACGCGCGAGTTCGGCGTCACCAGGCCATTTTCTTCCAGGTTGTCGCAGATTAAGGCGAACAGGTGCGGCGGCGTGGCCAGGTAGTACACGCGCGTCAGGTCGGCGCCGTCGCGCAGCGCTTCGATCAGCGGGGCATAGGTCTTGGCATCGCTGGCGTTGAGCGATACGTACACGATGCGGGCGCAGAAGCGGCTCCACGTGGCGGCGTTCAGGGTACTGGCCTTGATGTGCGGGCGCGAATTGCTTTCCACCATTTTCAGGAAGGCATCCTGGCCGCTGTCCTGGCGGCCGACGCAGATGATGCGCGCCGTGGGCGGCAAGTCGTTCGCGACGTCGCGCGCATACATGGCAGGCAGCAATTTGCGCATTGCTAAATCGCCGCTGCCGCCAAACAGGACCAGGTCAAAATCGGTAAGAGCCATAAGTGTGAGTGTCGTCGCAAAAGTAAAAGAGCCGGAGCGGGGAGGAGGCCGACCGGAAGTGCCAGTCTGTCGCTACTTGAAATCGTGGTGTAAATTTACTACGTAGAAGTGGCAATTGCAAGAAATTTTACTACATTCATGCTGCATGCGTGGGGCTTTTGCCATGCCTGCCGGTCCGGCCAGCGTGTGCAGCCATTATATGCGCTTCTCCGGCGCGGGCGCGCGGGCATGGCTGGAGCGGGACTTTGCAAAGCAACCATGGTTGCTGGGGAAATTTTCGATGCTTTCCATCACGATTTGCGCTGTAGCAACAAGCAAGTCAAGAAATGCCGCCAGGATGGCCGTTGGCGGCGTAAAGTAGCTTTGCGGAAAGTAAAAAACCGTATAATTCAGACTCGAAGCAATAGCAACTATTGGTTGCATGCACTCGCACCATCACACTACTGCACCGTTAGCGCCGGCCATGCCCCGAACCCGCCTCCCGACGCCCATGCGGCATGCAGTCAGCCTGGTCCGCATCGCGGCTAGGCAGACTTAACTTTACAAGACGGCTCAAGGGGACACAATGAATTCAATGCAGCAAGATGTCGATGAACGCACCAGCCTGACAGGCAATAACAAATTCGAACTGTTCCTGTTCAAGCTGGGCACCAGCGATCACTCGACCAGCCGCGAACTATTCGGCATCAATGTGTTCAAAGTACGTGAGATCATGGAAATGCCGGCCATTACGGCTGTGGCTGGTTCGCACCCGCACATGCTGGGCGTGGTGAATATCCGCGGCCAGATCGTGCCCGTGATCGATTTGCCCATGGCGGTCGGCTGCAAGAGCAATGGCTTGAAGATCCTGATGGTGACGGAATTCGCCCGCTCCACGCAGGCGTTTGCCGTGGAAGAGGTCGATGAAATCGTGCGCCTGGAATGGAACCAGGTGCTATCGGCCGAATCGAGCGTGGGCGGCGGCCTCGTCACCAGCATCGCGCGCCTCGATGGCGACACGGACAAGACGCGCCTGGCGCAAGTGCTGGACGTGGAGCAAATCCTGCGCAACGTGCTGCCATCGGGCGAGCCGGACGTGGACCAGCACAGCATCGGTCCGCAGGTGCGCCTGCCTGCCGGCGCCGTCATCCTGGCGGCCGACGATTCCTCGCTGGCCCGTTCGCTGATCGAAAAGGGC
This sequence comes from uncultured Janthinobacterium sp., assembly GCA_963530105.1. Lineage (GTDB taxonomy): Bacteria > Pseudomonadota > Gammaproteobacteria > Burkholderiales > Burkholderiaceae_D > Janthinobacterium. The sequence continues at coordinate 6,613 of CAUSDR010000282.1, forward strand.
CTGGAAGCGATGGGCGTGCCCTTCATCATGACCAAGACGGGCAAGGAAGCGTGGGAGCGCCTGCAAGCCATTTCCAGCCAGGCGGCCGCCGAAGGCAAGACGGCCAAGGACAAGGTCGCGCTGGTGCTGACCGACCTGGAAATGCCGGAAATGGATGGTTTTACCCTGACGCGCAATATCAAGAACGATGGCCGTTTCGCCACCATTCCCGTGGTGATCCACTCGTCCTTGACGGGCTCGACCAACGAAGACCACGTCAAGGGCGTGGGCGCGGATGGCTACGTGGCCAAATTCGTGGCGGCCGAGCTGGCGGAAACCATCCGCAAGGTGCTGGCGCGGTAAGCCGATACACCGCCGTGGCCTTGGCCGGCACAGGCACGGCCATGGTCATGGTCATGCTCTGGACTGTTGCCGGATTACGCAGGGCGCTGCCCCGCCAATCCGGCCTGCGCCCGCTTCCGCCTGCATGCATAAAGCGCCGGACCCTCGCGGGTACCGGCGCTTTTTCATGCGTGAAACGATCGGAACGCTGGGGCAGCGCCCCGGCCATGGCAGCACACGTGGCAGGTCGGATTAGCGCAGCGACGCTGCGCGTAATCCGACACCGGCACCGCCGGCACAGGCACGGTCATGGTCATGGCCACGGCCGGCACTGTTGCCGGATTACGCGCGGCGCTGCCCCGCCAATCCGGCCTGCGCCCGCTTCCGCCTGCATGCATAAAGCGCCGGACCCTCGCGGGTGCCGGCGCTTTTTCATGCGTGAAACGATCGGAACATTGGGGCCAGCGCCCCGGGGATGGCAGCGCACGTGGCAGGTCGGCACAGGCACGGCCACCGCCGGCACTGTTGCCTGATTACGCAGGCCGCTGCCCCGCCAATCCGGCCTGCGCCGGCTTCCGCCTGCATGCATAAAGCGCCGGACCCTCGCGGGTGCCGGCGCTTTTTCA
>CAUSDR010000283.1:0-7551 GCA_963530105.1 uncultured Janthinobacterium sp.
CTTGCTGCTGCGCCTGCGCCGCGGCGGCGCGGCTGGCTTCTTCGCGGCGCGCCCTTTCCTGCTCGGCGCGGTATGCCGCTTCCGCCTTGGCGACGATGGCCTTGCGCTGCAATTCCTGGTGTTCCTGCAGCGCCGTGGCCGCATCGGCTTCGCGGCGCGCGCGCAGCTGGCCGCGCAGCGCTTCCTTGCGCAGCTTGCGCGCCTCTTCCGCCTCGAAATGGCGCTGCGCCTCCTGTTCGCGGCGCAGCTTGTCCTGCCGCTGCTTTTCCAGCGCGGCCGCCTGAATCTCGGCCTTGCGGCGCTGGTCCAGCTCTTCCTGGCGCTGGCGCGCCTGCCTGAGTTCTTCCTCGCGCGCCTGCTCGGCCGCCAGGGCCGCCTGTTTCTGCTGCTGCGCCAGGCGCGCCTGCTCCTGGCGCGCCTGTTCCGCCAGCTCTTCCGGCGACGGCCCGGCGGCCCGCTCCAGCCCTTCGAGCAAGGCTTGCACGGATTGCGGACGCAGTTCGGGCGTCAGCGAAAAGCCGTTCTGCAGCACTTGCCACTGCTGCGCGTTGAGCCCCTGCGGCGCGGACGGCAGATGGCTGGCACTGCGCATGTCGTCAAACGGCAGGCGCCCTTCGAGCATCTGGTAAATCATCACGGCCACCGCATACACGTCGAGGCGCGGGCTGGGCTGGCGCTGGTTGGCGCCCGCCTCGGGCGCGCGGTAGCCGTGCGTGCCGGCGTTCGGCATGTCCAGCGCCAGGCTGCTGTCCGCATTGCGCACGCGCGAGGCGATGCCGTAGTCGAGCAGCTTGACATCGCCCCTGGCCGTCAGGAAGACATTGCCCGGCTTGAGGTCGCGGTGCACCAGCTTGTGCTTTTCCCACGCATACGACAGGGCGTCGGCCACCGGATGCAGCAGCTGCTGCACGGCCGCCAGCGGCAGCGCGCCCTGGCGCGCCAGGTAGTGCTCCAGGTCTTCGCCGTCGAGGCATTCCATGATGATGAAATAGCTGGCCGTGGCCGGGTCCTGCGCCCACTCGTAGACGCGCACGATGTTTTCATGCGCCAGCTTGCGCGCCTGCGTGGCTTCCTCGATCAGCAGCTTGGCGTGCGTGGCGCTTTGCGTCAGCTGCGGCGGCAGGATCTTCAGCGCCACCATTTCGCTGCTGCCCAGCTCCGCGTGCGTGGCCAGGTCCGTCGCTTGCCACACCTGGCCCATGCCGCCCGTGCCGATCAGGCGTTCGAGCCGGTAGCGGCGGTTTTGCGGGCCGATTTCCTGGCCCGCCATGAAACCGAGTTCCGTGCCCTGGCGCACGGGCAGCGGCGCAGGCGCGCCGCCGGGCGGCGCGTATTCGGCGTCGAGAATGGCATTCTTGCGGCTTTCGAATTCCTGCTCGCTGAGCAGCCCGTCGTCATGCAGGGCGCGCAGTTCCCGCAGCTTGTCTCGTGCTTTTTGCATCATCTGGGGTGAAACGCTTCCAATCAGGGCTGCAGGGCGACGCCGCAGGCGGCGCAAAATTTGTCTTCCGGATGGCCGGCGCGCAGCGCATGGCCGTTCTTGCAGCGCGCCGGCGCCGCGCCGCCGCCGGGCACCGGCTGCAGCGCCTGCGCCACCGCCACGCCCACTTGCGCCTGCGCCGACAAGCCATGGCCATGCGCCGCATTCTGCAGGTTGATCAGGTCCAGCTGCTGGCGCCGTTCGCGCTCGAACTGGCCTTCCAGGTAGCCGCGCTCCTGCGCCACGCTGTCCTGCGCCATGCGCAGCGCGTCGAGCGGCGCCATGCTATTCTCGGCCGCCGCCAGGGCCGCCAGCGCGTGGATCTGCTCGGCGCTCATGCCGGCCTGCAGCTGCACCTTCAGCACCTGCGCCAGCACGGCCGCATTCGGCCCCTGCGCCATGGCCACCTTGCCCGTATCGCTCAGCGAACCGATCTTTTCGATGCGGTCGATGTCGATGCGCGCCAGTTCGGCCGCATGCGCCTGCTGCGCCAGCAAGGCTTCATATTCGCCCTTCCAGCGCGCGTAATCGGTGTCGCGCTGCTGCGCCATGGCCAGCAGGTCGCGCTGCCATTGCGCTTCCTGTTCCAGCTGGCGCAGCTGCTGGCGCTGCTCCTCGATGGCCAGCGCGTCCAGCTGCGCCAGGTGCGCCTGCTGCTGCAGCTGGCGCGCATGCACGCCGTCGGCCTCGATGGTGCGCAGCAGCTTTTCCTGCTGCGCGATGGCGTCTTCGCGCGCGCCGCCGCGCCGCAGCGCCGCCAGCTTCTCCGCGATTTCCGCCGCCTGCACCTGGGCCGCCTCATCCTTGTGCGCCTCGGCGCGCAGCAGCTCGCGCTGGCGCGCCAGATGCATCTGCTCTTCCCATTCCTGCACCCGCTCCGCCTCGCGCTTGCGCGCCGCGTTGGCCAGCATCAGGCCTTGCCAGGCCGCCTTGTGCTGTTCCGCCTCCAGCTGGGCTTCGCGCTGGGCCGCATCCATCTCGGCCTGGCGCAGGCGCGCCAGCTGGGCGCGGCGCCCCGCTTCATCGTCGATCAGCAGCGCGCTTTCGATCTGCTGCGCGATGGCCTGCAAATGCACCTGGTGCGTAAAACGCTGCTGCGCCATCTGGATCTGCTCGCGCCCACTCAGCTGCGACAATTCCAGCTCGCTGCGCATCTTGATGGCCGCCAGCGCGCGCACGTGCTGCCAATTGGCCGCTTCATCGGCGCGCTGCGCGCCTTTCTGCGCCAGCTCCTGTTCCAGTTCGCCCAGCGCCAGCGCGGCGCCATGGTCGAGCGCCTGGCGCCGCGACTTCGCTTCCAGGATGCGGCCGTACAGGTCGATCTGGCGCCCGCGCAGCGCCTGCAGGCGCTCCGCTTCCTGGTGCCCCAATTCGGCTGTTTCCACCGTCGCTTCCTGCCGCAGCTCGGCGCGGCGGTGCGCATGGCGCGCCGCCATTTCCTCGCGCCGGATGCGCTGCCACTCTTCCTCGTCATACAGCTGGTCGAGCTGCTTCATGCGCTCCAGGCTATGCTGCTCCAGTTCCTGCGCCGGCAGGCCGCCCAGCCACAGGGTGCCGATGCTGGCAGCGGCATGCCCTTCGCCCACGCGCTTGTCATGCCGCAGGCTGAGGGTCTCCACGCGCGCCACGGCCAGGCCGGACGGCGCCAGGCGCTGCGTCAGCGCCGACTGCAGGCGTTCATTCAATTCGGGGCGCAGGTCGGCATTCGCGTCCATCTCGCGCAGCGCGCGGCTGCCGATGAATTCCAGCGCGATCTGGCGCACGGACGGCAGCAGCAAGGCGTGCAGGTGGGCGCGCGTGACGGCGCCGGGCGCGCGCATGAACTGGCGCGCGAAGGCATCGGGCTGGCCAAGCGCGATATCGACGCGCAGGGATGCGGCGACGCCGAGCAGCTCCGTGCTGGCCAGGTCGGGCAAGTCGAATTCCAGGGACAGGGCATCGGCGCGCGCGATCAGCACTTCGGCCGGGCGCGCCGGCAGCAGTGCCGGCAGGCGGGCAAAGAAGGCCGTGCTGTCATAGTCGCCGGCAGGTATCAAGGTGAAAGCGTCCGTCTGCACGATGTAAGCGCGCGACTCGGCGGGCACCTGCAGGCGGCGCGCGGCGCTGCCGAACAGCGAAGACAGCTCGCGCACGCCGAAGAACAGGGCCAGCTGGTCGTCGGCCAGGCGCCATTGGTTGGCATGCAGCACCGCATCGCTGTCGGGCGCGCCCAGCGACAGGCCGCACTGGGCGCAATAGCCGGCCGCGGCGCCGTTCCTGTGCTCGCAACGGGGACAGCGGGCGCCGCCAAAACCAAACAATTGGAACATGTGTGACTCCTGATGATAATGATTGTGCGCGCGAGCGGGCCGCCATGCCGATTCTAGCAGGACAGCCGGCGCAGCACGTGCCGCGCGCGGCGTGGTACATGACACGGTGCAGCGTCAAATAATGCCATATGGCAATTACATTCATATGCCCGGATACAGGGCTAATTAGCCCTCAATTCAAGCGGTCGCTTGCCGGCCCCGTGCGCAGGCATTTCAGCGCCGTTTTTTTGCAGGCCATCCCGCCAAAACCACGGCTGGTCGCAAGTCCATGGCGATCCGGCCCGCGCCTGGCTACAGTGCATGCATACCCACCCGCCTCCCGAAAGGAAAACATCATGAAAACCCTGAAAAACATGGAAGCCATCTTCACCGTCGCCGTCGCCATCGCCTGCGGCGCCAGCTATGTCAGCTTCATGCAGCCACGGGCAGCGCAGGCCGGCAACGTGGCCCGGGCCAGCGCCATCCCCGTGGTGGTGGTCAGCGCCAAGCGCATGACGGCGGAGGAAAAGAAAATTTCACTGATCGAGGAACGCCAGGCGCAGCTGGGCAGTGCCACCGCCAGCACCCTGTGAGCCGTCCATGCTGCCTCCACGCCGCCTGGCGCCAGTTTGAATCGCGCCGCGCCAGGCCGCCATTTGTATCCGCCGCGGATACACGGACACACAGCATTGTGTCAATTGTAATAAGTTGAATCAAAGGCGAAACCGCCGCCTGCAAGCGCCTATAGTCCATTTCACGCAATTACCGAAATGGAGACGGAAATGAAACCCATCACACTCTACGCAGCAGCCATGCTTGCCATCAGCACCGCGGCCTTCCTGCCCGCGCAAGCCATGGCGCAAAGCCACGCCGGCGTCAGCATTGTCATCGGCAGCGCCCCGCCCCCGCCACGGTTTGAAAGCGTGCCCGCGGCGCGCAGCGGCTATGTCTGGGCACCTGGCTACTGGAACTGGGACGGCCAGCGCCACGTCTGGACGGGCGGCGAATGGCTGCGCGAACGCGACGGCAACCAGTACCGCCGCGCCGCCTGGGTACAGGAAAACAAGCGCTGGCGCCTCGATCGCGGCGGCTGGACGGCAGCGCAAATCCAGCCCGTGCGCTATGACGAGATCCGCATCGCCCCGCCGCCGCCGCGCCGCGAAGCCATCCCGCGCGCGCGCCACGGCTACGTCTGGGCGCCCGGCCACTGGGAATGGCGCAGCCAGCGCTACGCCTGGACCCCGGGCGTGTGGATCGCCGAACGCCCCGGCTATGTGTATGCGCCGCCCGCCTGGAACCAGCGCGATGGCCGCTGGCAGATGGAGCAAGGCCGCTGGTCGCGCGGCCCGAACGGCGACCGCGACCGCGATGGCATCCCCAACCGCTATGACCGCGACAATGGCAACCGCCACGACCGCGATGGCGACGGCATCCCCAACCGCGACGACCGCCGCCCCGACAATCCGCGCCGCAGTTAGCGACACCTGAGCAAGCCGGCTGCGCGGCGCGCTGTTACTAGGCGCCGTGCGCTTGCAAGCATGGCAAGGCCACCCATCGCGGTGGCCTTGTCATTGTCCCGACACATCCGTGTATTAGAATCGCGCGACGATCAATCATACTGCGCGAGAAAGATTCACGATGGCGATGGAAAATGCCGGCTTTACCTACGGCTCGGACACCTCGGGCCTGGTCTGGGGCTTCCTGTTTGGCCGCGCAGCGCAGCCGCTGGCGCTCGATTCGCGCGCCGCGCTGGCCTGACTGGCGCCCGATGCGGTTCACCCGGCGCAGGAATTCGTCTGGCTGCACTTCAATCTGTCGCATGCGGCGAGCGAAAAATGGCTGCTGGCGCACACGCAGCTGGCCGACGAATTCTATGAAACCCTGCACCAGGGTTCCCGTTCGACGCGCATCGAACAGGCGGAAAACACCCTGATCGCCGTGGTCAATGATGTAGTGCACAATTTTTCGTTCGAAGCGTCCGACATTTCCACCATGTGGGCCAGCGTGGCGCAAAACCTCGTCATCACGGCGCGCCGCGCGCCGCTGCAGTCGATCGAGCGCCTGCGCCAGGCCGTCATCAAGAACCACGAGCCGATACGCTCGTCGGTGGAATTGCTGATTCATTTGCTGCGCGACCAGGCCGACGTGCTGGTCAACATCGTGCGCGACGCCGTGGCCAGGGTCGACGACATCGAGGACCATTTGCTGGCCGGACGGCTGGTGCCGAAACGCGAAGATTTGGGCGCCATGCGGCGCGTGCTGGTGCGGCTGCAGCGCCTGTTGGCGCCGGAGCCGGCCGCGCTGTTCCGCCTGCTGCAACGCCCGCCCGCCTGGGTTTCCGAGCTCGACAGCCTGGAGCTGCGCCAGTCAACGGAGGAGTTTTCCGTCGTGCTCAGCGACATGTCCTCCTTGCAGGAACGCATCAAATTGCTGCAGGAAGAGATCGCCGCCCGCGTCAACGAGGAAAACAGCCGCAGCCTGTTCGTGCTGACCATCGTCACCGTGCTGGCCTTGCCGATCAATATCATTGCCGGCATGCTGGGCATGAACGTGGGGGGTATTCCGCTGGCCCAGCATCCGCAGGGCTTCTGGATCATCGTCGCCATCATCGTCACGTTTACGCTCGTGGCCGGATGGCTGGTGGTGCGCGTGCAGCGCAATATCAACTAGCGACTAACGACTAACGACTAGCGACAGCACGGCCTTGCAGGCGAACGGCAGGCGCCGTCCGCCACGTTACCCGCCGCGCCTAGCGGTGGTATTCGCCGGCCCGTTCAGGCTGATAGACGATTTCCTCGATCTTCACTTTCACCACGCCGCCGGGCATGGGCCAGGCGATGCTGTCGCCAACGGACAGGCCCAGCAGCGCGCTGCCGACGGGCGCCAGCACGGAAATGCGGTCGGCCTGGCCTTCCACATCCTTCGGATACACGAGCGTCAGGCAGAATTCATCCTTGTTTTCCACCGTGAAGCGCACGGTGGAATTCATCGTCACGACGGTTGGCGGGATCTCTTGCGGGTCCAGCACCTCGGCGCGGCCCAGCTCATCGAGCAGCGCGGCCTTGTCCGGCGACAGATTGTTTCCCAAGGCATACAACAACGCTTCCAGTCGTTCCAGGTCTTGTGACGACAAAATAATTTTTGGTTTTTTTTCCAAGATATCCTCACTATTTATCATTAGGGCGGCGTCCGGTTTTGCTGGCGGCGAGTTACTTGCGCGCACACGACAAAACAAACAGCATCAGAACGTCCATCATCAGCGGATTATGGACGAACTCGCGGAGCAAGGCCATAGCGTTCGTGCATTCCCATTAAAATTTATTAGAATCAATGACTTGCAATTTAATATTTATGCGTGGCATAAATCCACGGGATGGCGGCGGGATTCACCGAGAGCGGCGCCGAGTTATTCCTGCAGGCATTGTATTTACTGTAGGCATGTCTTGGGCTGGAAAAACCATGCGCGCAAAAAAAGGATTAAAATCAAGCTGGATTATTATTATAAAGACACGCATACCTGCCATGCCTGGCGCCGTCCGTCTTTCCGGCAGCGGGCAATCCATTGCGGGCAGACGCTGCGCCGTAGCCAGGGCAAGGCCGCGCCCCCTGTACTTTCACGCTACAAAATGACAATATGTCGGCCTTAACAACACGTTGAGAGTTCCGGCTCACATCGGTTTTCATCAGACTGGAACGTAAAGTATGGCAGGGCAAGGCGGTATCACACGGGGCGGCGGCAGGCGGGGCCGGCAGGGAAAGGCGTCATGATGGCGCCCTTGATGC
>CAUSDR010000284.1:0-7550 GCA_963530105.1 uncultured Janthinobacterium sp.
ACCATGGTCAACTTCCAGGTCAGCCGCGCGTTCCAGCTGCCCGATTCGCCCGTGCGCGAAGTGGAAGTCTTCCTCAGCGCCTCCAACCTGCTCGATGCAGACGCCCGGCCGCACAATTCCCCGCTGAAATACATCGCGCCCCTGCCGGGCCGGGGATTCCAGCTGGGCTTGACGGGCAGGCTGTAAGGGGCGCTGGCGCGGCGCCATCTTGCCCGCTGCCGCCGCGCCAATGGCAGCGGCATCCGGCACATACCGGCATCGCCTTGCATATTGATACGGCAAGCGGCGGGCCAGGCGCTGGCCGCCGGATTCCCCGCGCCCGGCGGACGTGGGGATTGCTCCCCGAATGGATGAAACAGGGCGCGCGGGCGCGGGCGGTGCGAGCATGCGGCAAGCCCAGGCAAGGCAGCCTTGGGCCGTTGCCCAGGCCCGCGCTCCAGGCCCGTACTTTCCCGGCCCGTACTGATTACACGGCGCTATCCCACGGCGCCGACAGCCGCACGGCGCAGTTGATCAAGCCCACCATCGAATACGTCTGCGGGAAATTGCCCCACATTTCACCCGTCACGGGATGCGTGTCTTCCGACAGCAGGCCCAGGTGGTTTCGCGCCAGCAGCATGGTCTCGAAGATCTTGCGCGCCTCGTCTTTCCTGCCGATGCGCGCCAGGGCGTCGATGCGCCAGAAGGTGCAGATATTGAAGGCCGTTTCCGGCTTGCCGAAGTCGTCGGGCGCCTCGTAGCGGCGCATGTAGGGGCCGTCGCACAGGGACGCTTCCAGCGCGTCGACGGTGGCGATGAAACGCGGGTCCATGGGGTCGATGAAGTTCACTTCCGCCATCAACAGCACGGAGGCGTCGAGGTCGCGCCCGCCCAGGCTTTCGGCGAAGGCCTGGCGCTCCTCGCTCCACGCTTCGCGCAGCAGGCGTTCGCGGATCAGCACGGCGCGGCTGTTCCAGTGCGCGGCCCGCTCGTCGAGGCCCAGCTTGTGCGCGATTTTCGCCAGGCGGTCGCAGGCGGCCCAGCTCATCAGCATGGACGAGGTGTGGACCCGCGCGCGCGTGCGCAGTTCCCACATGCCGGCGTCCGGTTCCGCGTGCAGTTTGAAGGCTTGGTCGCCCACGGCTTCCAGCGCGGCAAACTCAGCCTTGCCGGCCCGGTGGAACAGGCGGTGGTCGAGGAAGGCTTGCGCCGCACCCAGCACGATGTTGCCGTACACATCGTGCTGGAAGTGTTCCTGCGCCTGGTTGCCCACGCGCACGGGACCGTTGCCCCGGTAGCCGGGCAGATGGTCGAGGATCGATTCGGGCAGCTGCTCTTCCAGGCCGATGCCGTACAGGGGCTGGATGTGGCCGCCTTTCGAGCGGGCGACGATATTCGTCAGCCAGCGCAAGTATTCTTCCATGGTGCCCACTTCCGACAGGCTGTTGAGCGCGCGCACGACAAAGAAGGCGTCGCGCAGCCAGCAGTAGCGGTAATCCCAGTTGCGGCTGCTGCCCGGCGCTTCGGGGATGCTGGTGGTCATGGCGGCGATGATGGCGCCCGTGTCTTCGTACAGCGACAGTTTCAAGGTGATGGCGGCGCGGATGACCACGTCCTGCCACTCCAGCGGCACGGCCAGGCGCCGCGTGTAGGTGCGCCAGTAGTTGATGGTTTCCTTCTCGAAGATGCGCGCCGTCTCGTCGATGCCGCCGGCCAGGGTTTCATCCGGGCCCAGCAGGAAGTTGGCCGTGCTGCCCAGCACGAAATATGTTTCACTGAGTACATAGTTGAGCGACACATCCGTGTTCAGGCGCAAGGTCTGTTCCGGCCCCACGTAGCGGATGTGGTGGCTGCCCTGCGTGATCTGCGGCGCCAGGCGGCCCCAGTCGTAGCGGGGGCGCAGGCGCACGCGGATGCGCACGGCGCGGTCCAACGGGCGCACGCGGCGGATCAGCATCAGGGGGCGGAACATGCGGTCGCGGCTGAGGAAACGGGGCGCGAAGTCCGTGATTTCCACGCCGCGCCCGTCCGTGTCGTACAGGCGCGTGCGCAGCACGGCCGTGTTCGGTTCATAGAATTGCTCGCTGCGGGCGAAATTCTCGATGTCGATGGCCCACACGCTGCCGTTTGGCGTGTCGTCCAGCAAGGTGTTGAAAACGGGATCGCCGTCGAAACGGGGCAGGCAGGACCAGACCACCTGCCCCGCCTGGTCGATCAGGGCGCTGAAGGCGCAATTGCCCACCACGCCGCAGTTGAGGGACGCCTGCGCGGGCGGCTTGCTGGCGGCGGGCGCGTGCGCGCCGCTGGGGGTGTCATAGCTGGCTGTCGGGGATACTGTCATCGTCTACTCCTTCAAGGGGGCTACGGAGGCGGCCAGCAAGGCGCTGCGCAAGGCGCCCGGACTGGCCAGGCGCAAGGCGGCGGCGCTGGGGCCGCGGCCCACTTTCACGCCCTGCCCGCCAACATGTTGTACATAGGCAAAGCCTGCTTCGTCGGTGGTATCGTCGCCCGCGAACACGGGCCGGCGGCCGGCAAACGGCGCTTCCCGCAGGAAGGCGGCGATGGCGCCGCCCTTGTCGGTGGCGGCCGGCTTGGCTTCCAGGACCATTTTGCCATGCAACAGCAAAATGCCGGGGCACGCTTGCACGGCCGCCGTCATTTCCTGCACGCACAGTGCCTCAAGCTCCGGCGCCAGCCGGTAATGCAGGGCCACGGCGCCCCGCTTCTGTTCCACCAGCAAGCCGGGATGCGCAGCGGCCAGCGCCTGCGCGCGGGCCAGCACGGCAAAGACGTCCGGCGTGGCCGCCACGCTGAACTGGCCATCGGCGCCGCGCCGCTCCACGCCGTGCACGCCCGCCACCGGCAGGGTCAACGGGGCCAGCATGGCGTCGATCTGCGCCACGGGGCGGCCGGAAATCACGGCCAGCGCGCCGCCGTGGCGCTCGGCCAGCAGCGCCAGCGCTTCCACCACGCCCGGCTCCAGGCGCACGCCGTCGGGCGTGGGCGCCAGGTCCACCAGAGTGCCGTCGAAGTCGAGGAAGACGGCCGTGCCGGACGCACTCAGCAGTTGCAGCAAGGCCGCGCTATCGTCAGTGAGCGTATCCATCAAATTCCCTTGCGCCGCTTGATGCGGCTGTGGGCGTCGATTTTCGTCATGACCTTGTCGCGCTGGCGCAAACGGGCCGCGTCCAGCAGCATGCGCCCGGCCCAGCGGTAGACATTGAAATGTTTCACGCGGGCCCGCATGCTCTTCATGCGCTCGCGCTGTTCCACGGGCGGCATCACGAGGGCGCGGTACAGGGCGTCGGCGCCCTGCTCGATGTGGTAGGGGTTGATGATCAGCGCTTCATGCAGCTCGCGCGCGGCGCCGGTGAATTGACTTAACACCAGCACACCGAGCTCGTCATCGCGGGCGGCGATGAATTCCTTCGCCACCAGGTTCATGCCGTCATGCAAGCTTGTCACCATGCACACCTCGGAAGCGCGGAAATAGCGCTGCAAGTCGTCCTGGCCATGGTGCTCGGCCTTGAGCAGGATGGGCACGTAATCGCCGCTGCCGAAGCGGCGGTTGATGCGCTCGACCATCTTGCGCACGCGCGCATCGAAGCTTTGATATTCATCCAGCGAAGCGCGGCTGGGAGCGGCGATTTGCACGAAGGTAAAGTGTCCCACCATGCCAGGCTGCTGTTCCAGCATGCGCTCGACGGCCTGGAAGCGCTCGACGATGCCTTTCGTGTAGTCGAGACGGTCCACGCCGATGCCCAGCAAATGGTCGGCCGGCAAGCCCAGTTCGCTGCGGATTTGCGCGCGGCAGGCGGCCACGTCGGGCTGTGCGGGATTGTCATCGGGCCAGGCGATGGAAATCGGGTAATCCTCCACCTGCGTCATCTCGCCGCCATAAGAAATGACGGACGCTTCCGGCTCGATGCGGGTTTCCAGGTAGCGGTCCACCGTTTCCAGGAAATTCTTGCGGTGGAATGGCGTGTGGAAGCCCAGGATCGTGCTGCCCAGCAAGCCGTCGAGGATTTCCTCGCGCCATGGGCAAATGCCGAACGATTCGGAATTCGGCCAGGGGATATGCCAGAAAGTAATAATGGTCGCTTTCGGCAAGGCTTCGCGCACCATGCGCGGCAGCAAGGCGAAGTGGTAATCCTGCACCAGCACGACGGGATTGTCCGTCTTCGCCTCGGCGATCACGGCTTCGGCGAAGCGGCGGTTGACCTTCACGTACTGTTCCCAGTCGGACGAGCGGAACACGGGGCGCACGTGGGCGATATGGCACAGCGGCCACATGCCTTCATTGGCAAAACCATAATAGTAGCCCTGCTCTTCCTCTTCCGTCAGCCACACGCGGCGCAAGGTATAGCTGGGATTGTCGGGCGGCACGGGCACGTGGTCCAGCTTATCCACCGTCTCGCGGTCGGCGGAACCGGCGCCATGCGCGATCCACGTGCCGGAACAGGCGCGCATCACCGCCTCCACGGCCGTCACCAGGCCGCTGGCGGGGCGCTGCACGGCGATGCCCTCTTCCGTTTTCGTGTGGATGTACGGTTCGCGGTTCGACACCACCAGCACCTGGTCGCCCGCCAGGTCCGCTTCCAGCAGGGCGCGCAGCTTGTCCGGCGTCCAGTCGGAGGACCAGCCATTGTCGCCCTGCCGTTCCAAGTGGTACTCCTGCAGCAGTTCGCGCAAGTCGCCGATCAGCGGCTGCATTTCCGGCGGCGGCGCCGGCACGGCGGCCGGTGCCGTGGCCGCATCGGCGGGCGCGGCCAGGTTCTTTTTCGACAGCAACTCGCCGCGCAGGATATCCTTCACGGCCGCCAGCCAGCCGCGCCAGCTCAGGTGCGCGACGAACACGGTCATCAGGGAAATCAGCACGGCCAGCACGGCCAGGAAGGCGAAAATGAAATACTTGGTATCCGTATTGCGGCGCTCGACAAAGCTCATGTCCTGCACCAGCACCAGGCGGCCCAGCTGCGAGGCATCCTGCATCACGGGCGATTCGCTGATGTGGACCTGGCCCTGCGGCAATTGCGCGAGCGATTTGTACAGGCCGCCCGTGGAAGGCGTGCTCCAGCAGCCGATCGACGCCGGGTATTCCACCGAGTGGTAAAGCAGGTGGCCCGCGTTGTCGCAAAAGCCGATGGCGATCAGGCGCTCGTCGCGCGTGGCGCCCTGGAACAGTTCGCCGATACGCGTGGCGTCCTGTGCGGGCAGGTATTCGGTGAGGGAGGGTCGGAGGGTTCCAGCAAGCAATTCTGCCCGGCTGTCGAGGTCGCGCACATACCAGCGCAAGGTAATATTATCGAGCAGGGGTACCACGATATAGGCAAACAATCCCAGCACCAGAGCCAGCGGCAGGATGAAGCGCAAGGACATTCGGAGTGATCGTACTATCATCGTTTTCCTTTGCAAAAGCTAAAAGCATGGCAAGTATGCCAATATTTCCTTGCTGGCGGCGCCCGTTTGCTTTCCGTAGTGAAACGTCAACGTCGCATGGCGCACCGCAGCAATTTCCACCAGTATCCCCCCTGCCGCCGGGCTTATCCGTTCGGCAACGCACGTCCCCGCGACGCCGCTTGCCCGTAAAATAGACCTTTCCGACATCCATTTCACTAATAAACAAGGAGTTTTCGCCTATGGATCTCAGCACGTTCCACTCGCTGATGGGAGGCCCGCTGCGCTCGGCGCTGACCGTGCTCGTTTCCGCCCTGCTCGTCACCCTGGTCGCCATCGGCGTGCACCGGGCCGGCATCAGCCTGCTGAAAAGACTGGCCAACGGCCGTCCGTTCACCACCAATGCCACGCGCGTGGCGTTTCGCGCCAGCCAGCTGTGCGTGATCGTCTTCGGCCTGCGCATGGTGCTGGCCGGCGCGCCCGACGATACGCCGGGCTTGCTGGCCATGTCGCACCTCGCCAGCGTGGCGCTGATCGTCGCGCTGACGTGGCTGGCCATGAAATGCATCGAAACCCTGTCCATCACGATTTCCGAAATCAACCCCGTCGACGTGGCGGACAACCTGCGCGCGCGCCGCCTGATCACCCAGGCCCGCGTGCTCACGCGCAGCGCGCACGCCATCGTCGTCATCCTGGGCCTGGCCTTCGTGCTGCTGACCCTGCCTGGCGCGCGGCAGATCGGCGCCAGCCTGCTGGCCTCGGCCGGCGTGGCGGGCCTGGTGGCCGGTATCGCCGCCCGTCCCGTGCTGGGCAATTTCATCGCCGGCTTGCAGATTGCGTTTTCGCAACCGATCCGCATCGACGACGTGCTGATCGTCAACGGCGAATGGGGCAAGGTCGAGGAAATCAAGGGCACGTACGTGGTCGTGCGCGTGTGGGACGAGCGCCGCCTGATCGTGCCGCTGCAATGGTTCATTGAGAATCCGTTCGAGAACTGGACGCACAGCTCGTCCACCCTGCTGGGTACGGTGTTCCTGTGGCTCGATTTCAGCATTCCGCTCGAACCGCTGCGCGCCGAGCTGACCCGCATCTGCGAAGCGGCGCCGCAATGGGACAAGCGCGTGTGCACGGTGCAGGCGACGGACTCGAACGAGCGGGCCGTGCGCGTGCGTTTCCTCATCAGCGCGCAGGATTCCGGCCTGGCCTTCGAGCTGCGCTGCATCGTGCGCGAGCAGATGCTGGCGTTCATCACGGCCAACTACCCGCACGGCTTGCCGCGCCTGCGCGCCACGCACGACCCGATCGCGCTGCACGAGGCGCACGCGGTGCAGGACCTGCACGAGCTCCGCCAGATGCAGGCGCAGAACGCGAGCGTGTCGCTGCACAAGCCCTGACGAAACCGTGCGGCGCGCTGCCCTCCCCCGCGCGCCGCTACAATGAAGCGCATGAGCACCACTGCCTGGTTCATCCTGATCGGCTGCCTGATGCTGGCGCGCGGCCTGGGCGCCGCCAGCATTGCGCGCCTGCCTTTTACCTCGGCCATGGCTTACCTGGGCGTGGGCCTGCTGCTGGGCCCCATGTTCCTCGGCCTGTTCGCGCTGGACCTCGTCAAGCAGGCGCCGCTGCTGGAAACCCTGGCGGAAATCGCCGTCCTCATTTCCCTGTTTTCCGCCGGCGTCAAGATGCCGGTGCCGTTCAGCCTGGCCCGCTGGCTGCCCTCGCTGCGCCTGGCGTGGCTGTCGATGGCCATTTCCGTGGGCCTGGTGGCCGCGTTTTCCTGCTGGGTGCTGGACCTGCCCCTGGGCGCGGGCGTGCTGCTGGGCGCCATCCTCGCCCCCACCGATCCCGTGCTGGCCACCGACGTGCAGGTGCGCCACGCGGGCGACAGCGAACAGCTGCGCTTCATGCTGACGAGCGAGGCGGGCATGAACGATGGCAGCGGCTTTCCCTTCGTCATGCTGGGCCTGGGCTTGCTGGGCCTGCACGAACTGGGTCCGCATGGCGCCACGTGGCTGTGGCGCGACCTGCTGTGGGCCAGCGCGGGCGCCATCGCCCTGGGCGCGGCCGGCGGCGCGCTGCTGGCCTGGCTGGGCTGGCAAGTGCGGGGCAAGGAACCGAAGCACGAAGTGCTGGACGACCTGGCGGGCCTGGGCCTGATCGCCCTCGTGTATGGC
>CAUSDR010000285.1:0-7532 GCA_963530105.1 uncultured Janthinobacterium sp.
GTGGCGGCCTTTTTGCAGGCGTGGCGCACGCACCGCCTGGCCACCCTGCAGACGGCCTACCTGGCCCTGCACGACCTGATCCTCGGCGCCTGGTATGCCGATGCCGCCCACTGGGCCGCCATCGGCTATCCGGGGCCGCTGCCCGAACTGAGCGCATAAGGCCTCCATGAGCACCTCTCCCATACCCGACCCCATCGCCACCGGTATCGCCGCCGGCTGGAACGTCACCGACGCCAGCACCCTGGCCGCCGACCGCACGCTGGAAGCGGACGTCGTCGTCATCGGCAGCGGCGCCGGCGGCGGCGTGACGGCGGAAATCCTCGCGCTGGCCGGCCTGAAAGTCCTGATCGTCGAGGAGGGCGCTCTGAAGTCGTCGCGGGACTTCAAGATGCGCGAAGCGGACGCCTATCCGGCCCTGTACCAGGAATCGGCGGCGCGCAAGACGCGCGACAAGGCCATCAATATTTTGCAGGGGCGCACGGTGGGCGGTTCCACCACCGTCAACTGGACGTCGAGCTTCCGCACGCCGCCCGGCACCCTGGAGTACTGGCGCCAGCACTTCGGCCTGTCCGGCTATTCCGTGGACGCCATGGCGCCGTGGTTCGCCATGATGGAGCGGCGCCTGCACGTGAGCGACTGGGTAGCGCCGCCCAATGAAAACAACGATTTATTGCGGCGTGGCGCCACGGCGCTGGGCATTCCGACGGCCGCCATCCGGCGCAACGTGAACGGCTGCTGGAACCTGGGCTACTGCGGCATGGGCTGCCCGACGAACGCCAAGCAGTCGATGCTGGTGACGACGATTCCGTCGGCGCTGGCGCTGGGCGCGGGCCTGCTCACGCGTGCGCGCGCCGAGCGTTTCATTGTCAAGGGCGAGCGCATCGACAGCCTGCAGGTCACGGCGCTGGATGCGGCCGGACAGGTGCCGACGGGCGTGCGCATCACGCTGCGCGCCAAACACTTCGTGCTGGCCGGCGGCGCCATCAACTCGCCGGCGCTGCTGCTGCGCTCGAAGGCGCCCGACCCGCATGGCTTGCTGGGGCAGCGTACCTTTTTGCATCCGACGGTGGTGTCGGCGGGCCTGTTCGCGCAGCGCGTCGACGCCTACGCGGGCGCGCCGCAGACGATTTATTCCGACAACTTCCTGCACGTGGCGCCGATCGGCGGCCCCATCGGCTACAAGCTCGAGGCGCCGCCCCTGCATCCGCTGCTGATGGCCACCACCATGGGCGGCTTCGGCGACGAGCACGCGCGCACCATGCGCCAGTTCCACCATGCGCATGCCTTGCTGGCGCTGCTGCGCGATGGCTTTCACCACGATTCGGCGGGCGGCGCGGTGTCGATCGACAGCTTCGGCGCGCCCGTGCTCGATTATCCGCTCACGCCCTACCTCTGGGACGGCGTGCGGCGCGCGCTGCTGTCGATGGCGGAAATCCAGTTCGCCGCCGGCGCGCAGAGCGTGTATCCCGTGCACGAGCTGGCCCGCCACTACACCAGCTGGGCGCAGGCGAAACAGGCCATCGGCGCCTTGCCGATGCAGGCGCTGCTGGCGCGCGTGGTGTCGGCCCACGTGATGGGCGGCTGCGCCATGTCGGACGATGCGCGTCTGGGCGTGACGGGGGCGGACGGCCGCTATCACGGCGTGCGCAACCTGTCCGTGCATGACGGCTCGCTGTTCCCCACCTCGATCGGCGCCAATCCGCAGCTGACGATCTACGCGCTGGCCGCGCGCCTGGCCAGCGGCCTGGCGCAGGAACTGACGGGCAAGCCGGCGCCGGTGCCGATGCCCGCCCCGGTCACGGCATGATCGCGCGCATCCTCAAGTGGCTGATGCTGCTGCAGGTGCTGGCCGTGCTGGGCGTGGCGTACCTGGCCTGGCAGGCGTGGGGCGTCGCCTCGCCGCCGCTGGCTTTGCTGCTGGCCGGCGCCATGCTGCTGGCCGTGCGCGCGCTGGTCGTGGCGCGCAATTTTCTGGAAAGCCGGCGTTTTGGCAGTCCCGTGCCGCCTCAATTCCAGCTGGGCGCACTGGGCGCCGCGCGCCTGTTTTTGGGTGAATTGCGTGCCACCCTGTGGACTTCGTCATGGGGCATGCTGCGTCCGCGCCTGCATGCGCAGGATGGCGCTGCGCCGTCCCGTGGCCTGCCGGTGTTGCTGATCCACGGCTATGTGTGCAACCGCGGCTACTGGACGCGGCTGAGCGGCATGCTGGCGCGGGCCGGCATCGCGCACGACGCCGTCGACCTGGAACCGATCGGCGCGTCCATCGACGACTTCGTGCCGCAAGTGGAGCAGGCCATCGCGCAGCTGTGCGCCCGCACGGGCAGCGCGCAAGCCATCATCGTCGCCCACAGCATGGGCGGCCTGGTGGCGCGCGCCTGGCTGCGCCGGCATGGCGCGGCCCGCGTGGCGAAGATCATCACCATCGGCACGCCGCACCACGGCACGGCGCTGGCCAAGCTGGCGGCGGGGCGCAATGCCCGCCAGATGAGCCGGCCCGACGGCCAGCCGCATGCCTGGCTGGCCGAGCTGGCTGCCAGCGAAACGCCGGCGACGCGCGCCCTGATCACCTCGATCTATTCGCAGCACGACAATATCGTCGCGCCGCAGGCTTCCGCGCACTTGCCGGGTGCGCGCAATATCGCCTTTGGCGGCATCGGCCACGTGGCACTGGCCAGCGAGGCGCGCGTGCTGCGCCGGCTGCTGGCGGAAATTACTATCAATAGCGAAGTCTGCCAGCCCCCATCCTCCCCCCATTTTGCCTGATCCGTGTTGTGTTTTATCAGCATGGCAAGAGTGTCTGTTTTAACTCTGCTGTTGCTTGCATTTAACAGGACAAGGGCTAGAAAAACCTGTTTTCCACCAGCGTCCTGTATTAAGCTAACGTCAGGATGGTGCCGCCGAGAAATTTATTCCTGAGGCCGCCTGCACCGTTCCGCTGAAATCCTGCAGCGAGATATTTACGGGGATTTATGGCAAGATGTTGTAGGATTGTTATGTTACCCGCGCGAGCGGAAAGATGAGCGCAGGCAGAAAATGGATCAATGCAGTTTTTATTGGGAGTGCTAATTGTCCGCACGAATCCTGATTATTGAAGATAACGCCACCAACATGGAATTGATGGTGTACCTGCTGCGGGCCTTCGGGTACACGCCGCTGGCCGCCTACGACGGCGAAGAAGGCGTGCGCATGGCGCGCAGCGAATTGCCGGACCTGATCATCTGCGACGTGCATTTGCCCAAGCTCGATGGCTACGGCGTGGTGGCGGAACTGAAGAAGGACCCGCAGTTGCGCAAGATCCCGGCCCTGGCCGTGACGGCGCTGGCGATGGTGGGCGACCGCGAACGCCTGCTCGAAGCGGGCTTCAATGGCTATATCGGCAAGCCCATCGAACCGGACCTGTTCGTCGCGGAGCTTGAATCTTTTTTACCCGGGGCGCCGTCGACGCCAGTTAAAACCGACATAGCAACGATCTTGATCGTCGATGATCATGTACTGAACCGCGAATTCCTCACCGCCTTGCTGGGCTATGGCGGCCACCGCCTGCTGGAAGCGGCGAACGGCGCCGATGCGCTGGACGTCATGCGCACGGAGCGGCCGGACCTGATCATTTCCGACATCCTCATGCCGAACATGGATGGCTACGAATTCGTCACGCGCGTGCATGCGGATGCGGCGCTGGCCGACGTGCCCATCATTTTTTATACGGCCACCTACCGCGAGCAGGAAGCGATCCTGCTGGCGCAGGCGTGCGGCGTGCGCTGGGTGCTGCCGAAACCGTCCGACCCCGAAGTCATCGTGCGCACGGTGAATGAAGCGCTGGGACTGGCGCCTGCCGCCGCGGCGCTGCCTGCCGCGCCGGTCGCCGCAGCCAGCGCCGCCACGGCCACGGGCCAGCTGGCGGGCTTCGAGCACCAGGTGAGCGGCTACCTCGATGAACTCGAATCGAGCAGCCAGCAGATCTCGCAGCTGGCCAGCCAGGGCGAAGGCCAGGCGCCCGTGCCGGAAGACCTGGCCATCATGACGGAGCGCCTGTCACGCTCGCTGTCGAGCCTGCAGGCGGTGAGCCTGCGCCTGACGGCGCTGATCGAGCTTGGCATCGAGCTGGGCGCCGAACGCGACCCGCGCGCGCTGATCGAAGCCGGCTGCAAGGTGGCGCAGAATATCTGCGTCTCCAAATATGCGTGCATCGGCGTGCTGGAGCCGGGCGCCGAAAAACTCAGTTATTTCTCTTCGTGCGGCGCCGAGAAAAACCTCGACCGCATCGCCAGCGCGCCGCGCGTGGGCATCCTGAACCGGCTGCTGGAACAGCGCCAGCCCTATCGCGTGAATGGCTTGAAGGGCGACCCCGCCGCGCTGGGCCTGCCCGAGTCGCACCCGCCCGTGCATTCCTTCCTCGGCGTGGCCATCGCCTCGCGCGAGCGCAGCCATGGCTGGCTGTACCTGGTGGACAAGCTGGGCGCGAATGAATTTTCCGAAGTCGACGAGCGCGTCGCCGCCACGGTGGCCGCGCAGATCGCCGTCGCCTACGACAACCTGCTGCTGTACGACGAGATCAAGCGCCACCACGAGCAGCTGACCCTGGACATGGCGGCGCGCATCCGCCTCGATGAAGACTTGCGCCGCTTCCGCCTGGCGATGGATGCCACGGCGGATGCGATTTTCCTCGTCGACCGCGCCGGCATGTGCTTTGTCGACGTCAACCAGACGGCTTGCCGCATGCTCGGTTTCGAGCGCGAGGATTTCCTGCGCGTGGGGCCGGGCCGGGCGCAGGAGGGCGAGGCGCAGCTGGAAGAGCTGTACAACAAGCTGCTGGCCGGCGACCAGGGCGGCCCGATGACGGAATTGCAGCTGCAGCGCAAGGATGGCACGCCGCTGTCGGTGGAAGTGCAGCGGCGCACCTTGCGCTCGGGCCAGAGCTGGATCCTGGTGGCCGTGGCGCGCGACATCACCGAGCGCAAGGATGCCGAACAGCGGCTGATGAAGCTGGCCCATTTCGACACGCTCACCGGCTTGCCGAACCGCAGCCAGTTCTACATCTCGCTGACCCATTCGCTGGCCCAGGCGTCCGAACACCAGTGGGCCGTGGCCGTGCTGTTCATGGATATCGACCGCTTCAAGAATGTCAACGATACCCTGGGCCACACCATCGGCGACGACCTGCTGCGCCAGTTTTCCAGCCGCCTCGTCGACTGCCTGCGCGTGCGCGACACCATCGGCCGCTTTGGCGGCGACGAATTTGCCGCCATCCTGCTGCTGCCCGAAGGCGCGCAGCATTCCGTCGGCGTGGTCGACAAGATCCGCGAAGCGATGCGCAAGCCGTTCGACCTGCAGGGCCATGAGGTGACGGTCACGGTGAGCATCGGCATTTCCGTGTTTCCCGACGATGGCGCCGACGCCGACACCCTGATCCAGTACGCCGACACGGCCATGTACCGCGCCAAGGAAGCGGGCCGCGACGCCTTCCGTTTCTTCACGGCGGAAATGAACGTGCAGTCGATGGCGCGCCGGGCCAAGGAAAACGCCCGGCGGCGCGCCCACGACAAACAGGAATTCGTGCTGTTATTACAGCCCCAGGTGGATATCATCTCGGGGCGCATCACCGGCGCCGAGGCGCTGATACGCTGGCGCCGTCCCGGCCACGGCATGGTCTCGCCGGCCGTCTTCATCCCGCTGCTGGAAGAGACGGGGCTGATCGTGCGGGTCGGGAACTGGGTGCTCGACGAAGCGTGCAAGAAAATCAGCGAGTGGGGCGCCAGCAGCATCGGCCCCGTGCACCTGTCGGTGAATGTCTCGGGCATCCAGTTCTTTGTCGGCGGCCTGGAAGAAGAGGTGCTCAAGGCGATCCGCAAGTACGACATCGCGCCCGACCTGCTGGAACTGGAGCTGACGGAAAGCTCGCTGATGTCGAACGCCGAGGAAACCATCGCCGTGCTGCGCAACCTCAAGGCGCTGGGCATCCAGATTTCCATCGACGATTTTGGCACCGGCTATTCCAGCCTGGCCTACCTGAAGCGCTTCCCCATCGACAAGCTGAAGATCGACATCGCCTTCGTGCGCGAAGTGACCAGCAATCCGGACGACGCGGCCATCGTGCTGGCCATCATCAGCATGGCGCACAGCATGAAGCTGCAGGTGATCGCCGAAGGCGTGGAAAACGATGCGCAGCTGGCCTACCTGCGGCGCCACGGCTGCGACGAGATGCAGGGCTATTATTTCAGCCGCCCCGTGCCGCAGGAAGAGTTCGAGCAGATGCTGATGGGCGGCAAACTGCTGCAGGCGCCGCAGGATGCGGGCAGCGAAGAGCAGCAAACCCTGCTGATCGTCGACGACGATGTCTTCATGCTCGACGTGCTCAGCGACTTCCTGGCGCAGGACGGCTACCGCATCCTGACGGCGCAGACGGCGGCCGAAGGCTTCGATATCCTGGCGCGCCACAAGGTGCAGGTGATCCTGTGCGACCAGTGCATGCCGCTCATGAGCGGCACGGAATTCATGGAGCGGGTCAAGCATCTGTGCCCGGACACCTTCCGCATCATGCTGTCCGCCTTTGCCGACTTGACCCCCATCATGGCGGCCATCAACCGCGGCGCCGTCGACCGCTTCTATACCAAGCCGTGGAAGGGCGCCGTGCTGCGCGAGAACATCCGCGAAGGCTTCCGCCTGCACAGCCTGTTGCACGGCCCCGTGAAGGCGGCCGCCTGAATTGCCGCCTGGGTTGCCGCTTGCGTGTGCTGGCGCACCCTGCATGCCGGATTTCCATCGGATTAGACGCCCGTCTCTAGTTTTGCTCTCTAGAATAAAAGTATCCATGAAGTGGCATGGCCTTTCATATGACGGGAGCTGGCGATGGTGAAGAAATTGAAGGAATTGGCGGAAGACAAGGAACTGGCGAACGCCGTGCGTTCGTCGGCGCAGCAGATCTGGCAAGCGGGCCTGGGCGCGTTTGCCAAGGCCCAGGAAGAGGGCGGCCGCGTGTTTTCCCGCCTGGTCAAGGAAGGCACGGAATTCCAGCAGCGGGCCGAAGACAAGGTGGCCGGCGTCAGCGACAGCGTCGGCAAGCTGGCCGATGGCGTGGGCAAGCAGGCCAGCGGCTCCTGGGACAAGCTGGAGCAGGTGTTCGAAGAGCGCGTGGCGCGCGCCCTGGCCACCATCGGCGTGCCCACGCGGCATGACCTGGCCGCGCTGCACGCGCAGATCGCGGCCCTGAGCGCGCAGGTGGCGGCACTATCCGGCGCGGCTGCGGCCAAGCCGGCCGCCAAGCCAGCCGATAAGCCCGCCGCCAAGCCAGCCGCCAGGGCGGGGGGCAAGGCAGCTGTCAAGCCAGGCGCCAAGGCTGCGGCCAATGCAGGCGCCAAGCCGGCCCCGAAAGCCGCCGCCAGGCCAGCCGTGAAGGCGGCACCGCCGGCGGCGCCCACGGTGGCTGCGGCGTCCAGAACCGCCGCCAAGCCAGCGGCCAAGCCGGCAGCCAAGGCCGAAATCAAGTCGGCAGCCAAGCCCGCCGCCAAGGCCGCCGCCAAGCCCGCAAGCGGGCC
>CAUSDR010000286.1:0-7527 GCA_963530105.1 uncultured Janthinobacterium sp.
CGCCGTAGGCGCGCCCAGCCAGGAAATGGTGCCGCTCGCGCTGGCATCGGTGATCAGCAAGCCGCCGCTCAGCGCATCGTACAGCGCATAGTTAAAGACGGGCAGATCGCCATACACGCTGGTGCCTGGCGTCAAACGGATATACACGGGTTTGGAGGCGTTGCCGGCCGCATTGTCGACGGAGGTGATGGCGTCCTTCAGCTGCGCCACGGGTGCTGCCGCGTAATATACGGACAGGCCGCCGGACTGGCCCGGGGCCAGGTCGGCCGCGCGCAGGAACATGGCATAACTGCCGTCCGTCTGGCCCGAAGCGGCGGCGGTGCCGCGCGGGTTCTGGTTGATGGCGTTGGAAAACGAGCAGCAATTGCTGTGCACGGTATCCACGCCCGCCGTGGTGGAGTAGAACAGGATGGCCGAGCCGCTCGTCGTGCTATTGGTTTCCGTCACCATGATGGCGTTGGAGCTGGCCTTGCTATCGGTCAATGTCGCAAATGCACCGGCAACGATATTGCCCTTGGTCTTGTAGTTGGCATCCGACTCGCCGATAAAATCGTCGCCCGTGCCCAGCCACATGCGCACATTCGTCAGCGGCGTGCTGCTCAGATTGGTGAGCCGGCTATCCATGTTGACGAAGGCATCGCCCGCCTTCAGGGTATAGGTGTGCGCGATGCTGGCAGACTGGTTCAGGGTGCTGAAATTGAGCGTCCCGGTCGTCACGATCGAGCCCATGCCTTCCTGGTAGCCGGCGATATTCAGCGAGCGGTTGCTCAGCGCACTCGAGTAATTGCCGCCCGTATTCATGCCAGGGAAGCCGCCCCCCATGCCGCCGTCGGCGATCAGCACCTGCCCCGTGTTATTCCAGGCATTGCTGCCATTGCCGCCAGCGGCCACGGCAAACTCGAAGGGCCGGTTCAGGGTCAGCATGTACCAGTCGTTGCGGCCTGGCGTCGTGTTGTCAAAATAGAATGGTGTCTTCAGCAAGCCATCGTCGGTGAAGGAATTTTCAACACCATTGCCGAAGCGGATATTGCCGTTGCTCAACACCAAATTGTTCACGCTGCCGGCACTGCCCTTCTTCCAGGTAAAGGCGCTGGCGGTGGGAATATTCACGGCCACGCCCGCTGCCACCTTGTAGGCGCTGCCGGCGCCATTGGCCGTGGCCTGGCCATACTGGTAGGCCAGCGAGCCGGTGCGGGTGGCGTTCAGGTTCGCATTGATATTGATGTTGCGCTCGGCGGTCAGGGTCAGCTTGTTGGCCGACCAGTTGATGGCGTCATTCACATGGATATCGCCATTGCCGCCCGCCGTGCCCTTGCTGGTGGTCATGATGGTTAAATTGTTGCTGGCCAGGGCAGCGGAAACGGCCGCGCCCGTCATGTTGCCGCCGCTGGCCGCCACCGTGAAGTCGTTCGGGTCGATCAGCCAGTCGCCCGTCTTGCCGCCGGACGCGGCCGTGGTGACGCGCACGGCGCCGATATCCACGTGGTTGGCGCTGGTTTCGATGAAGCCGCCGTCGCCGCCCTGGGGCGCGCTGGCGTCGAGCACGCCAGCCACGTGCAGGCTGCCCTGTTTCATGTCGCCAAGCAGCACGATCTGGCCTTTTTCTCCCGTCGCCAGGGTATGCGCCTCGATCACGCCCGTGTTGTTGATGACGCTGGAAGCCAGTGCGCCCGCCGCCTTGGCCGTCAGGTACACCTGGCCGCCATCGGCGCGGATCGCGCCGCCGTTTTCGATCAGGGTATCGAGCGCGCCCTGCGTCACCTGCAGCTTGACGGGGCCGCCCAGGTCCAGCGTGACCTGGCTGCCGGCGCCCATCAGCACGCTGCCGGCGTGGGCCGCGATGCTGCCGCTGTTGCTGATGCGGGCGGCAATCAGGGCCACGTAGCCGCCATCCGCGGCACGGATGCTGCCTTCATTGACGATGCTGCCGCCGCCCTTGCCATTGAACACATGCTTGCTGCCGCCCAGGCTGGCATTGTCGACATCCAGGGTCGAGGCGACGAGGCCGCCCACGTTCACCTGGGCCGTACGGCCGAACAGGATGCCGTTCGGATTGATCAGGTAGACCTGGCCATTGGCGTTGACGCGCCCGAGGATTTGCGAGCCATTGCTGTCGAGAATGCGGTTGACCGCCAGCGCATTCGACGAGGGCTGGACGAAGTTGACGGTTTCCTTGCTGCCCACGTTGAAACTGGCCCAGTTCAGCGATGCCTGCTGGCTCGTCTGCTGGACCGTCGTCGTCGTGCCGGACTGCGTGATGGTTGCCGTGCCCGCCACCACCTGCCCGCCCGTGGGCCCGGCACTGGCCGGTCCGCCCAGCGCCAGCGCCGCCATGGCGGCCGCCACGGCGGCCAGCTTGCGGCGCGCACCCTTGCCGCGCCCGCGCGACGTCTCGGCAACAGCGACCCAGGCATTCAGGACGTGGCTCCAGACGAGCCGGTAAATGTGATTCAATGATCCGTGACGGTGCATGCTCTTATCCTTGTCTTGTGTTGTACCGGGCGCTGGCGGCGTTGGCCGGCGCCCTTTCCTGTTGCTTTTCGCTACATATATGTGGCAAAAAGCTACAAAAATTTCCTTGGGGAAAATGTAACAAAGATTGCGGATTTATAAGTGAGCAAACCTGAGCGATTCCCGACCAATTCAGTCGGGAATGCCCGGCACCCCAGCGGGGATGCGCAGGGAAAAACTGATGGTGCCATCCTGGCCGGCATTGTCGAGCGTGACATTGCCGCCATGCAGTTGCGCGATGCGCTGCACCAGATACAGGCCCAGCCCGGCGCCCGGCTTGTGCTGGGCGATACGGCCGCGGAAGTATTTCTGGAACAGGCGCGGGATTTCATCGGCGGGCAGCGAGTCGCCGGTGTTGCTGACGGTAACTTGCAAGCCGCCGGCACCGTGTCCTGCGGCACGCACGCGGATCGCCAGCGCCTGCGGCGCGTGCCGGTCCGCGTTGCCGAGCAAGTTGCGCAAGGCCACGCGCAGCAATCCCGGATCGCATTGCAGCCGCGCCGGCAAGCCGGACAAGTCCGCCTCCACCCTGCCCTCCGGCCACTCGGCCAGTACCGCCCCGATCAGCTTGGACGGATCGCAGGACTGGGGACGGAAGGTGGCGGCGCTCGTTTCCATGCGGTCTGCGCTCAGGTATTCATCGACGAGGGCCGTCATGCGCCCGCTAGCCTCGCGCAAATTCTGGCAGCGCTGCAAGGTTTTTTCCCAGACGGCGGCGGGATTGCGGGCGATTTGCTGGGCCGTCGTGTTGATGATGGCCAGCGGCGTGTGGAATTCATGCGACACCATGGCAACGAAATCCTGCTGTTCTTCGCGCGTGCGCGTTTCCACCGCCAGCGCTTCGCGCAGCTCGCCTTCCAGCGCCGCGCGCCGGCCGATTTCCTGCTGCAGCGCGGCCGTGCGCAGGACCACCTGTTCTTCCAGCCGTTCATTGAGCGCGCGCACGGCCCGCACGGCCTCGGCCTGCGCCTGGTCCTTGGCTCGGCGCAAGCCCGCGTAACGCCGGTTCAGGCGCAAGCTCATCAGCATCATGTGCACGAAGGCGCCCAGCGTGGCCGCATGGTTGGTCACGAAGTTCGGCGGCAGCATGCCCATATTGCGCAGGAAACTGATGATGGCGCCCGCATAGAAAATGCCGAAAATCAGCAAAAAGGCGCGCGCGCTGCGGTGGCCGCGCCACGCCAGCCAGCTGGCCATGGAAATGAAAAACACGATCAAGGGCAGCGCCGTGTATTGCACGGTAAGCACGCCGGCGCCGTATTTTCCGCGCAACACCAGGCAAGCGCCGGCCACGGCCAGCGTGCAGGAAATGACCGCCAGCGCCCGGGTGACGCGGGGAAACAGTTCCGGCAAATCCAGTTGCAAGGAAGAAAAGCGCGTACCGACGGCCAGCGACATGCACAGCGACATGCCCAGGATCGGGTCCGACAGCCAGTTCGGCATGTCGAAAATCTGCTGGGGAATGGCGATCGTGAACGCTTCCGTCGTCGCGCTCGTGCACACGTACAGCAGATACCAGCCGCTCTGGGCTTCGCCCGTCATGCGCCAAAAGAAAATGTGAAACAGGATCAGCAGCAGATACGTGCCGAACTGCAAGCCGTAATACAGATATTCGCGGCGCGACGATTCATCGAAGGCCGCGCGCGGCCACAAGCTCAGCTCGGTCGACATGGATTTCTTGCTGGCTAGGCGCACCAGCCAGCGCTCACCCGTGCCCGCCTTGAGGCGCAAGGGGAAAACCACCTGGCGCGCATCCACGGGCCAGTCGTCGCGCTCGATGGCCGCGCCCGCTTCCTGCACGCGCCAGTGGCCCTTGCCGTCCAGCCGGTACAGGCGCACCGTGTCGAGCACGGCGTTGCTAAAACGCAACACCCACTCATCGGGCGCATCCACCGTGCGCTGCACGTCGAGCAGCAGCCAGATGGTGTCGTCCGTGTAACCGGCGCTGACGGCGCCGGGCAAGACGCGCCAGTCCGGCGACGCCAAGGCGGCATCGGGCGCCAGCGTGCCGGCCGGGTCGCGCAGCACCAGCATGTGGCCGCTGGCCGACACTTGCTGGCCCGTGTCGGGCAACACCAGCGGCGCCGGCGGTGCCGCTGGCATGGCGTGGGCGGCCAGTGAATGGACGGTACTGAAAAAAAGGAGAAGGGCAAGCAGGAATCGCATGGCGCGGCAGCTTAACACAGCCATATCAAGGAAGCGACAGGCTGCCTTCACGCCATGCAGGTGATCGGTTATCCTTGCGCCATGCTGAACCTTATTTTGCTTGAAGATGAAGCCGTCCTGCGGCAAGAACTGACCGAATTTCTCGGCGACTGCGGCTACCAGGTCAGCGCCGTGGCCGACCTGGCCAGCTTTCATGCCAGCTATGCGCCCGCCCTGCACCGCATCGCCATCATCGACCTGGGCTTGCCCGATGGCGAAGGCATGGCCCTCGTGCGCGCGCTGCGGGCCCAGGGCCGGCAGCTGGGCATCGTCGTGTTTACCGCGCGCGGCGCCACGCAGGACAAGGTCAGCGGCCTGACGGGCGGCGCCGATTACTACCTGCCCAAGCATACCGACCTGGAAGAGCTGGCGGCCACCCTGGGCAGCTTGCAGCGGCGCCTGGGAGAACCGGCGCCCGCGCCCGCGTGGGTGCTCGAACTGGCGCCGCGCCGCCTGTTTCCACCCGGCTGCGGCGCCATCGCCCTGTCGCAGCAGGACGCCACCGTGCTGCAGGTGCTGATGGCCGAGCCGGAGCGCATCGTCAGCCGCCAGCAGATCGTGCAGTCGCTGGGCGAGGATTTCCTCGATTACGACCAGCGCCGCCTCGATACGCAGATCCGCCGCCTGCGCCGCAAGACGGAACTGGCCAGCGGCCTGGCCTTGCCGATCAACACGGCGCGCAACGCCGGCTACCGCTTCTTCGCCAACGCCACCGTGCGGCCCTGAAGCCCCTCTCCGTTCAGCCCAGCAGCTGCGGCACGGCCGCCGCCATCAGGGAAAGGCCGATGGCCGTCAGCACGCCAAAGGCGATGCGGCGCATGCCGCGCTGGGCGATGGGCGGCGGATAGCGCTTGCCGGCCATGGTGGCCAGCACGCCCACGGGCAAGGCCAGCATGCACAGCAGCAAGACTTTCCCATCGAGCTGGCCCTGGCTGCCCGCCATCAGCGAGCGCCCGCCCGCGCTGATGGCGAACAAAAAGATCAGGCTGTAGCGGATGGTGGTCAGGCTCATTTCCTGGCGGTAAAACTGGTACACGAGCGGCGGCCCCGCCAGCGAAAACAGGCCGGAAAACAGGCCGCCGCACACGCCGCTGATAAAGAAACTGCGCTTGTCGGCCGCGCCGGGGCCGGGCGGCGCCTGCAGCAGGATGCTGACGCCGCCATACACGATGGCCGCGCCCAGCAGCAAATGCAGCAGAGGCGCGTACGCCTGGTCCAGGTAGCCCAGCAGCAAGACGCCGGCCGCCATGGCGGGCAGCAAGCCGATGCTGGCGGCGCGGATGGCGCGCCAGTCCAGGTGGTGCAAGGCGCCGGGCAAGGCCACCAGGCAATTGGCCAGCGACAGCAGGCTGACGAGGGCCGCCAGCGCCGGCACGGGCGCCAGGCCCAGGCCGCTGGCCACGCCCATGACGATCATGCCCAGGCCGAATCCCGTGACGGTCTGGAAATACGTGCCAGCCGCCACCACGCCCAGCAGCGCCAGCACGGGCAGGCTGAACAGGAAGTCAGCGTCCACCCTGGGCCTGCACGGCCGTGACCGCAATAACGTTGTAGACGTCGTCGGCGCTGCAGCCGCGCGACAGATCGTTGGCTGGCTTGTTCAAGCCTTGCAGCAGCGGGCCGATGGCGACGGCGCCGCCCATGCGCTCGGCCAGCTTGTAGCCGATATTGCCCGCATCCAGGTTGGGGAACACCAGCACGTTGGCGCGGCCGTTGACGACGGAATCCTTGACCTTGCGCTGCGAAATCTCGGCCACGATGGCCGCGTCCAGCTGCACGTCGCCATCGATGGCCAGCTGGGGGCGCTGCGCCTTGACCTTGTCCGTGGCCGCATGCACCTTGTCGACGGCCGCATGGTGGGCGCTGCCGCTGGTGGAAAACGACAGCATGGCCACGCGCGGCGCTTCCATCAGCAAGGCTTGCGCGCTGTCGGCGGCGGCCATGGCGATGTCGGCCAGCTCGCCCGCATTCGGGTCGACGACGAGGGCGCAGTCGGAAAAGATGAAGCCGCCCTTCAGGCTGTGGAACGGTTCGCACAGCATCATGAGGAAAAAGCTCGACACCAGCTTGAAGGCCGGATCGACGCCGATGATCTGGATGGCGTTGCGCACCACGTTGGCCGTCGTGTGCACGGCGCCCGCCACGCAGCCGTCGGCGTCGCCCAGGCGCACCATCAGGTTGGCGTAGCACAGCGGGTCCTGCACGGCGCTGCGCGCCTGCTCCACCGTCATGCCCTTGGCCTGGCGCAACAAAAACAATTGCTGGGCGTAATGTTCCGACTCGCTGGAAGCGGCCGGGTCGATCAGGCGCACGCCGCCCAGGTCCAGGCCGTGTTCGTTCGCCAGGGCCACGATGGCGGCCGGCTGGCCGACGATGCTGATGCGCGCCAGCCCTTCGGCGGCGGCACGCGCTGCCGCCTGCAGCACGCGCACGTCGTCGCCCTCGCACAAGACGATGTTTTTCGGCACGGCGCGGGCTTGCTCGATGATGCGGTGCAGGGCTTTCATGGAAACTCCAATTCGGTAAAAAAATGCCGGAACCATGGCAGCATGAAAGGTGAGTCACGACCATGGTTCCGGCACATAAAACCCGGCGTGATTGCCGGGGTCATACAAGGATCTGTCAGGGCGGTGTCGCATTAGGCCGGGCCGAGGCCCGGCTAATCCGACCTACGCCAGCGTCACGCGTAGGTCGGGTAGCTTGGATTAGCCCAGAGTGCCCGGGCGGTGCCGGATGAGGCAAAATCACCCCAACGCCGCAAATGCCGGGGTCGGACCTTGCAGGGGGCATGCCTCCCAGTGGGCGGCATGC
>CAUSDR010000287.1:0-7471 GCA_963530105.1 uncultured Janthinobacterium sp.
CACGCCGCCATGCTTGGCGGAACCGGCGTTATTCGCGTGCTTGAAGACGTCGCCGCAGCGGTCGACGCCGGGGCCCTTGCCGTACCACATGCCGAACACGCCGTCGTATTTCGCGTCTTCGAACAGATTGGTTTGCTGCGTGCCCCAGACGGCCGTGGCGGCCAGGTCTTCGTTCAGGCCCGGGTGGAATTTGACGTGGTGTTCATCGAGGTATTTTTTGGCCTTGATCGCCGTCATGTCGACAGACGTCACGGGCGAACCGCGGTAGCCGGTGATGTAGCCGGCCGTATTCAGGCCCGCCTTCAAATCGCGTTCGCGCTGCAGCATCGGCAGGCGGATCAGCGCCTGGGTGCCCGTCATGAAGGCGCGGCCACGTTCCAGCGTGTATTTGTCGTTGAGGGAAATTTCGGACGCGTGCGCGCCCGGCTCAAGACTCGAACCCTTGATTGGTGCATTCATTACTTGTCTCCATTATTCTCTGTGCTACGCGTGCAAAGTCGGTTGAACTCACACGTACCGGCCGCGCTTCGTGAGCAATGCCAGTGCGGAAAAATGACTTGTTTGTCGTAGACTACCACAGGAATGCGTGCAGTTCTTTGCTGCACTGCACTCCTGCTTGGGTACCTTTTGATGCTTTTTGATGCTTCTTTTTGCGGGCCATGTCGGATTACGCTACGCTAATCCGACCTACGCTGATGAGGTAGGTCGGCTTAGCCGGAACGGCGTAAGCCGACAAACACCACCGATGCTTACCCCGCCGTCAGCACGCCGCGCTTGATCTGGTCCAGCTCGATCGACTCGAACAGCGCGCGGAAGTTGCCTTCGCCGAAGCCCTGGTCGCCCTTGCGCTGGATGATCTCGAAGAAGATCGGGCCGATCACCGTCTGCGTAAAGATTTGCAGCAGCAGTTCGCGTTCGGTTTCCGTGCTGTGGCCATCGATCAGGATGCGCAGGCGGCGCAGTTCTTCCAGCTGCTCGCCGTGGTTCGGCAGGCGGCGGTTGACCAGCTCATAGTAAGTTTCAATCGTGTCCTGGAAATCGATACCCGTATCGCGCATGCCTTGCACGGAAGCGTAGATATTGTCCGTGCCCAGCGCGATGTGCTGGATGCCTTCGCCATGGTACTGGTCCAGGTATTCGGCGATCTGCGACTTGTCGTCCGACGATTCATTGATGGGAATGCGGATCTTGCCGCACGGCGAAGTCATGGCCTTCGATTTGAGGCCCGTCAGCTTGCCTTCGATGTCGAAATAGCGCACTTCGCGGAAATTGAACAGGCTTTCATAGAAATTCGCCCATTCCTTCATGCGGCCACGGTGCACATTGTGCGTCAGGTGGTCGATATAGGTCAGGCCATGGCCGACCGGGTTGGCGATGGCGCCGGGAATGGCGACGAAATCGACGTCATAGATGCTGATGTCGCCGATGCCGCCCGGCGCGGCCGCGTCCGGCTTGTCGGCGCCCTTGCCGCGCCAGCGGTCGACGAAGTACAGCAGCGAATCGCCGACGCCCTTGATGGCGGGGATATTCAGCTCCATCGGCCCCGTTTTATTGTCGAAACCCCAGGCGCCCAGTTCCAGCGCGCGGCGGTAGACGAAGGCCGCGTCATCGACGCGGATGGCGATGGCGCACACGGATGGGCCGTGATGGCGGGCAAAACGCTGCGCGAACGAATCCTGTTCGGCATTGATGATGAAATTGATGTCGCCCTGGCGGTACAGGGTCACATCCTTGTGGCGGTGGCGCGCGATGGCCGTGAATCCCATGTTCTCGAACAGCTTGCCCAATGCTTTTGGGTCTGGTGCTGCATACTCGACGAACTCGAAACCATCGGTACCCATCGGGTTATCCCAAGGCTGAAATTGCATGATGTCTCCTCCAAGAAGTAGCGCACAGTATAGGCGCGGGTCACGGGCATTAAATGCCAAAGATCTCCCGAACAATCATGATTTGCGCAATAATATTGCGTGAAACAAGACCCTCCGGAGGAAGCATGAGCAAAATTACGCTGGATAAAACGGACCGCAAGATCCTCGCCGTCCTGCAGGCCGATGGCCGCCTGTCAAACCAGGACGTGGCCGAGCAAGTCAGCCTGTCGCCGTCGCCATGCTTGCGCCGCGTCAAGCGCCTGGAAGAAGCGGGGGTGATCCGCCAGTACGTGGCCCTGCTGGACCCGGAAAAGATCGGCCTGGGCTTGCTGGCCTACGTCAATGTGCGCCTGGAAAAGCACAGCGACGCCACCGCGCACAGCACGGCGCGCGTGCTGGCGCCCAACCTGGTGACGAATACCTCGCCGCGCGCGGACTTCGCCGTTGCCGTGGCGCAATGGCCGGAAGTGGTGGCCTGCTATGCCATGACGGGCGAAATGGATTATTTGCTGCGCGTGCACGTGGAAGACATGGAGCACTTTTCGCGCTTCATGATGGCGACCCTGCTGCGCCACCCGGCCGTGCTGGACGTGAAATCGAGCTTCGCCCTGCAGCGCATCAAGGATACGACGGCCCTGCCGCTGGTGTGATCAGTCCGCTGGCGGGACGGGTGGCGGCGGTTTCGGCTTCTTGCGCCCGGGCAAGCGGTCCCACAGCTTGGACGCGGCGCGCGCATTCGCCTTGAACGTGTAGTCGAACATGGCAAACTGCTCCTGCACGGCTTCCTGCAGCATGCTGCTCGGGTTCGGCGGCAATAATTTCAAATATGCATCGGCTTCGCCATAGTCGCGCTGGATTTCCATGCCCGCTTTCTTGGCGATATGCATCATCGTCTTGTTGGATGACAAACAATGCATGTACAGGGTATCGACGTCATTGTTGCGGCAGTGAATCGCCGCCCGCTCGAACAGTTTCGAGCCGACACCCATGCCGCGCATGGATTTCGACACCGACACGCCAAATTCCGCCACCTGCTCCTTGTCCGTCACGACGCTTTTCGCCGGCGACTTGTCCTTCGGCGCAAACGCCAGGTGCCCCACGCCCACCAGCTTGAACAGGCTATTGTAGACGCCGTAGACCATGTCGCGCGAAAAATCCATCTTGTGCACATACTGTGCCACCAGTTCGTCGGGCAAGGCGCTGCCGAAGCGCAGCAGGCGGTCGCTTTTCTCCAGGCTCAGAAAATGCTTCATCATGCGGCGCCGGTCGCGCTCATGCAACTGCTTGACGAGCACGGCGGGACGCGCATCGCCATGGCCCTTGAGCCAGCGGCGAAACGGATTCTGGAACAGTTTGGGCAGGGTCATGGCAGTTCCAGGCTGCTGATCGCGTTCGTGACGGCCTCCACCCGCGCCGCATGGATGACGGCAGGGATGCGCTTCGGTTCTTGCGCGCAAGCCTGTGCCAGCGCCCCCGCATCGACGCCGCGCACGGCCGCCAGCATGGCTTGCAGCCAGGCGGACTGCTGGAAAGCACGATTTTCCCGTATGTACACCT
The DNA here is from genome assembly GCA_963530105.1 of uncultured Janthinobacterium sp. Lineage (GTDB taxonomy): Bacteria > Pseudomonadota > Gammaproteobacteria > Burkholderiales > Burkholderiaceae_D > Janthinobacterium. Next base: position 3,426 of record CAUSDR010000287.1, read on the forward strand.
CGCATTCGATGGCCTGCAGCATCTGCACGAAGCGCTGCGGCTTGCGCAAGCCGTCGCAGCGTTCGCACAGGCGCACCAGTTCCTCGGCGCTCAAGGCCAGCGCGCCGGCGACCACGGCCTGCTCGCGCGCCGCCAGCACGGCCAGTTCGCGGCAGTCGTTGGGCACGCGCAGGCGCTCGGTCAGCGCATTGATCTGCGTCAATGGCACGGCCAGCACCAGCACGGCAAAGCGCACGCACAGGTCGTGGCCGGCGCTGGCGGCATGATCGACCACCCGCAGCAGATGGTCGTTGACGATCAGTTCGGGCAGGATGCGCGCCAGGGCACCGCATTGCTGCAGCACCGCCAGCATGCGCGACGGGCGCGCCTCCATCAAGCCCTTCGCCACTTCCTGCCAGACGCGCTCGGCCACCAGGGCGTCGACTTCGCCGTCCGCCACCATCTTGCGCATCAGCGCCATGGTGGCGGGCGCCACCGTGAAAGTGTCGAAGCGGGCGGCAAAGCGGGCCAGGCGCAAAATGCGCACGGGATCTTCGCCAAAGGCGTCGGAAACGTGGCGGAATACCTTATGGCGAATATCCGCGATGCCGCCGAACGGGTCGGTCAGCGTCCCGTCCTCGGCCTGCGCGATGGCGTTGATGGTGAGGTCGCGCCGCACCAGGTCTTCTTCCAGCGTGACGTCGGGCGCCGTGTGGAAAACGAAACCCCGGTAGCCGGGCGCCGTCTTGCGCTCCGTGCGGGCCAGCGCATATTCTTCCTGCGTCTTCGGGTGCAGGAAGACGGGGAAATCCTTGCCGACGGGGCGAAAGCCCTGGCGCAGCATGTCTTCCGGCGTGGCGCCGACGACGACGTGGTCGTGGTCTTTCACGGGCAAGCCCAGCAGTTGGTCGCGCACCGCGCCACCGACCGTGTAAATCTTCATGTTGCTCTTTTCTTAATCAGGTAATTCCGCATCGTGCTTGGCGGCCACTTCCGTTTCCGCCAGCGCTTCCGTGATCCAGCGGGCCATGGCCGGGTGCGCCTGCACGCGCTCGCAATACGCGTTCAGGGCCGGCGCCAGGCTCACGCCATAGGTGCGAAAACGCATGACGACGGGGGCGAAATAGGCATCGGCGATGGAAAAGTCGCCAAACAGGAACTGGTGATGGCCGAAGCGCGACAGGCACTCTTCCCAGATCTCGCTGATGCGGCCGATGTCGGCCTGGGCGGCGGCCGTGCGGCCCCGGCCCGGCAGCTGCGCCTTGATATTCATCGACATGGCCGTGCGCAAGCCGGCGAAACCGGAATGCATTTCCGCGCAGACACTACGCGCCGTGGCGCGCGCGGCCACGTCCTGCGGCCACAGATGCTTGTCCGGAAACTGCTCGGCCAGGTATTCGCAAATGGCCAGGCTGTCCCAGATGGTCATTTCGCCGGCCAGCAGCACGGGCACGCGGCCGCAGGCCGAATATTCGGCGATCTTGCTCGACGTATCTTTCTGGTCGAGCAAGACGCGCACTTCCTGGAACGGAATGCCGAAGGCCGTCATGGCCACCCACGGGCGCATCGACCAGGACGAGTAATTCTTGTTGCCGATGATGAGGGTCAAACCTGGCTCGCGCGCGCTCGCCAGGGCTTGTGTCAAACTGGGATCAAGGATGGTCGTTTGCATGGTCAGCTAGTTTTAATTGGATGATGGCAAATCGGCAGCAACGGCGCTGTTTTTCGGTCCCACGGTGCCCAGGCGCGCCTTCAGCGACTGCGGGCTTTTCTCGAACAGGGCCGCGTAATACGTGGCGTTGGCCATCACGTTCTTCACGTAGCCGCGCGTTTCCGTGTAGGGAATGATCTCGGCAAAGACGGCGCCTTCCAGCGGACGCGTCATGGTGGCGCGCCAGATGCGCAACCGCCCCGGCCCCGCGTTGTAGGCGGCGCTGGCCAGCACTTGCGAACCGTCGAGGCCGCCGAGCACCATGTTCAGGTAATTGGTGCCCAGCAAGACATTGGTGCGCACGTCGCTCAGGGTTTCCGTGACGAAATCGGTGAGGCCGATCTTCTTGGCCACGTAGCGGGCCGTCGACGGCATGACCTGCATCAAACCGGAAGCGCCCACGTGCGACTGCGCATCCATGATGAAGCGCGATTCCTGGCGGATCAAACCATATACCCAGGCCTTGTCCAGGCCCAGGGTTTGCGTGGCCGGGTGCATGACGTCGTCGTGCGGCGTCGGATAGCGTTGCGTGTAGTCCACTTCCAGGCGCGTGCGGTCCGAGGTGTTGACCATGCGGTCGAGCACGTTGTTCTGGCGCGCGAATTCCGCGGCCGCCAGATGTTGCCTGTCCGTCATCGAACGCAATTCCCAGTTCCACTCGCGCGTGCCTTCGAAGCGCAAACGCATGTTGAAGAACTTCAAGGCCCGCTGCAGGCCCGGATTGGCGGCCATGGCGGCGATTTCCGTCGGGCTGACGGGCTGGCCCGGCGGCGGCAAGACCAGGTGGTTGCCCAGTTCTTCATTGGCCAGCAAGCCATAGAAATTAGATTGGTCGCTGATCGTGCGGTACAGGGCGTCCGCTTGCGCGTTCGGGCGGCCCGGCGTTTCCGCCTGCTGCGCGCGCGCCAGCCAGTACACCCAGGTGGGGTCCGCGCGCAGCGAGGCCGGCATGGCCTGGATCGACGACTTGACCACCGGCCAGTTGCCTTCGCGCAAGGCGATGCGCGCCTTCCACTGCATCTGTTCCTGGGTCAATGGCGCGCCAGTGGTTTTTTGCCAATATTCGAATGCTTCCGGCGCCAGCGCATACGAAGCCTGCAAGGCCAGGCTGGCCCAGCCGATGGCCTGTTCCTGCGGCGTCAATTGGCCGCTGGCCTTCTGCAAGGCGACGACGCCCAGTTTCAGGGTGCTTTTCGCCATGCGGCCGACGGCCACCAGGTACATTTCATGGTCGGCGCGGCTGGCGCCCGCGCCCTTGGCCAGCACCAAGGCCGGCAAGTCGATCGCCTGCGCCATCTTGGCGTCCGACGCGCCCAGCAGCAGCGCGATGCGGCGCGCCGGGCCCGTGGCATTGGTCTGGCCCGCCAGGCGGATCTGCGCCCACAGGTCGTTCGCGTCGAACTGGCCATTTTGCGCCAGCGCCGCGATCAGGCTGCCGCACGCTTCGCCATAGCCGGGCGGCGAGACGAGCAGGTTGCGCGCCTCGGGCGCCACGTTCTGCCCCTTGGCGGCGCGCGACATCAGCGCATAGCACTTGAGCTGGGTATCGTCGTCGAGGGCGAATTGCGGATATTGCTCGTCAAAAATCACCCAGTCGCGTTTGCGGCCCAGTTCCAGCAGCCAGTCGTTGCGGAAGCGGTCGGCGATGGCGCTGCCCTTGTAGCGGTTCAGGTAATCGCGAAATTGCGCTTCGGTCAACTGCTTGATGCGCGGTTTCAGCCGATAATAGTCAACATACGAGGGGATCTGGTAATTCGTCAGGCGTGCCGCATAAAAGTCGGCTTTCTCGATATCATCCTTGCGCGCGGCGTCGCGCAGCAGCAGGAAGGCATCGTCCTCGCTGCGCGTATCGGGGACGGCAGCAGCAGCGGTGGCGGACACCTGGGCCAGGGCGGCCAGGGGAGACATGGCCGATGCAACACACAGCATCGTACCGGCAATCCATTTCAGTGGGGAAATCAATGTACGACTCTCAATCTTAACTTGATGGTGATATGAATAGCGACCCTAGAATAACATGCGATCCGGCCACACGGCCACCCATTGCGCCGGAGGGCAAGGCCGGCTTGCGCAAGGCCCTGCTGGCGGCCCGGCGCGCCCTGCCCGAGGCCACGCGCGCCCCATGGGATGCGGCCATCGCGCAACGCCTGCTGGACTGGTGCGCGCAGGAAAAAATTACGCAACTGGGCGTGTACTGGCCCCTGCATGGCGAGCCGGACTTGCACGATGCGTATGCGCAGCTGGCCGCGCGCGGCGTGGCCTTGTGCCTGCCGGTGGTGCTGGAAAAGCATGCGCCGCTGGCATTTTCCGACTGGACGCCAGGCGAAGCGATGGTCAAGGATGGCATGGGCGTGGC
>CAUSDR010000288.1:0-7463 GCA_963530105.1 uncultured Janthinobacterium sp.
GCACCTGCCGCCGTGGTCGCCGCCCCAGCCGCTGCCGCCGCCAACCCGGCCCGCAAGAACTGGGAAGGCGTGGACCGCCGCGAAGAGCGTCCCGACGTGCGCCATGCCGCGCCCGTCAAGGAAGACAGCATCCGCGTCGACGCCGTCAAGCTCGACGCCTTGCTGGAAGTGGCGGGCGAATCCGTGCAGGCCGCCAACCAGGCTGCCGTGCTGCTCGAGCGCTTGCTGCAATTCAAATTCGAAGGCCAGGCCGCCACCCTGATGGCGACCCTGGCGGAAACCCTGGAACGCGCCTCGCGCTACTCGACGGAACTGCAGCGGGCCACCCTGGCCACGCGCATGCAGCCCGTTGGCCGTCTGTTCCAGAAATTCCCGCGCCTGGTGCGCGAACTGGCGAAAGACCTGGGCAAGGATGTCGAACTGACCATCGAGGGCGCGGAGACGGAAGTCGACCGCGTGGTGGTCGACAGCCTGTACGATCCGCTCGTGCACATGCTGCGCAACTCGCTCGACCATGGCGTCGAATCGCCGGAAGCGCGCCTGGCCGCCGGCAAGCCCGCCAAGTCGTATATTTCGCTCAAAGCGTGGCAGGAAGCCAATAGCGTCATGATCGTGCTGCAGGATGACGGCAAGGGCATGGACCCGGTCTTCCTGCGCAGCAAGGCGCAGCAAAAGGGCTTGATCAGCGAAAACGCGCAATTGAGCAACGACGAATGCTTCCAGCTGGTATTCCTGCCGGGCTTCTCGACCAAGGAAGTCGCGTCCAGCGTTTCCGGCCGCGGCGTCGGCATGGACGTGGTGAAGACGGCCGTGGAGAAAAACCGCGGCGCCATCCACATCGAGTCGGCGCTGGGCAAGGGCACGAAGTTCGCCATCCGCCTGCCGATCGAACTGTCGATCGTGCCGACCATGCTCGTCTCCACCTCGGGCGCCGCGCTGGCGCTGCCGATGGCGGTGGTGCAGCGCGTCGTCGAATTGCCGGAAACCTTCATGGAAGTGGGCGGCGCGCCGGTGCTGAAGGACCAGGGCCGTCCATTGCCCGTGCGTTCGCTGGCCGGCGCCCTCGGCTATGAATCGTGCAGCGAGCGCGTCGGCATTGTTGTCGCCGCGCCACAGCCGTACATTCTGGCCGTGGAAGCCGTCGATGGCACGGCCGACCTGGTGATCAAGCCGATGACGGCCATCACCGTGGAAGGCATTACCGGTACCGCCCGCTCCGCCGAAGGCGAGCTGGTGCTAGTCGTGGGCCTATCTTTCCTGATGGATGGTTGCAGGGGAAGTGTGCGCATGGCTGCCTAGAAACACCGGCACCCGCATCAAGCCCGCTGCAGACCTCTGCATCGGGCTTTTTTTTCGACTTTTTTCGATTTTTATTCGCCCCGCCGGCATTTTGGCGGATTTTCGTATCAGCAATATTTTAGCCATATCCGCGAAGCGCACCGAATTTTGTATCGCCCATCCCACGCTGGGGCGGCTTTTGGTTCTGCATTGCACAAAATATGGCATAATCATTGCCGATCCCTTCGATCAGTAAGACAGATCACTTAAACAGGCTGTGGCAACGCTGCATAAATCATGATGAAGACGCTTTACGACAAACTTTGGGAATCCCACGTTGTTCGGGCCGAAGATGATGGCACGACAATTCTGTATATCGACCGGCACCTGCTGCACGAAGTCACCAGCCCGCAAGCCTTCGACGGCCTCAGCGTGGCCGGCCGCCAGCCGTGGCGCATTTCCGCCAACCTGGCCGTGGCCGACCACAACGTGCCCACCACCAGCCGCGTCGACGGCATCGCCGATCCCGTTTCGCGCCTGCAGGTGGAAACCCTGGACAAGAACGCCAAGCACTATGGCTTGACCTACTTCAACATGAACGACAAGCGCCAGGGTATCGTGCATGTGATCGGGCCGGAGCAGGGCGCGACCCTGCCCGGCATGACGGTCGTCTGCGGCGATTCGCATACGTCCACGCACGGCGCCTTCGGCGCGCTGGCGCACGGCATCGGCACGTCCGAAGTCGAGCACGTGCTGGCCACGCAAACCTTGCTGCAAAAGAAATCGAAATCCATGCTGGTGCAGGTGGACGGCGCCTTGCCGGCCGGCGTGACGGCGAAAGATATCGTGCTGGCCATCATCGGCAAGATCGGCACGGCCGGCGGCACCGGCTACTGTATCGAGTTCGGCGGCTCGGCCATCCGCGCGCTGTCGATGGAAGGGCGCATGACGGTGTGCAACATGGCCATCGAGGCGGGCGCGCGCGCCGGCATCATCGGCGTCGACGATACCACCATCAATTACGTCAAGGGCCGCCCGTTTTCGCCGGCCGGCCCGCACTGGGAACGCGCCGTGGCCTACTGGCGCACGCTGCACTCGGACCCGGGCGCCCGTTTCGACCTGGTCGTCACGCTCAACGCGCAAGAGATCGAGCCGCAGGTGACGTGGGGCACCTCGCCTGAAATGGTGATCGGCATCGACGGCCGCGTGCCGGACCCTGACAACGAGAAGGACAGCGTCAAGCGCGACGCCATCGAAAAAGCCCTGGTCTACATGGCCCTGACACCGAACACGCCGATTACCGACGTGCGAATCGACAAGGTCTTCATCGGTTCCTGCACCAATTCGCGCATCGAAGACTTGCGCGCGGCGGCCGCCGTGGTGCGCGGCAAGTACCGCGCCTCCAACGTGACCCTGGCGCTGGTGGTGCCCGGTTCCGGCCTGGTGAAGGACCAGGCCGAACGCGAAGGCCTGGACCGCATCTTCAAGGATGCCGGCTTCGAGTGGCGCGAGCCGGGCTGCTCCATGTGCCTGGCCATGAACGCCGACCGCCTGGAGCCGGGCGAACGCTGCGCCTCGACGTCGAACCGCAACTTCGAAGGCCGGCAAGGGCAGGGCGGACGCACCCACCTGGTGTCGCCCGCGATGGCGGCCGCGGCCGGTATCGCCGGCCACTTTGTCGACGTGCGGGGATTGCGATGACGGCCGGGGCTGGCGCCGCTGGTTTACACTAGCGTCTTCAGTCCCTTATTCCTTATCGAGAACGCATCATGAAAAAACTCTTCGCCCTCCTCATCGCCACCGTCATCCTGTCTGGCTGCAATACCATCTCCGGCATCGGCCGCGATGTGCAGAAAGTCGGCCAGGTTGTCACTGGCGCCGGCGGAAAATAAACCGTGACGGGCCGGCGCCCTGCGCCGCCCGTCCTACCGAGTAAAAACAGCATGGATAAATTTACGATTTACGAAGGCCTGGTGGCCCCGCTGGACCGCGCCAACGTCGACACCGACGCGATTATCCCGAAGCAATTCCTGAAATCGATCCACCGCAGCGGCTTCGGCCCCAACCTGTTCGACGAGTGGCGCTATCTCGACCATGGCGAACCGGGCCAGGACAACAGCCGCCGTCCGCTGAACCCCGATTTCGTGCTCAACGAACCGCGCTACCAGGGCGCTTCCATTCTGCTGACGCGCAAGAACTTCGGCTGCGGCTCCTCGCGCGAGCACGCGCCGTGGGCGCTGGACCAGTACGGCTTCCGCGCCATCATCGCGCCATCGTTTGCCGACATCTTTTTCAATAACTGCTACAAGAACGGCTTGCTGCCCATCGTGCTGTCGGAAAGCCAGGTCGATCACCTGTTCAATGAAGTCAAGGCCTTCCCCGGCTTCAAGCTGGTGGTGGACCTGGAACAGCAGTGCGTGCGCACCAGCAATGGCGCCGTGTCGTATCCATTCGAAATCGATGCCTTCCGCAAATATTGCCTGATGAATGGCCTCGACGACATCGGCCTGACCCTGCGCCACGCCGACGATATCCGCGCCTTCGAAGAGCGGCATTTGAACAATCAGCCTTGGTTGGCGAACGTTATTTAAAGAGTAAATCCATGAAAATTGCAATCTTACCCGGCGACGGCATCGGTCCTGAAATCGTCGCGCAAGCCGTCAAGGTGCTGAATGTGCTGGGCGAAGCGTTCGAACTGGAAAGCGCGCCCGTGGGCGGCGCCGGCTATGCGGCCCATGGCCACCCCTTGCCGGAAGGCACGCTGGCCCTGGCGAAAGCGGCCGATGCCGTGCTGTTCGGCGCCGTCGGCGATTATCAGTACGATAACCTGGAGCGCCAGTTCCGTCCGGAGCAGGCGATTCTGGGCTTGCGCAAGAACCTGGGCCTGTTCGCCAACCTGCGTCCGGCGATCCTGTATCCGGAACTGGCGGGCGCCTCGACCCTGAAACCGGAAGTGGTGTCCGGCCTGGATATCCTGATCATCCGGGAATTGACGGGCGACATCTATTTCGGCCAGCCCCGCGGCGTGCGCGAGTGCCCGGACGGCCCGTTCAAGGGCCAGCGCGAAGGCTTTGACACGATGCGCTACGCGGAAGGCGAAATCCGCCGCATCGCCCACGTGGCCTTCCAGGCGGCGCAAAAGCGCGACAAGCGCCTGACCAGCGTGGACAAGGCCAACGTGCTGGAAACCTTCCAGTTCTGGAAAGACATCGTCATCGACGTGCACAAGGAATACCCCGATGTGGCGCTCGATCATATGTACGTCGATAACGCGGCCATGCAACTGGTGCGGGCGCCGAAGAAATTCGACGTCATGGTCACAGGCAACATGTTCGGCGACATCCTGTCGGACGCGGCCGCCATGCTGACGGGCTCGATCGGCATGCTGCCGTCCGCGTCGCTGGACGCCAACAACAAGGGCCTGTACGAGCCGTCGCACGGCTCGGCGCCCGATATTGCGGGCAAGGGCATCGCCAATCCGCTGGCGACGATACTGTCGGCCGCCATGATGCTGCGCTACTCGCTGAACCGCGAAGAGCAGGCGGACCGGATTGAAACGGCCGTGAAACAGGTGCTGGCGCAGGGCCTGCGCACGGCCGACATCCACGAAGCGGGCACGACTTTGGTCGGTACCGAGGCGATGGGTGATGCAGTTGTAAAAGCACTGGGATAAAATAGTCTAATGACGGCAGTCGCCGTCTCATCTTGAGGAATGGTAATGAAATTAGTTGGCTTGGTAGGTTGGCGCGGTATGGTCGGTTCGGTCCTGATGCAGCGCATGCAGGAAGAGGGCGATTTCGCCCACATCGAACCGGTGTTTTTCACCACCTCGAACACGGGCGGCGCCGCGCCGGCCATGGCGAAGAATGAAACCATCCTCAAGGATGCCAACAACATCGCCGAACTGTCCAAGTGCGACATCATCATTTCCTGCCAGGGCGGCGACTACACGAGCGCGGTGTTCCCGCAGCTGCGCGCTGCCGGCTGGAACGGCTACTGGATCGATGCGGCCTCGACCTTGCGCATGGAAAAAGACGCCGTCATCGTGCTCGACCCCGTCAACCTGCACGTCATCAAGGATGCGCTGGGCAAGGGCGTCAAGAATTACATCGGCGGCAATTGCACCGTCTCGTGCATGATGATGGGCCTGGGCGGCCTGTTCCAGCACGACCTGATCGACTGGATGACGTCGATGACCTACCAGGCGGCATCGGGCGGCGGCGCCCAGCACATGCGCGAACTGCTGACGCAGTTTGGCACCATCAACAGCGCCGTCAAGCCGCTGCTGGACAACCCGGCGTCCGCCATCCTGGAAATCGACCGCCAGGTGCTGGCCACCCAGCACGGCTATTCCCCGGATGAAATCAAGCAGTTCGGCGCGCCGCTGGCCGGCAACCTGATCCCATGGATCGACAAGGACCTGGGCAACGGCCAGTCGAAGGAAGAATGGAAGGCGGGCGCGGAAACCAACAAGATCCTGGGCCGCGGCATCGATTTCGGCAGCAAGGAAATCCCCGTCGACGGCTTGTGCGTGCGCATCGGCGCCATGCGCTGCCATTCGCAGGCGCTGACCATCAAGCTGAAGAAAGACGTGCCGCTCGATGAAATCAACGACATCATCGCCAGCAACAACGAGTGGGTGAAATTCGTGCCGAACACGCGCGAAGCGTCCGTGCGCGACCTGTCGCCGGCGGCCGTCACGGGCAGCCTGACGATCCCCGTCGGCCGCGTGCGCAAGATGAGCATGGGCGGCGAATACCTGTCCGCCTTCACCGTGGGCGACCAGCTGCTGTGGGGCGCTGCCGAACCGCTGCGCCGCATGCTGCGCATTTTGTTAGATGCTTAATAGCAATAATTGCTAGTATGAAAGAAGCCGGGTGCTGTTTTCCCGGCTTTTTTTTCGTCCTGAGCCCGTCAAGGCTCAACCATGCGGAGCTTGCATAGCTCTGGGCATGATGATATGTTGATACCTCTGGAAAAGTAACTGTTTTCCCATGTCAACTAAGATGCCGCCAATTATGCCTGTACACACTCGTCCCCGGGTCGCCTCCCTTGCCATCAAAACGCTCAGCAGCGCTGTCGCCTGCGCGGTGTTATTGTCACCGGCGGCATCCGCGGCCGAACTGGGCAAGATCACGGTGCTGTCCGCCGCCGGCCAGCCCCTGCGTGCCGAGGTGGAATTGTCGGCCATCAAGCCGGACGAGGCGGCCAGCCTGCTGGCCAAGCTGGCGCCGCCCGACGCCTACCGCCAGGCCAACGTGGAATTCAATCCCGCGCTCAATGCCCTGACGTTTGCCGTGGAAAACCGCAATGGCAAGCCTTTCATCCGCATCAGTTCGGCACAGCCCGTGGCCGAGCCGATGGTCGACCTGCTGTTGGAGCTGAGCAGCAAGAACGGCCGCCAGGTGCGCGAATATGCGTTCGTGCTCGACACGCCCGAAGCGCGCCAGACGCGCGGCGCGCAAGTCACGGCGCCGGGCGAACCGGGCCGGGCAGGGCGCAGCGTGGAGCCGACGCCGGCGCAGGAGTCGCGCAAGAAGCCGGCCGGTGAATACAAGGTCAAGGCGGGCGATACCCTGAGCCGCATCGCCAGCGAACTGAAGCCGTCGGGCGTGTCGCTCGACATGATGCTCGTCGCCCTGTACCGCGCCAATCCCGACGCCTTCAAGGGCGACAACATGAACCGCATGCAGGCGGGGCGCATCCTGGCCGTGCCCGGCGCGGACGCCGTGCGCGCCACCGATGCGGCCGAGGCCAAGGGCGTGGTGACGGCGCACGCCGTCGATTTCGACGCCTACCGCAACAAGCTGGCGGGCCAGGTAGCGCAGAGCAAGCCGGTCAAGGCGGCGCCATCGACGCAAAGCACGGCAGGCAAGATCGGCGCCACCAAGGTCGAGGAAAAGCCGACGGCCGTCAGCGCGGCGCAGGACAAGCTGAAGCTGTCGAAAGCGGAGCCAGCCGCCAAGTCCGCCGGCAAGAGCGCGGTGGCCAGCGAGGAAGAGAAGATCGCCAAGGCGAAACAGGTCGATGAAGCGGCCGCGCGCGTGAAGGAACTGGAAAAGAACGTCAGCGACCTGGAAAAGCTGATGGCCGTGAAAAGCAAGGCGATGGCCGACAAGAGCGCGCCGGCGCCGGCCAAGCCGGCCGAGACCGCCGCCAGCGCGGCAGCCAGTGCCCCGGCCAGC
>CAUSDR010000289.1:0-7442 GCA_963530105.1 uncultured Janthinobacterium sp.
GTGCTGGCGGGGCCGGTGCGGGCGTGAGCGTGATCAACATGCTGACCATCGCCGCGCCGCAGCAGGTGATGCTGGAAGTCAAAATCGCCGAAGTGTCGAAAACCCTCGTCGACCAGCTGGGCGCCAGCATCGGCGCGCGCGCCAGCAGCGGCAACTGGACCTACAGCTTCCTGTCGAATTTGCTGAGCGGCAATCCCAGCCTGATCGATGGATTTAATGGTAAGAATGGCAATTTTCTCACGCTGGACGCACAGAAGCGCGATGGCCTCGTGAAAGTGCTGGCCGAGCCGAACATCATGGCCATCAGCGGCCAGGAAGCCAGTTTCCTGGCTGGCGGCAAGATCTACATTCCCGTCTCGCAGGACAGCACCACCAACAAGATCACGCTGGAAGAAAAGGAATTCGGCATCGCCGTCAAATTCACGCCCACCGTGCTCGACGGCGGGCGCATCAACCTGAAGGTGGCGCCGGAAGTGTCGGAACTCAACAAGGACGGCATCGGCATCACCACGGGCGGCACGGCCGGCAGCGCCATCCTGCCCGCGTTTACCACGCGGCGCGCCACCACCACCGTGCAGTTATTCGATGGCCAGAGCTTTGCCATCGGCGGCTTGATCAAGAACAATGTGACCACCAATATCAAGGCGCTGCCGATGCTGGGCGAGATTCCCGTGCTGGGCGCCTTGTTCCGCAGCAGCGATTTCCAGACCGACCGCACCGAACTGGTGTTCATCATCACGCCGCACCTGGTCAAGCCGCTGGCGGGCGACTATGCACTGCCGACGGATGCCTACGTGGCGCCCAGCCGCGCGGAATTCTTCCTGCAAGGGAAGATGGAAGGCACGCCCAAGGCGTCGCCAGCGGCTGACAAGCAACCGGGCGCCCCGGCGGCGACCGGCTTTGACATTCAATAGGAGCGTGACCATGCAGCGTCCTCCATCATTTTTCCTGCTGTGCGTGCTGCTGGCCGCGTGCGCCCTCGGCGGCTGCAGCACCACGCCGCAGCTGGACCGCGAATTTGGCCGCAGCGTCGGTTTGCTGCGGGCCCAGCAAGTAATCCATCCCCAGGCGGGACTGAACCGCGACCCCGTGGCCGGCCTCGATGGCAAGTCGGCGGTGGCGGGCTACAACGCTTATCAGAAGACGTTCAGTGCGCCGGTACCGCAATCGAGCACCCTGACGATCGGCGTCGGACGCCAATGAACATGTCACCGTTACCACAGAACAGGCAAGGCACATTGTGAAAATCGTCATCATATCGAGGGATGAAAGAGCGCTGGCCGAACTGGGCCGGCTGGTGGGCAACCGCAACCAGGCCGATGAGGTCGAGGCCAGCGCCGGGCCGCTGGAGCAGCTGTACTCGGCGCAGGAGCTGCCCGACGTGCTCATTTTCGACCGGCCCGGCAACGACGGCGCCGACCTGGCCGCCATCGAGCGCCTGAGCAACCAGTATCCACGCCTGGCCGTCATCCTGCTGTGCCCGCAGCAGTCGCCCGAATTCCTGCTGCAAGCCATGCGCGCCGGCGTGCGCGAAGTGCTGCCGTCGCCGGCCGCCGCCAGCAGCATCCACCCGGCGCTCGAGCGCATCGAGGAAAAGCTCGAACGGCGCGACAATGGCAATGGCAAGGTGCTGGCCTTCATTTCCTGCAAGGGCGGCAGCGGCGCCACCTTCATTGCCACCAACCTCGGCTATGCCCTGGCTGCGAGCGGCCACAAGCGTGTCGCCCTGCTGGACCTGAACCTGCATTTCGGCGACGCCTCGCTGTTTGTGTCGGAAAACAAGCCGCTGGCCACTCTGGCCGACGTCACGCGCGACATCCACCGCCTCGATCCGTCGTTCCTGGCATCGAGCATGCTTAATGTCTTGCCCAATTTCAGCGTGCTGGCCGCGCCCGAAGACCCGGCCCACGCCAGCGAGGTGCAGCCCGAGCACATCGACGCCATCATCAAGCTGGCGCGCCGCCAGTACGACTTCGTCGTGCTCGACGTGGGCCGCAACCTCGACGCCGTCAGCGTGCGCGCGCTCGACCATGCGGACCTGATTTTCCCCATCCTGCAAACCACCTTGCCCTACATCCGCGATGGCAAGCGCCTGCTGGGCATGTTCCGCTCGCTGGAATACGACAAGGACAAGGTGCGCCTGATCGTCAACCGGCATGACAAGGGCGGCGAAATCCGCCTGCAGGACCTGGAGGCGGCATACGGCACGAGCATCGACCGCACGGTGCCGAATCACTACATGTCGGCGGCCGCCTCCGTCAACCAGGGCGTGCCGATCTTGCAGCTGGACAAGAACAGCCCCATCACGCACTCGCTGCAGGAGTTTGCCGCCTCGCTGACGGGCGCCAGCGTCGAACCCGTGCGGCAGGGCTGGCTGAGCCGCGTGCTGAAGCGCGCCTAATTCCACTCGAACAGGAACCTTAATCATGGCCACTTCTCCCGCCTCCAGCCTGTCGATCCGCGAGCGCCTCGGCAGCGGCAAGATCGCCACCCTGACGCCGCAGCGCGCGCCAGCCATCGACAACCGCAGCTACCGCGACCTGAAGCAGCGCATCCACACGCTGCTGCTGGAGCGTGTCGACCTGGAAAGCATGCAGCGCCTGACGCAGGAACAGATCCGCGACGAGCTGCGCAGCCTCGTCGAGCGCCTGCTGGACGAGGAAGCGGTGGTCATCAACGATGCCGAGCGCCGCAACCTGACGCGCGACATCCGCAATGAAATGCTGGGTTTCGGCCCGCTGGAAACCCTGCTGTCCGATCCTACCGTGTCGGATATCCTCGTCAACGGCCACCAGCAGGTTTACGTGGAGCGGCGCGGCAAGCTCGAGCTGACCGACGTGGTGTTCAATGACGATGCGCATTTGATGAAAATCATCGACAAGATTGTTTCGCGCGTGGGCCGCCGCATCGACGAATCGAGCCCCATGGTCGATGCGCGCCTGCCGGACGGCTCGCGCGTCAACGCCATCATCCCGCCGCTGGCCATCGACGGTCCCGTGATGTCGATCCGGCGCTTTTCCGTCGATCCGCTGCGCCTGGCTGACCTGGTGGCCTACGCCAGCATGACGGCCGAGATGGCCGAGGTGCTGCAGGGCCTGGGCAAGGCGAAGATGAATATCCTCATTTCCGGCGGCACGGGCAGTGGCAAGACCACCATGCTCAACGTCATTTCCGGCTTTATCGGTAACACGGAACGCATCGTCACGGTGGAAGACGCGGCCGAGCTGCAATTGCAGCAGCCGCACGTGGTGCGCCTGGAAACGCGGCCGCCGAACATCGAGGGCAAGGGCGAGGTGAGCCAGCGCGCGCTGGTGCGCAATGCCCTGCGCATGCGGCCCGACCGCATCATCCTGGGCGAGGTGCGCGGCGCCGAGGCGCTCGACATGCTGGGCGCCATGAACACGGGCCATGAAGGCTCGATGGCGACCATCCACGCCAACACGCCGCGCGACGCCATCACGCGGCTGGAAAACATGATCAGCATGGCGGCCGCCAACCTGCCCAGCAAGGCCATCCGCCAGCAGATCAGCTCGGCCGTCTCGGTGGTGGTGCAAGTGTCGCGCCTGATTGACGGCAAGCGCAAGGTCACGTCGATCCAGGAAATCACGGGCATGGAAGGCGATGTCATCACGATGCAGGAAATTTTCAGCTTCAAGCAGACGGGCGTGGGCGAGGGCGGCGCCGTGGTCGGCTATTTCTCGGCCAGCGGCATCCGTCCCCGCTTCCTGGAACGCCTGAAGAGCTTTGGCATCGGGGTGTCGAGCACCCTGTTCGAACCGACCGGCCCGGGGCGCTGAGGCGGCATGGGCTATCTTTCCTATCTGGTCTTCCTGCTGATCTTCCTGGCGGTGATGCTGCTGGTCGGCGCCGTCTATTTTGGCTGGCAATCGTCGCGCGGCGCCGGTGCCGGCCGGGTGGCGCGGCGCCTGCGCGCCATGCACACGGCCAGCGATGACAGCCGCAAGGCCGTGTCGATCACCAAGGAGCGGCCGCTGAGCCAGCATGCGGGCGTGCAGGGCGTGCTGGAAGCGCTGCCCGGCGTGCCCGTGGTGGACCGCTTGCTATTGCAGTCGGGCAAGGACTGGAACGTGGGCAAGTTCATCGGCTATACCTTGCTGGCCGGGCTGGCGGGCATCGTCATGCTGAGTCTGTTCAGTTTTCCCCTTTACCTGCGCCTGGCGCTGAGCCTGGCCTGCGCGGCGTTGCCGTACTGCATCGTGGCGCGCGCCAAGGCCAGCCGGCAGGCCCGCATCGAACAGCAATTGCCCGACGCGCTGGACCTGATGGGGCGCGCCATGCGTGCCGGCCACGCCTTTCCCACGGCCCTGAAAATGGTTGGCGAAGAGATGACTGGCCCGTTGGCAGACGAATTTCGCGCCGTGTTCGATGAAGTCAATTTCGGCGTGTCGATGTCCGATGCGCTGGCCAACCTGGCGGCGCGCGTGCCCAGCACCGACCTGCGCTATTTCGTCATCGCCGTGCTGATCCAGCGTGAAACGGGCGGCAACCTGACGGAATTGCTTAGCAGTATCAGCGCCATCATCCGTGACCGCCTCAAGCTGCTGGGGCAGGTGCGCGTGCTGTCGGCCGAAGGGCGCATGTCGGCCTGGGTGCTGGGCCTGCTGCCCTTTGGCGCGGCCCTGATGATGCAGCTGATGAATCCGCAGTTCCTGTCCGTGCTGTACACGGACAGGGGCGGGCGAAAAATGGTGATGGTGGCCTTTGGCCTGCTGCTGGTCGGCGTGCTGGTGATCCGCAAGATCGTGCGCATCCGTGTGTGAGGAAATGACATGAAACAATTGACAAGCGCAGGAGCGGCAGCATGAGCGGCCTGCAGACGGGTTTGCTGGCGCTGCTGTTCCTGATTGTGTTCGGCATCGTCCTGGTGGTGTTGCGGCTGTTCGCCGGCAACGCCGTGCAAGTGCGCCTCGATACGCTCGACGGCAAGAAAGCCGATACGGACAGGGGACGCCGCGCCAGCCAGCGCTGGCTGGAGCGCGTTGTCAGCCTGACGCGCCCGCTGGCCAAGCTGTCGCTGCCGGAAGAGGGCTGGGAAGAGTCGCCGGTGCGCATCCGCTTCATCAACGCGGGCTGGCGCAAGAGCACGGCGCCGGCCCTGTTCTATGCGGCCAAGACGGGCCTGACCTTGCTGCTGCCCATTTTGGCGTATTTGCTGTTGCGCCATGGCAACCACAATCTGTTCCTGTGGCTGGTGGCGGCGGCCGCCGCCGGCTATTACCTGCCCGACGTGTGGCTCAAGCATTGCCTGAAGGTGCGCCAGCGCGAGATCTTTGAAACGTTCCCCGATGCGCTGGACCTGATGACGGTTTGCGTGGAAGCGGGCCTGGCGATGGATGCCGCCCTGGCGCGCGTGGCGCAGGAAATCGGCCTGAAGAGTGAAATCCTGGCCGAAGAATTGCAGCTGGTGACGCTGGAACTGCGCGCCGGCAGCGCCAAGGACAAGGCCTTGCGCAATCTGGCGCTGCGCACGGGCGTGGAAGATGTCGATTCCCTCGTGACCCTGCTGATCCAGGCGGAGCGCTTCGGCACCAGCATCGCCGCCTCGCTGCGCGTGCAGTCCGACCAGCTGCGCACCAAGCGGCGCCAGCGCGCCGAGGAAACGGCCGCGAAAATCGCCCTCAAGCTGTTGTTTCCATTAATTTTCTTCATTTTTCCATCGCTGATGGTGGTGCTCATGGGACCAGCCATCCTGCAGATTTATCGCGTGCTGCTGCCGGCGATGAAGGGCGTATGAGCGTGCCTGCGCGCCGCTTCCTGCTGCCCTGGCTGTGGCTGCTGGCTTGCCTGTTGCAAGGCTGCGCCAGCGCACCCGCCGCGCCGCAGTGGCACATGCAGGCCGTGCAGCGCATCGCCAATTCCGCCGGGCAAAATGCCGCCACGTATTTTGAACTGGGCAAGTTTTATCAGGAGCGGGGCCAGGTGGCGCTGGCGGCCGACGCCTATGCCGCCTCGCTCGCGCTCGACCCGCGGCAGCTGGGGGCGCGCAATGCGCTGGCCGTGCTGGACGCGCGCCGGGGCCGCCTGGAAGACGCCGCCACGGCGCTGCGCGAACTGGTGCGCGCGTATCCCGAGGCCGCCCAGCCCTTGAGCAATCTTGGTTATGTGTATTACCTGCAAGGGCAGCTGGCGCAGGCGTCCGGCGCGCTCGAGCAGGCGCTGGCCCTCGATGGCGGCAAGGCGCTGGCACGCAATAACTTGCAACTTGTGCAAGATGCACAAGCGGCGCAAACAGCGCAGGAAGCGCAGGCGGCGGCGCCTGTCCAGCCCGCCGTGGCCATTGCGCCGCCGCTGCCAGCCAGCATTGAAATCATCAATGGCAACGGCATCCGCGGCATGGCGGCGCAGCTGCGCTTGCGCGTGCAGGCGCAGGGCGTGGCGGTCAGCCGGCTGGGGAATTTGCCCGGCTTTCGCCAGGCGCGCAGCCAGATCCTGTATGCGCCGGGCAGCGCGCGCCAGGCCGAGGCCTTGCGGCAAGTCCTGGCGCGCCACGGCACGGCCATGCAACTGGTCGGCGTCGACAGCCTGGGGCGCGGCGCCGGCATCCGCCTGGTCCTGGGCCGCGACCAGGCATGAGAAAGAACAAGGAAACATATGATCAGCAGCAAAATAACAGGGAGAAGTGCATGTCTGGATTGACGAGTAGCGGTGTGCCGGCGCGTTGGGCGCTGTATCTGGCGGTGGGCACGGCAGTCACCTTGCTGGCCGGTTGTGGCGGTGGCGGTTCCGGCAGCGGCGATTGCAGCACGCTGGACCCGAACCGCAATCCGAACCTGCCCGGCTGCGTGGCGCCGCCCGTCACGCCCGAAGTGCCGGTCAAGCCCGCCGCGCCGGCAAGCGTGACGCTGAGCCTGAAGGATGCCGGGGGCAAGCCGACAACGTCCGTGGGCCCCGGCAACAGCGCCACCGTGCAAGCCATCGTGAAGGATGGCAGCGGCGCGGTGCTGCCGGGCGTCTTGCTGACCCTCAACAGCAGCGACAAGAGCACCGCCTTCACGCCGGGCGCGGCCAGCGCCCTGACGGACGCCAGCGGCGTGGCCACCATCGTCATCGCGGCCGGCAGCCAGAGCGGCGCTTTTGCGCTGACGGCCAGCGCCACGGTCAATGGCAGCGTGCTGACGTCGAGCATCAATTACAGCGTGGTCTTCCCGACGCTGACCCTGGGCGGGCTGGGCATCGCGCCAGCGCTGCTGTCGGCGGGCGGCACGGCGGGCCTGAGCGTGGCGGTGATGCAGGGCGCGGCCGTGTATGCGCCGGTACAGTCCGTAGCCTTCAGCTCGCCTTGCGCCAGCGCCGGCAAGGCCACCATCAGCAGTCCCGTCAATACAGTCAATGGCGTGGCCAGCACCTCGTACGTCGACAAGGGCTGCGGCGCGCCCGACGTGATCACGGCCAGCACCGTGTTCAATGCCACCACCCTGAGC
>CAUSDR010000290.1:0-7420 GCA_963530105.1 uncultured Janthinobacterium sp.
GCGCCAGCCGCTGCAGTCGCGTCGGCGCCGGTCGCCGCTGCTGCCCCCGCACCTGCCGCCGCGCCTGCCGTGAATGGCAAGCTGGCGCACGCGTCGCCGTCGATCCGCAAGTTCGCGCGCGAACTGGGCGTGGACCTGGCCCGCGTGGGCGGTTCCGGTCCGAAAGGCCGTGTCACCCAGGAAGACGTGCAGAACTTCGTCAAGGGCGTGATGTCGGGTGCCGTCGCCGCGCCGAACGCGCCAGCCGCTGCCAAGGGCGGTTCGGGCGTGGGCCTGGACCTGCTGCCATGGCCGTCGCTGGACTTCAGCAAGTTCGGCACGACCGAATTGCTGCCGCTGTCGCGCATCAAGAAAATCTCGGGTCCGAATTTGCACCGCAACTGGGTCATGATCCCGCACGTCACGCAGTTCGACGAAGCGGACGTGACGGACCTGGAAGCGTTCCGCGTCGACACCAACGCCGCCAATGCGAAAAACAAGGATGCGGCCAAGCTGACCATGCTGGCCTTCGTCATCAAGGCATCCGTCGCCGCGCTGAAGAAATTCCCCGCGTTTAACGCCTCCCTCGATGCCAAGGGCGAGAACCTGATCCTCAAGCAGTACTACAACATCGGCTTCGCGGCCGACACGCCGAATGGCCTGGTGGTGCCGGTGATCAAGGGCGCGGACCAGAAGTCGGTTTCGCAGATCGCCCGCGAAATGACGGAACTGTCGCTGCAGGCACGCGAAGGCAAGCTGAAACCGGCCGACATGCAGGGCGCCAGCTTCACCATTTCGTCGCTGGGCGGCATCGGCGGCACGCACTTCACGCCGATCGTCAATGCGCCGGAAGTGGCGATTCTGGGCCTGTCGAAAGCCTCGATCAAGCCGGTATGGGATGGCAAGGCCTTCCAGCCACGTTTGATGATGGGCACCTCGCTGTCCTACGACCACCGCGTGGTCGATGGCGCGATGGGCGCGCGATTCTCCGTGTACCTCGGCGAAGTCCTGGCCGACATGCGCAAAATTCTGCTGTAAGGAGCGATTCATGAGCACAGTAGAGGTAAAAGTACCGAATATCGGCGACTTCAAGGAAGTCGAAGTCATCGAACTGATGGTCAAGGTCGGCGACACCATCAAGGTGGACCAGTCCCTGATCACGGTCGAATCGGACAAGGCCAGCATGGAGATTCCATCGACCCACGCCGGCGTCGTCAAGGAATTGAAAGTCAAGGTCGGCGACAAGATCGCCGAAGGCAGCGCGCTGCTGGTGGTAGAGGCAGCGGAAGGTGCGGCTGCCGCTCCGGCAGCGGCGCCAGCGGCGGCTCCTGCTCCAGTTGCAGCTCCAGCTGCGGCCCCGGCCCCGGCCCCGGCGGCACCTGTCGCTGCCATCCCGGCCGGCAATTACAGCGGCCAGGTCGACATCGATGTCGACATGATGGTGCTGGGCGGCGGTCCTGGCGGCTATTCGGCGGCGTTCCGCGCGGCCGACCTGGGCATGAGCACCGTCATCGTCGAGCGCTACGCCACCCTGGGCGGCGTGTGCCTGAACGTCGGCTGCATCCCGTCGAAGGCGCTGCTGCACGTGGCGTCCGTCATCGATGAAACGGCGCACATGTCCAACACGGGCGTGACGTTTGCCAAGCCGACCATCGATATCGACCAGGTCCGCGCTTACAAGGAAGGCGTGATCAAGAACATGACGGGCGGCCTGGCCGGCATGGCCAAGGCGCGCAAGACGCAAGTCGTCACGGGCGTGGGCCAGTTCCTCTCCGCGAACCATATCGAAGTGACGGCAGCCGACGGCTCGAAAAAAGTCGTGCAGTTCAAGCAAGCCATCATCGCCGCTGGTTCGTCCGTGGTGAAACTGCCATTCGTGCCGGAAGATCCGCGCATCGTCGATTCGACGGGCGCGCTGGAATTGCGCCAGATCCCGAAACGCATGCTGGTCATCGGCGGCGGCATCATCGGCCTGGAAATGGCGACCGTGTATTCCACGTTCGGCGCGCGCATCGACGTGGTCGAAATGATGGATGGCCTGATGCAGGGCGCCGACCGCGATGCCGTCAAGGTGTGGCAGAAGTTCAATGAAAAACGCTTCGACAACATCATGACCAAGACCAAGACGGTGGCCGTCGAGGCACTGCCGGAAGGCATCAAGGTCACGTTCGAGGCAGCCGAAGCGGGTGCCACGGCACCGGCGCCGCAAGTCTACGACCTGGTGCTCGTCGCCGTGGGCCGCAGCCCGAACGGCAAGAAGCTGGCCGCCGACAAGGCTGGCGTGCAAGTGACGGACCGCGGCTTCATCAACGTCGACAGCCAGATGCGCACCAATGTGCCGAACATCTTCGCCATCGGCGACCTGGTGGGCCAGCCGATGCTGGCGCACAAGGCCGTGCACGAAGCCCACGTGGCAGCGGAAGCGGCCTCCGGCCAGAAGTCGCACTTCGACGTCAAGGTGATCCCGTCGGTCGCCTACACGGACCCGGAAGTGGCATGGGCCGGCATCACGGAAGATGAAGCGAAAGCCAAGGGCATCAAGGTCGAGAAGGGCCACTTCCCGTGGGCCGCTTCCGGCCGCGCCGTGGCCAATGGCCGCGCCGAAGGCTTCACCAAGCTGCTGTTCGACGCGGAAACGCACCGTATCATCGGCGGCACCATCGTCGGCACGCATGCGGGCGACATGATTGGTGAAATCGCGCTGGCCATCGAAATGGGCTGCGACGGCACCGACATCGGCAAGACCATCCATCCTCACCCGACGCTGGGCGAATCGATCGGCATGGCAGCGGAAGTGTACGAAGGCGTGTGCACCGACTTGCCGCCACCACGCAAGCGTTGATCGCCTGATGCTGTTGTAAGCTAAAAACCCCGCAAGCGATTGCGGGGTTTTTTTATTCGGCACTGCTGCCACCCGCATCCAGCCTCGGGCGCGCCGGCCGGCAGCCAGGCAAAGCGCGCCGAAGTGACTGGTTGCACGGACTTGCCGCCGCCGCGCAAGCGCCGATCGCTGATAAAAAATTAACTTTTAGTACTGAAAATCCGCGACGCCTGCCCGGGTTTTTTCATTTTCCTTGCCTTCAGGATAGTAAAACGTGGCGCGGCGGCGTCATGTGAAAATTGGTGAGTATTGCCGCATGGAAAAAATGGCAGAATGGAGGTCTGTAACCATGTTTCGCTCGCGCTTGCCCAGGGGCGTGTGATTTTTCCCTGAACGTTGCCAGTGTCCGGTCAAGTTCGGCTGTACTGTGAAAGCTTTGCAACAATGAAAAAATTTACCGCCCTCCATATCTCCGATGTCCGCTTGCGCCGGGCGGATGAGCAAGCGCAGGCCGTGGTGCTGCATGCCTTGTATCAGGATGTGGCCGCCATTCTGGCGACGGGCCGGCAGATCGATGCGATTTTCTTCACGGGCCAACTGGTGGCGCCGGACGCCTGTGCCGATACCACGCCCGTGTACGTCTACGAATACTTCCTGCGCCCGCTGCTGCAGGCGGCCAGCCTGCCTGGCGCGCGCTTTTACCTGGTACCCGGCAACCGCGTGCAGACTGTGGCGGGTGCGGCGCTGGGCAGTGCCGGCTTCAGCTTTTTTGCCGCCGATGAGCACGCCGGCGCGGAGCAGCGCGCGCGTTACAAGAATATCCATGCCGTGTTCCACGGCCACCACCATACGGGCGACGCCAGTTCGTTGATGAAATCGCTGGGCATTTTGTTCAAGAGCAATCCCGGCAGCCTGTACGGCGCGCAAGGCCAGATGGCCGCGTATGCCGTGCTGGAGTTCGGCGCCGGCGCGGCCGATGACGATGCGCCAGCGCGGCAGTGGACGGTGGCGCTGCGCGAATTCGACGAAGTGAGCAAGAACTTCGCCCTGTCGGTGCTGTACACGCCGAATGGCCAGGAAACGGGGCAGATGGATGCCGAATACGTGTTCGCCACCCTGCTGCCGCAGCTGGCGGGCGAGCCCGTGTATTTCGATGGCTTGCTGGGCAGGGCGGCGACACCGCAGCGCGTGCCCGCCGCCGGCGCGGCCGATGCGCGCGAGTTCCTCATCGAGCTGGCGTTCGTCATGTTCGAGGCCAAGACCCTGTTCCTGGAGCGGGCGCAGCTGGAACGCTTTGCCAGTGATTATTGCGCCGTGAAAGGCTGGGGCTTGCCGGCCGCCGACTGGCTGGCGCCCCTGTACCACCATGGCTTACTGCTGCAGGCCGATGGGCAGGTGGCGTTTGCCTTCGATTATTTCCGTACTTATTTCCTGGCGCAGCGTTTTGAGACCTCGTTCGACCTGATGCGTTACGGTCCCGAGCGCTACGATGGCAGCGAATCCGCCCTGAGCCTGGACGGGGCGTCGGCGGCGCAGCCGTTCCTGCGCGCGCTGGGCCTGGATGGCGAGCGCAGCGAGACAGCGCCGCAAGCTGCGGCGCAGCCGCAGGACTGCAGCCGCCCCGGCTGATTTATCCTGTTCAGTTTCAGGCTGGTCGCGGGGTACGCATGGTGCCGCGCAGGAACAGGTCGAGGCTGGACGCCACCTTGGCGCGCAGTTGCGCCACATCCGGTTGTGCCTGCGGCGGGAACAGCAGGCGCGACATCTGATCGCCGAGCAGGCAATTGAGCAGGTGCAGCGCCAGCACGGACGCCGTCAGTTCCTCGCGAAACAGCGGCGCGATATCGGGCCGGCTGAAAAAGCGCGTGAGCAACTCGCGCGTCTGCCCCGGTCCCACCTTGTAAAACGTTTCCGCCAGTTCCGGGTGCGTGGCCGCTTCCGCCACCACCATGCGGTTCAGGCGGATGGCGGCCGGCATGGTGACCAGCTGCATGAACAACAGGCCGAACTCGCTCAAGATGGTGTGCAGCGGGCGCATGTCCGTTTCCAGCGCCGGCATGGTGGAGAAGTACGCGGCGCGCCGCAGTTCCACCACGGCATTGAACAACCCTGACTTGCCGCCAAATTTCACGTAAATCGTGCGCACGGCCACGTGGGCTTCGCGGGCGATCATTTCCAGACTCACTTTTCCATAGCCCTTTTCCAGGAACAGGCAACCCGCCGTGTGCAGCAGGTTTTCCATGCGCGCCTCCATGTCGGCGGCGCGCGGCCGGCCGGCCGGCTTGCCGCAGCAGCCCAGCTCCTGGGCGGCGTCGGCATCGTTGTCGGAAGGGCTATCGGTAGGCAAGGTGTCGCTGAGGCCGGGATCGGGCATGCTCTAGGTCTCTTTACAGGTTGGAAGGTGAGTGATGGCTCACACTGTAGTGCAAATTAAAATGAAATGCAATCGTTTCATTTCTTGACTTTGGCTTTTCTTTGTCCAATAATGAACAGATATCATTTCATTTTCGGAGCGCAGTATGTCGAACCAGCCTGGCCAAGCAGAACAAAAAGTGCTTAGCGCCGTCCCACCAGCGGCTCCCGCCGCACCGTCCACGCCCGCCGCACCTGCCAGCTCCGCCGCCCCGAACAACCGCGTGAAGATCATCGCCGGCCTGATCGTGCTCGTCGCCCTGGGTGCCGGCGCGCGCATGTGGTACCGCAGCCACTATTTCGTGGAAACGGAAAACGCCTATGTCTCCGGCCACGTGCATCCCGTCTCGGCGCGCATTGCCGGCGTCGTCACCAAGGTCTTCATCGACGATAACCAGATGGTGAAAGAGGGCGACGTGATCGCCGAACTCGACCCGTTCGACCAGCGCGTGAAAACCGAGCAGATCGCCGCGCAGATCGCCAGCGCCGAGCAGCAAGTGCTGCAGGCCGACGCGCAGATCGCGCAAGTGCAGGCGCAAGCCAGTGCCGCCCAGGCGCAGGTGGCGCAAGCCGATGCGCAGCTGTTGCGCGCGAAACAGGATGCCGAGCGCTTCGGCCAGCTGTACACGAGCCAGATGAAAGCCGTCTCGAAAGCGGAACTGGACGCGGCCAACGCGGCCCGTTCCGGCGCCGTGGCCGACCTGGCCGCCCGCCGCGACAGCGCCTCCGCCGCCAAGGCGCAGATCGGTGCGGCGCAAGCCGCGCGCGACGTGGCCAAGGCACAAGTGGCCGTGCTGCGCGTGCAATTGAAGGACGCGGAACAGCAGCTGCAGTACAACCGCATCCTGGCTCCCGTCGCCGGCCGCATCGGCAAGCGCAACGTGGAAACGGGCATGCGCGTGCAGCCAGGCCAGCAATTGACGGCCATCGTGCAGGACAACGTCTGGGTCACCGCCAACTTCAAGGAAACGCAGCTGGCCGACCTGCACCGCGGCCAGAGCGTGCACGTGACCATCGACGCCATGCCGGGCAAGAAGCTGGTGGGCACGGTCGACAGCTTCGCTCCCGCATCGGGCGCGCAGTTCGCCCTGCTGCCAGCCGATAACGCCACCGGCAACTTCACCAAGATCGTCCAGCGCGTGCCGGTGAAAATCGTCTTCCAGCCGGCAGACATCAAGGCCATGAACGGCCGCCTGGTGCCGGGCATGTCGGTGATCGCCGAAGTGGAAGTCAACCAGCCTGAAACGCAGCCGGCCGCGCAGCACGCCGCCGCGCCAGCTGCTCCTGCCGCACAGACCACCGCCCGCTAAGTTTCCATGAGCAGCCCTTCCACCACACCGGCGGCATCGCCGGCGTTTCCCGTGATCAGCGAGAAAGTCTCCGGACGCACCTGGCTGGCGGTCGCCGCCGGCATGCTGGGCGCCTTCATGGCGGTGCTCGACATCCAGATCACCAATTCCTCGCTCAAGGATATCCTTGGCTCGCTGTCGGCCACCCAGGAAGAGGGCTCGTGGATTTCCACGGCCTACCTGGTGGCGGAAATTATCGTCATTCCCCTCACCGCGCTGCTGGCGCGCGTGTTCGGTCTGCGCACCTACATGATCGGCACCACCGCCTTCTTCCTGCTGTTCTCCACCCTGTGCGGCACGGCCTGGAACCTGGAAAGCATGATCGTCTTCCGCATGCTGCAGGGGTTTACGGGCGGCGCCCTGATTCCGATGGCGTTTACGCTGGTGATGCTCAAGCTGCCCGCCTCGAAGCGCGCCGTCGGCATGGCGATTTTCGGCCTGACGGCCACCCTGGCGCCCGCCATGGGGCCGACCCTGGGCGGCTACCTCTCCGAGCTGTATGGCTGGCCGTCGATCTTCTACATCAACTGGGTGCCGGGCGTGCTGCTGATCGCCGGCATGATCTATGGCCTGGACAAGGAGCCGATGAAGCTGGAGATGTTCTGGAAAGCCGACTGGCTGGGCATCTTCTTCATGGCCCTGGGCCTGGGCTGCCTGACCATCTTCCTGGAAGAGGGCAACTCGAAGGATTGGTTCGATTCCGGCTTCATCATCACCTTCGCCGCATTGGCCCTGGTGGGCATCCTGGGCTGGGTCGTCACCAGCGCCACGCGCGCCGAGCCCTTCGTCAACCTGGCCCTGTACGGCCAGCGCAACTTCCTGGTCGCCACCGTGCTGTCGGCCGTGACTGGCATGGGCC
>CAUSDR010000291.1:0-7394 GCA_963530105.1 uncultured Janthinobacterium sp.
GTGCTGACCCTGGTGGTGTGCTGCGCCTTCGCCTACAGCCGCATCCGCGCCAGCCATTACGGCATCGCCCTGCGCGCCATGCACGACAGCGAGGACGCCACGCGCGTCGTCGGCGTCAACAGCACGCTGTTGAAAGGCGCCATGCTGCTGGTGTCGGCCTTCATGGCGGGCCTGTTCGGCGCCTTCAACGCCCACTACATCAATTTCCTGGAGCCCGACTACGCCTTCAACAGCCTGTGGGTGACGTTGCCGATCGTGGCGGCCATCTTCGGCGGCTACCGCACCATCCTCGGCCCCGTGCTGGGCGCCGTGGTGGTCTACCTGGTCGACCAGCTCATTTTCAAGTCGCTGATCCCGACCGGGCACCAGCTGGTGCTGGGCGTGCTGCTGGTGGCGATGATCGTCTTCAGCCCGAACGGCCTGCTGCCGCTGCTGCGCAAATGGCTGAACACCGCGTTCAACGCCAAGGAGAAGGCACATGCTTGAACTCGATAATGTCTCCGTGCGCTTCGGTGGCCTGACGGCCGTCGACAGCGTCACGCTGAACGTGGGCAGCCATGACGTCATTGGCCTGGTGGGCGCGAACGGCGCCGGCAAGACCACCCTGTTCAACGCCATTTCCGGCCTGGTGCGTCCCACCGGCGGCGGCATCCGCTTCGAGGGGCGCGACATCATGGCCACGCCCATGTACCAGCGCGCGCGCCTGGGGCTGGGCCGCACCTTCCAGATTCCGCAACCCATGCATGAATTGACGGTGCGCGAAAACCTGATCGTGGCGCAGCGCTTCGGCACGGGCAAGGTGGACCAGCGCAAGATCGACGAAATCCTCGACTTCACCAGCCTGGCGGACAAGGCGCAGCGCGACGCGGCCAGCGAACTGGCGCTGACGGAGCTGAAGGCCCTGGAAGTGGCCAAGGCGCTGGCGACGAATCCGAAGCTGCTGCTGCTCGACGAGGTGCTGGCGGGCCTGGAAACGAACGGCAAGCGCCGCTTCATGGGCATGCTGAAGGATTTGCATGCGCAGTTTGGCGTGGGCATCGTCATGATCGAGCATGATATCGAGACCATCAGCAATCTGTGCCAGCGCGTGGCCGTGCTCAATTTTGGCCAGCTGATCGCCGACGGCACGCCGGATTGCGTATTCCGCGATCCGGCCGTCATCGAAAGCTATACAGGAGCCGCGCATGCTTGAGATTACCGAACTGCGCGCCGGCTACGGCGCCATCAATGTGCTGTGGGATGTCTCGCTCTCGATCCAGAAGGGCAAGCTGACCACCATCATCGGCCCGAACGGCGCCGGCAAGACCACCCTGCTGCGCGCCATCATGGGCTTGCTGCCCGTGGGCGCGGGCAGCGTCGCGCTCGATGGCACGCCCATCAACGGCACGCCCACCTGGAAGATGAGCGACGCCAGGGTCACCATGATCCCCGAGGGGCGCATGACGTTCCGCGACATGAGCGTGGAAGAAAACCTGATCATGGGGGCGTTTCCCAAGGAGCACCGCAGCCACATGCCGGCGCGCCTGGCCGAAGCCTACGCCATGTTCCCGCGCCTGCACGAACGGCGCCGGCAGCTGGCCGGCTCGCTCTCCGGCGGCGAGGCGCAGATGCTGGCGATGGCGCGCGGATTGATGTCCGACCCGTCGCTGCTGATCATCGACGAACCGTCGCTGGGCCTGGCGCCGCTGGTGGTCAACGAGCTGTTCGACATCCTGGCGCGCCTGAACGACGGCAAGCGCACCATCATTTTAGTGGAGCAGAACACGGCGCGCGCCGTGGGCGTGGCCGACCACGTCTATCTGATGCAAAGCGGCAAGGTGGCGCTGTCGCAGGCCGCAGCCGAGGTCGACCTCGAGCACCTGCATGCGCTCTACTTTGCGCGCTGAGTGATATTGACCGCACGCCCATCGTGACGGCCTGCGGCCGTCACTCCTCGTCCTCGTCGTCCTCGTCGGCCAGTTTGTCGAACACCAGCAGCTCACTCTTGCCGAGTCCGGCCAGCACGAAGGGATCGTCGGCAGGAAAGCGGCCCGTGTCGACCAGCATGCGCAGCTTGCTCAAGCGCTCGCCCTGCGCCAGCGCCTGCGCCTGCGGAACGGCATCGGCTTGCCAGGCTTGCCCGATCGCGCGGGTGACGGATTCGGGAAATTCCCACAATTCGGCGATCCGCACCGACAAGATGCGCGCTTGCGCAAACACCTGGGCAATGAAGGCGTCCGATTGCGGAAAGGCGTCGGGCGCATGCATCTGGTCGATCAGCCGGAAGGCCACCACCAGGCCGACATTGGCCATCAGTCCCGCCAGGTAGGCGTCAAAGGCGTTGGCCTGCAGCGCAGGCGCCACCAGGTTGGCCGCCAGCGCGCATTTCTCGGACTGGCGCCAGATCAGCGGCGCCGTGCGGATGGTCAGCCCGCCGCTCTGCATGCTGACGATAGGGCGGAAGGCGACGCGGGCCAGCAGCATGCGCATGCCGTTTTGCCCCAGCAGCATGATGGCGCCTTCCATGTTGTTGATCGACGGGCTGGCGTTGTAGCGAGTGTGGTAGCGGGGCCGGTTCGCTTCGCTGTAGACCTCGGCGACCAGCAGCACGTCCTGGGCCAGCTGGCGCGACAGCTCGGCCGCGCTCATGTTTTCATCTTGCAAGGTACGCATCAACTGCGGAATGATGGCCGGAATGCGCGGTATCAGCGCGGCGCCGGCGATCGGCTCGCTGGCCAGGCGCGTCAATTCGTCCAGAATCTGCCGTTCGGCCTGCGGCGTGGCCTGCGTCGCCCCCGCGGCCGCCAGCCAGCGGTAGTAAACAGCATCGATTTCGCTGATGCTGGCTGGCTGCCGTGCCGGCTCGGGCACCGCCGCCGTGACGGGCGCAGGCTTGTTTTTTTCGTCGCCGCCGTTCAGTAATTTTCCTATCCAACCCATTGCTCTTCCTGCCCCATATGCATCACTATCGCGACATCCGCGCCGCGATTTTACTTGATGACGGCCGCATCGGTGCAGCCGGCGTCGCCGGCCTTGTCCTCCTGCCGCAAGCTGCTACAGTAGCACTCCCGCAGGTCCCCCTGCCTTGCAAGGTACATCATGAGCAATTTGCTGGCACGGTACGTCACCAGCCAGGCGTATAACAACGCCTGGGCCAACCACCGCCTGCTGAAAGCATGCGCGCAGCTGACCCTCGCCGAATTCCAGGCCACGCGGGTCAGTTTCTTCCCCACCATCCAGTTCACCCTGAACCATATTTTGACGTGCGACTGGTTTTATCTCGATGCGCTCGAGCGCGAATTGCGGGGCGAGGCGCCGCATCCGGACTGCTACGCCTTCTTCGCACAGGACGAGCCCTGCACGGATTGCGCCGCGCTGCAGGCGGCGCAGCAGGCGTCCGACAGGAGCCTGATCGCGCATTGCCGCAGCCTGTGCGACGCGGACCTGGCGCGACCCGTGACGATCCTGCGCGACACGCCGCAAGTCGACACGCGCCTGCGCCTGCTGGCGCACCTGTTCCAGCACCAGATCCACCACCGGGGGCAAGTGCACGCCATGCTGGCTGGCACGCGCATCGCGCCGCCGCAGCTCGATGAATTCTTTTGCGCCGGCGAAGCGGACGAACGGGCGCAGGATTTTGCGGAACTGGGCTGGACGGAGGAAGACGTCTGGGGCCCGCGCTGAATCATTCTTCGGCGTGGCAGCAGACGCACAGCTTGTTGCCATCGAGGTCGCGGAAGTAGGCGCCATAATAATGGGCGTGGTAATGGGGCCGCAATCCCGGCGGTCCTTCGCACGCGGCGCCCAGCGCCAGCACGGCCTGGTAGCAGCGGTCCACCTGGGCGCGGCTGGACGCCAGCAAGGCCGTCATCTGGCCGTTGCCCGGCGTGGCGGGCAAGCCGTCATGGGGCGCGCCCAGCACGAACAGGGGCCGCGGCGCCGACGGCGCCATCCAGCCGGCCCACGGCTTGGCGCCGTCGTGGAATTTCTCGACCAGCGTCAGTTCACGCAGCAGGGCCGTATAAAACGCGTAGGCGCGGGGAAAGTCGTTGGTACCGATGCAGATATGGGACAGCATGCTGCTCCTTCGTGAGTTGACGCCGGCATGCGCCGGGGGTGGCGCCGCCTGATTATAATGGCGCTACTCTTTTTAAGCCGCCGCCATGTCCGACCTCGACCGCCTTCAATTGCTGCCTCCCGCCAGCGCCGATCTCGACGCCCTGCTGGCCTTCGAAGTGGACAACCGCGCCTATTTTGAGTCCTGGGTCACGGCCCGCGCGCCCTCCTACTACCACCGTGACGCCATCGCCGCCGCCATCGACCAGGCGCGGCGCGAGCATGAAAACGATGCGGCACACCAGTACCTGGCCAAGCTGGACGGCCAGATCATCGGCAGGGTCAACCTGACGGCCGTCACGCGCCCCTACTTCAACAAGGCACAACTGGGCTACCGCATCGGCGCATGTTTTGGCGGACGCGGCTACGCCACGCGCATCGTGGCCCTGCTGCTGGAAGAAGCGTTCGGCCCGCTGGCATTGCGGCGGCTGGAAGCGACGGCCAGGCCGCAGAACCTGGGCTCGGTCGCCGTCATGCGGCGCAATGGCTTTCATCAATATGGCAAGTCGGAACAGGCCATGCTGTTCCAGGGAATATGGTCGGACTTGCTGTATTTCGAGCGGCGCAACGACAAGGACAGGGGCTGAAACGGGGCATGTCCCGGCGCCAACGCCACGTTCAGCCTATCGGCCGCGACTTTGTCACAGCGCAAAGCGGTGACGATAGCGGACTGATAACGTCATGGCTCGGGAATCTTTAATATTTTGCCAAGTCCAACATGAAGCCGCAGCTACGCCTGTTCGAACATGTGCTGCTGGTACTGGCCCTGGCCATCGCCATCTTCGGCGCCGCCATCGTGCTGGCACGGATGGCGCAGTGGGCCGAAGTGCAGGCATTGCCCGCCTACGTCGTGCAAGGCATGCACCTGGTGGGCAAGATACTGTTTTTCCTCGATGGCTGCATCGTCGTAGCCGTCAGCAGCATCCTGGCCGCCCGGCTGTTCCGCATGCTCACCAAGGAGGATCTATGAGCGACCTACACTACCTGTTCACCCTCAGGCATCCGCGCCGCTTCTGGTGCAGCGCCCTTCTCATCGCCGTGGCCTCGGCCATCGTGCTGGGTCCCTGGCTCGACACCCTGCCATGGCTGGTGGCGATCCCGTTCGTGGCTGGCGGCTTGCTGGTGGCGCTGGGCGAACTGTGGGATGAAATCTCCGGCAAGCACCTGCCGAACGGCAACGACGACACGCATGCGCCGTGCCGGCATCCCTGAAACAGGCATGCGGTGATGCTGGCACGCAACAGCAACCCTGCCATGACCGTGCATATGTGTCCGCGGCGGCGTGATTTAAGACTGGCTTCAGCCTTGCCATGCATCGTTGATCATGCGCCTGTGGCATGGGCGATTTCCCCGACGATCACCGCCCCCGGCAGAAAGCGAGACACGATGAAAACATGGATGCGCGCCAATAAAGGCTTTTTGCTGTTTATCCTGCTGTTCGGCGTCTTCCGCACGGCCGTGGCGGACTGGAATCCGATTCCGTCGGCCTCCATGCGCCCCAACCTGCTCGAAGGCGACGTGGTCTTCGTCAACCGCCTGGCCTTCAACCTGAAAGTGCCGCTCACCGACATCGTGCTGCAGCGCCTGGGCGAGCCGGCACGGGGCGACATCGTCACCTTTTCCTCGCCCAGGGACGGCACGCGGCTGATCAAGCGCATCATCGCCCTGCCCGGCGACACGGTGGAAATGCGCGACGAACGGCTGATCATCAATGGCCACGCCGCCCGGTACACGGCGCTCGACACCGCGCCTGAAAGCATCGACCATGCGGGCCAGCTGACGGCGCAGCGCATCAGCGAACGCAATGCCACGGAACAGCACCGCATCCAGGTCTTGCCGCAAATCACCGGCGCGGCGCGCAGCTTTGCCCCCGTGACGGTGCCGGCCGACCATTTCCTCATGCTGGGCGACAACCGCGACAATAGCGCCGACTCGCGCTATTTCGGCTTCGTGCCGCGCGCATTGCTGATTGGCAAGGCCGAGCGCATCCTCGTCTCGGCGAATATCCAGGAACACTGGCAACCGCGCCTGCAGCGCTTCGGCATGAAGCTGGAGTAATCTCCCTCCCGTGCAAGGCGCCAGGCTTTTCGGTTAGCATGGCGCATCATGCCGAACTTTTCCCCTGCCAGCCCGCACGCCGCCAGCACGCACCATGCCCTCGAGCAGCTGGCGCAATTCCTGCAACGCCACCCGGACGTGCTGCTGCTGACGGGCGCCGGCATCAGCACGGCGTCGGGCATCCCCGATTACCGCGATACGCAGGGCGTGCGGCGCGGCAACGCGCCCGTGCAGGGCCCCGACTTTCGCCGCCAGGATGCCGTGCAGCGCCGCTACTGGGCGCGCAGCATGGTGGGCTGGCCCAGCCTGGCGCGCGCCGTGCCCAATCCCGGCCACCTGGCCATCGCCCAGCTGGCCCGGCGCCAGCAGATCGGCGGCCTCGTCACGCAAAACGTGGATGGCTTGCACCAGCAGGCGGGCAGCACGGCCGTCACGGAATTGCACGGCAGCATACATGCGGTCGTCTGCCTCGATTGCCGCGCCGGTTTTCCACGCCGCGCGATCCAGCAGATGCTGGAAGACAACAATCCGCAACTGCGCGGCGCCTCGGCCACGCCGGCGCCCGACGGCGACGCGCTGCTGGAACCGTCGCAGCTGGCCACCTTCCACGTGCCCCGCTGCCCGCACTGCGGTGGCACCCTGCAGCCGGACGTGGTGTTTTTCGGCGATGGCGTGCCGCCGGCCTGCGCGGCCGAGGCCGAACGCAAGATGGCGGATGCCAGCGCCCTGCTGGTGGTCGGCTCGTCCGTCATGGTCTATTCGAGCTTTCGCCTGTGCCGCATGGCGGCCGAAACGGGCAAACCCGTGGCCGCCATCAACCTGGGCAAGACGCGCGCCGACCATTTGCTGGCGTTCAAGACCGAAGTGCCGGCGCAGGACATCTTGCCCGCATTGGCGGCCATGCTGGACTGATGCTGTCCAGGCCTCCCTTTCTGCCATCGGGACGCATGCTGGCCGGCGCCGGCATCGCCGTGCTGCCGCACGTGCTGCTGTGGCAGCTGCTGCAGCGCGACAGCATGCCGGCGCCGCCCGTGCCGGCTCAGCGCATCACGCAGCTGGTGTTCATTGCGCCCGCATCGCCGCCCGCCCGGCCCATGGCGCCAGCGGCCGCGGCCAGGCAGCTGGCGCCCCGGAAAACCTTTGCCAGCGCCCCCGCGCGTGTCGGCACGCCGGTGCAGGCGCCGGCCGCCGCCACGGAACTGGCAATGCCCGTCCCGGTGGCGCTCGACATCGATGCCTTG
>CAUSDR010000292.1:0-7388 GCA_963530105.1 uncultured Janthinobacterium sp.
ATGCTGGCGTATGTGCGCGAGCGCTTGCCCGTGCCCGTGCTGACGGGGCTGGAATTTGGCCACATCCGCCGCCGCGTCACCTTGCCATTCGGCGGCCAGGCACGCCTGCGCTCCGATGCGGCCGGCTTCACCCTGCAGGTGGGCGATTATCCCACCCTGGCGCGGCCCTGAACGCCAACTTGGATTCCATGCGCGCCAGGCCCGGCAGGCTGCTGCAGCTCGACGTGCTGCGCGGCATCGCCGTGTTTGGCATCCTGCTGGTGAATATCTGGGGCTTTGCCTGGGGTACCATTTCCCTGCGCTACGGCACCTTGCCGGCGCAGCCGCCCGTGCTGGACCAGCTGGTCATTTTTTTGATCGCGGCGCTGGCGCAATTCAAGTTCTATCCCGTCTTCGCCTATCTGTTTGGCGCCGGCTTTGCCCTGCAGACACGTTCCCTGCGGCGCCAGCTGGGCAGCTGGGAGCAGGCGCAGGCGGCGTATCGGCGGCGCCTGCGCTGGCTGCTGCTGTTCGGCCTGCTGCATGGCTTCCTGATCTGGAGCGGCGACGTGCTGACCTCGTATGCCGTTGCCGGCATGCTGATCCTGCCATTGGCGGTAGCCAAACTGAGCCGCGTGCGCAACCGCGCCTGGCTGGTGGCGGGCGGCTTCCTGCTGTTCCTGTGCCTGCTCATTCCCGTGGGCCAGCAAGGCGGTGCGCCGGACACGGCGCATGAGCTGAACAGTTTTGCCGCCCGTTACGCCACCTATACGCAAGGCAGCCTGTGGGCCGTGGCCAGGCTGCGCGCCAACGATTTTCTCGTGTCCCTGCTGTACGCCAGCGTCATGCTGCCGCACGTCATCGTGTTGTTCCTGCTGGGCATCCCGTCCGTGCGCCTGGGCTGGCTGACCCAGCCGCAGCGCCACCGGCGCCTGTGGCGCTGGGTCTGCGGCGTGGGGCTGGGCCTGGGGCTGCCGTTCAACCTGCTGGCGGCCGCCGCCATCACGCGGCAGGTCGTTGATCCGTATCAAACCATATTCGATACAGCCCTGTTCGAAGTGGGCCTGTTTGCGGGCGGTCCCGTGCTGGCGGCCGGCTACGTGGGGGCGCTGATGCTGGCCGGGCCGCGCATGCTGCGCTGGCTGGGAGCCTGGCTGGCGCCCGTGGGACGCATGGCGCTGAGCAATTATCTGCTGCAATCGCTGATCGGCACCTGGCTGCTGCAGGGGCCGGGCCTGGGCTGGGGCGCCAGCGCGCGTCCGGCCACGATGCTGGGCCTGGCCATGCTGATCATGGCGGGGCAGGTGGTATTGAGCTACTGCTGGCTGCGCCATTTCAGGCAGGGCCCGATGGAAGCGCTGTGGCGCCGCCTGGCCGGATTGCCGTGATGCTTACTCCGCATCCCAGTCAAACGCGCCTTGCGCCGCCGGTGGCGCGGGCGCCCTGGGCTTGGCGGACGGCACCAGCGGATTGTCGACGGCATGCCATTCAAACAAGTCCACGTCGAGCATGCAGGTGCGCGCCAGGTGCAGCGCCTGCTCCGGCGCCAACTGTGGATCGAGCCAGCGCCAGGCATCGTCGCGGCTGACGGCCACGGGACGGCGGTCGTGGATGTCGACCATGCCGCCCAGGCTGTCCGCCGTCACCAGCACGAAGCCCGCTTCCTCCCGGCTCAGCTTGTAGGCGCCGAAATGCGCGAGCGCCAGCAGGAACAGGGGCGCGCGGTCCTGGCGGTGGATATGCCACGGCTGCTTCGCGCCTTTTTCGCCCGTCCATTCATACCAGCCGTCGACGCAGACGATGCCGCGTCCCGCGCGCAGCAACGGTTTCCAGTAAGCGCCAGCCAGCTTTTCCAGGCTGGCATTGATGGCGATGGGAATTTTTTTCTTGCCGGGCGCGGGCGTGGCCGCGGCGGCCCAGGCGGGCCGGTAGCCCCAGAAGACGTCATCGACGCGGCGCACGCCATCGGCCACATGCAGCACGGGCCGGTACGTGCCCGGAGAAACGTTCAGGTGCGGCTCGGCCTCGCTGTCAAAGACGGCGTCGGTCCAGCCGAAGGACGACGCCAGCACGCGCGCCGTGTCATTTTGATCGAATCGTCCACACATGGCGAAATCATACCCGATCGCCTGGCGGCACGGGCGCGCGGCGCCCCCTTTTCGTGAGTGTGGTCAAACGTACAGACTGTTATGGCGGCAAGGCGCACAGTGAAGTCCAGTCAGATCCCTGACGCTTCTTGCATCGGAGGAATTATGCCTTTTGAAAATCCCACCATCCACAAAGGTTTCACCATCAGCGCCACGGCCAGCCAGCGCCGCGATGGCCGCTGGGTCGGTTCCTACGTCAGCCAGAACCAGGCGTGCGGCGCCTATGCCGACACCTGCGATTATGATGATTGCAGCAATGAAAAAGAGGCGCAGCAGCTGGCCTTGTCGGTGGGCTGGCGCCTGGCCGATGGCGCGCAGATGCGCTGAGGCAGTTTCACGGCCGCTTGCGCCGCAGCGCCAGCAGCAGGCCCGCCAGCGGGAAGAGCAGGGCGGCGCCCAGGCGCACGGAGGTCAGCGACGCGATCTCCACGCCCAGCACATGGGGCAGGGCCAGCAACAGCACAGGGGCGGGCACGGCGACGGCAAAGAAGAACAAATACCACGAGTAGCCATTTTTCTTGGCCAGTAGCGCGATCAGGGCGCAGCCGACGAGGAAGACCAGCGGCAAATTGACAGATTCCATGGTTCTAAGGGGTAGCTGGGGAAGCGCGTGATTATACGCGCCCCGCTCTTCCTGCAGGGCTTGCCATCGGCCTTGGGCGCCGTTGATTGCCGCCCTGGCTTGCCGCCCTTGTCAGCGGCCCCGGATGGCCACCGATGCTTGCAAGCCCTAATTGCAAGACCGGATTGCCACCATTGATTGCAAGCCCGGATTGTATGCCGTGATTGCACCCTTGACGCCAGCGCCTAATTGCCCACCAGGTCCGGCGGCTGCGATGCCGGCTTGCCGGCGACAGGCAGTTCCGCCGGCAGCAGCGCCTGGATGGCGCCGTTATAGATGATTTCCTGCGCATATGCCGACGCTTCGATCAGGGCCGCATGCACGGATTTGAAGCTGCTGGCCGTCTCGATCAGCACGGGCTTGGCGTACACTTGCTGCGTATCGCCCCGCTTGCTCAGCAAAATCATGCCCCGGTAGCGCCCATCTTTTTCCAGCGCCCCCGCCACATGAAATTCATAGCCCCTGATTTGATGTTTCTGTTGCTGATCCATATTCGTCGCCTCCAGCACCAATTGTCGCGGCACGC
Source organism: uncultured Janthinobacterium sp. (assembly GCA_963530105.1). Lineage (GTDB taxonomy): Bacteria > Pseudomonadota > Gammaproteobacteria > Burkholderiales > Burkholderiaceae_D > Janthinobacterium. The sequence continues at coordinate 3,275 of CAUSDR010000292.1, forward strand.
GATGAACTGCACGCTTGAAACAGATGAGTGTTTGATCTGGATCAATGCCACGCTTTTTAGCCAGGTTCCGGCTGGCGTCATGACGCCAGCAAAAATCCAGGCGCGCGGCGCTGCCTGGCGGCCACGCAGCGCCACCGTGCGTCCGCCGAGCAGCGCAGGCCGCAAGCCGCAAAGCGCCCCGCGCCGCCGATTTTGCCAGGCGTGATCAGCCCGCGCGGATGGCGCGCAGTTGCTGGGCGGTTTCCTCGATCTCGCGATAGGCTTCCTGGATATAGCCATCGATGGGATGGCCATCCATCCACTCGAAATATGCGCGCTCGTCATGCTTGATGGCAAACGGGATGTGATGGTCGCGGATCGACTCGGCCGTATCGCGCACCAGCGAGGCAAAAAGCAGCTCCAGAGTTTCCATGATGGTCACCTAGCGAGACGTGAATGCAGAGCGTTTAATGTAGCATAAAGCGACCCGCGTCCCATGCCGTGCGCCGCTGGCGTGCGGGCGGGGCGTCAGGCGTCGCGCGGGAAGCGGCGCCGTTCGTAGCGGATGATGTCGAGCGCGCATTCCGGATAGGCTTGCTCGAACAGAAAATGGTCTTTTTCATACACGCAAAAGACGGCCGTGCGGTTTTCTTCCTGGGTGAAATAATCGCCGTCGATGCACAGCACCGTCATGTCGGGGCCGCCGCATTTGACGCGCACGATATCGCCTTCATTAAATTGATTCATCACTGCTTTCAGGCCTGCGGCGCGGGAGGGGGAACAGGGTGCAATGATACTCCAGGAAAAGCCCGGCGCACAGCCGCTTGGCGCGCCGTCCGCGGCTATCATGATGGCAGGCGCGAGCGCCTAGCCTGCCGGATGGCCGATATGCTCGTACAGGATCACGCAGCCGATGACGATCAGCACCAGGCCGCCCACCAGTTCGGCGCGCCGGCCGGCGACGGTGCCCAGCACGCGGCCCAGCATCACGCCCAGCGTCACCATGACGAAGGTGGAAAAACCGATGGCGGCGGCCGTGACGACGATATTGGCGCCCAACAAGGCCAGGCCCGCGCCCACCACCATGGCGTCGATGCTGGTGGCCAGGCCCGTCACGGCCAGCACCCAGAACGAATGCGATTGCGCCGGCGCTTCTTCCTCATCGCTATCGCTCAGGGCGTTGCGTATCATGAGCAAGCCGATGATGCCCAGCAGGCTGAAGGCGATCCAGTGGTCCCATGCTTCCACGTAGGGCGCGGCGACGCTGCCCAGCGCCCAGCCGATGACGGGGGTGATGGCTTCGATGACGCCGAAAATCAGGCCCGTGCGCAACGCTTCGCGCCATTGCGGCTTGTGCAGGGCGGCGCCCTTGCCCACGGCGGCCGCGAAGGCGTCGGTGGACATGGCTAGGGAGAGGGCGGCGGTGGCGGCAAAATTCATCGTTGGCTTTCAGTGGAACCTGGCTGGGATGTGTAGGTCAAACTACAAACCCGGCGATTTTACCCTACGTACAGCACCACCAAGGAGGCCAGCAGGCAATAGGCGCCAAAGAAATGCCAGCGTCCCTGTTCCAGCCAGCGCGACAGCCAGCGCAGGGCCAGCAGGCCGGCCAGGAACGATAGCAGCATGCCCAGCAGGCTGGGCGCGAGCAGATGCAGCAGGCTGTCGCCATGCTGCAGGTGGTCCAGGCTGCCACTGGCGACGGCCTGGTAGAAGCGCCAGCCTTCCTTGGCCAGCACGGCTGGCGTCAGCACCACGGCCAGGGCAAAGCTGAACTCTTCGGCCCGGCGCTGCGGCACGCCCATGGCGATGCCGGCCGAAATCGTGGCGCCCGAGCGGGAAAAACCCCGGAAAGGCAGGCACAGGCCTTGCACGGCGCCGATCACCATCGCCTTGGCGACAGACAAGGTGCCGTGCTGGCGCGCCTGCAGGCGCGACGAGGCGATGATCAGCACGCCGGCGGCCGCCAGCGCGGCGGCCATCAGCTTGGCGTTGCCGAACAGGTGCTCGATTTCAAAGCCGGGCGCCTCTTTGCGCATGACGTGGGTGATTCCCTTGAGCAAGCCGAAGCCGACGATGCCCGTCAGGGCCGTGGCGGCCACCAGCAGCCAGGCATTGCTGCGGAAGGCGGCGGCCGAACTGAAATACGTGGCGCGCCAGGATTTCCAGAAATACACGATGACGGCGAACATGGTGCCGGTATGCAACATCACCAGCAGCATGGTCAGCTCCGGCGACGTGGGGTCGAGGCCCATCAGTTTTTCCGCCATGATGACGTGGGCGGAGCTGGAGACGGGCAGCAGCTCGGCAAAGCCCTGGACGATGGAGAGGATAAGTAGTTGCAAAAAGCTCATGGGTATCTGGAATCAGGTGGGCGAAAAAAAGGCTGCCGAAGAGGGGCAGCCGATTTTACCCGCCAGGCCTGGCGCCTGAAGCGTGCGCCTGATTACAGTTTGTCCATGTTTTACTGGCCGGCCGGCGCCTGCGGCTTGAAGACGGCGCGGAACGCCTTCAAGGCGGCCGGATGGTAAATCGTGCCATGGCTTTCTTCCGGCATCTTTTCCACATGCCACTGCAAGCCTGCGGGCGCCTGCTGCCGCAGCACGTCGGACAGGCGGTGGACTTCGACGGCGATGCCCGCTTCGCTGCTGGACGCGAGATACAAGCTGTGCTTGCCCGGCTGGCCCTTGGCGATCAGGGCCGCGGCCTGGCGCGGCAGCGCGCCATGGTTCCACCACAGGCTGGGATCGAAGGCCAGGTAATGGTCGAACAGTTGCGGTTCCAGCAGATACGTTTCCACCACGAACAGGCCGGCCAGCGATTCGCCGACGATGGCCGTCTCGCCCGTCGTGCGGTAGCGGCGCGCGATTTCCGGTTTCAATTCATCGCGCAGAAATGCGCGGTAGGCGGGCGCGCCGCTGACGGCGGGGGCGATCTTGCGGTCCTCGGCATTTTCCGTGGGGCCCGTCAGGTCGCGCCGGCGCTGCGTGTTCTGGATGCCGACCAGCATGAAGGGGCGCATGGTGCCGTTCGCGACAGACACTTGCAGCAAGCCTGCCACGTGCAGGAAATCTTCCGCCACGCCGCCGTCCGGCATGTACAGCACAGGCAATGGCGCGTCCGGCGGGGTATCCCAGGCGCGCGCCATGTAGACATTGATGTGGCGCTTTTCCTTCAGCGCCTGGGAATCAAGGGTAAAACTCTCGCCGATGGCGAGCGGCGTGGCCGCGCTGGCGGCGGGCGCGGCATGGACAAGGTGGAAGGCGCTGCCGGAAGACAGCAGCAGGGCGGCGGCAAGGCGGAGGGCGGGACGTGAAAGGCGCATGTTTTCCTGAGATAAATAGTAGTCGGATCGATGGCATGTACACGTATAGACATGCCATCGAGCAATTCTAACTTATCTTTGAAGCAGTATTACTTGATCGCCAAGAGTTTTCGTTCCCGCACGACGCCATCCTTGTCGATGGCATACGCGACCAGCAGGGCGCCATCGTCCGCGCAGGCATGGCACGTCTTCAGGGGCGTGGAAAACAGCACGCTCTGGCCGCCGTCGGCCGTGGCCGTGACGCCGACGAAATCGGCGGGCGCGAACGGCACGGCGTCCGGATGGGCGGCGGTAAACGCTTGCCAGGCGGGCGTGGCGCGGTCTTCCTCGCGCACGGCGCCCTCGTCGACGTCGATGGCCGCGCCATCGCTGTCGATCAGCAGGGTGCCTTCATTCGTGTTGGCGCGAAATGGATAGGTGACAGTGGCCAGGGCCGCCTTGCCCAGCGGCCGCCAGGCGGATATGAAGCCGGCCTTGTCCGCCTTGACGAGCATTTTCGCGGCGGCGATGGCTTGCGGCCGCGCGCCGCTGCGCTGCATGGTGCGCAGCAGGCAGACGTCGGGCGCGGTCGTCGATGTTTCGCTGCGGCAGGCCGACAGCGAACGCTCCTGCCAGACGGCGCGCGCGTCGACGGCGCCGAATTGCTGGGCGCTGGCCGGCTGCAGGCTGGCCAGGCCCGTGGCGGCGAATACGGCAACGCGCAGCAGGCGGCGGGAAAATGGCGTGGGCATGGATGATCCTTTCAATACGCAAAAACGGTAGTGCCCTGATTATAGAAGGGCGCCAGCGTGCCGCCGCGCACCGCAGGAC
>CAUSDR010000293.1:0-7338 GCA_963530105.1 uncultured Janthinobacterium sp.
CGCTGGGCCAGGCGCAAGGCTGGCCCGGCTGGGGATGGCCCAGCATCGCGCTGGCCGTGCTGGGCTTTGCCCTGTTTGCGCTGCGCCAGTCGTCGCTGCTGCGCGCAGGCCGCACGCCGCTCGTCATGCCGTCAATTTTCCGGCGCCCGGCGTACGCGGCCGGCCTGGCGGGCATCGCGCTGTTCTTTTGTTCGCTCGTCGGCATGCAGCTGGTCGTCACCCTCTTCCTGCAGATTGGCCACGGCTACACGGCCGGCGAAGCAAGTATTGCCAATTTGCCATTCGCCATCGGCACGGCGTGCGGCGCCACGGTGAGCGGGGCCGTGCTGGCGGCGCGTTTCGGGCGCAAGGTGCTGCAACTGGGGGCCGCCGTGCAGCTCGCCGGCGTGGCGCTGCTGTACCATGAGGTGGGCAACACGGCCGCATTTTCCGCCTGGCACGTGGCGCCGGGCATGCTGGTGTGCGGCATCGGCGCCGGCCTGGTGATCGCCGCCCTGTTCAGCATCATCCTGGCGTCGCTCGATGACAGGCAGATCGGTTCCGGTTCCGGCGTGCTGTCCGCCGTGCAATCGATCGCCGCCTCGATCGGCGTGGCGCTATTCACGGGCACTTTTTTTGCCGCCCATCCCGCCATGACGCCGGACCTGGCTTTCCGAGCCGCCTTATTTGTGCAGGCCGTGATTCTCGTCGCCTTCGCCGGCGTGACCTTATTCTTTCCCACCGCCGCAAAACCTGAACTTGAGGTAAACCATGCATGACAAAGTAATAACCACCGAAACGTTTGACGCCGAAGACCCGCGCGGCATGCACATCGCGGGCGATGCCATCGGCCGCTATTTGCAGGACATCGCCATCCTCACGCGCGAAACGGCGCAGCACCTGAGCACCGCGATGGGCATCAACCAGACGGATCTGGCATTGATGGAGCAGCTGATCACGCACGGCCCGCTGTCTCCCAACGAACTGGCTGCGCGGCTGTCCGTCACGACGGCGGGCGTCACGCTCGTCATCGACCGCCTGGAACGGGCCGGCCATGTGACGCGCGTGCGCCAGCAGGACGACAAGCGCCGCGTGCTCGTCCATCCCGTGCAAGCTTCCGTGGCGCAAACGTACCGGCATATCGCACCGATGCTCAATGGCCTGGACGCCGTGCTGGGCGCCTTGTCCGCCGACGAGCGCACGACGATTGAGCATTTCCTGCAGCAAGTGACGGCCGTTTACCGCAACACCTTGCCAAACGCATCAACGAAGAAAAATACATGATGAATACACGAAAAATTTTGATTACAGGCGCCAGTGTCGCCGGTCCCACCCTCGCGTACTGGCTGGCGCGCCAGGGCATGCTGGTGACGGTGGTGGAACGGGCGCCCGAATTTCGCGATGGCGGGCAAACCATCGACGTGCGCGGCGCCGGCAAGCTGGTGGCGCAGCGCATGGGGCTGGAGAGCGCCATCCGCGCCAAAACCACGCATGAAGACGGCATCAGGTTTGTCGACGCGCAAGACCGCACCCAGGCGGCATTTGGCATCGGGGCGTTTGGCGGCAACGGCCCCGTGGCCGAGCTGGAAATCCTGCGCGGCGAACTGGCCAAGCTGCTGATCGAGCATGGCCGCCAGCTGGTGGACTACCGCTTCGGCGACAGCATCGCCGCGCTGGAAGAATTGCCGCATGGCGTCAAGGTGCGCTTCGAACAGGGCGGCGAGGAAACATTCGATCTCGTCATCGGCGCCGAAGGCGTCGGCTCGCACACGCGCAAGCTGGTGTTCGGGGACGAGGCCAGGCGCCGGTCGTTCAACCTGTACACGGCCTATTTCACCATTGCGCGCGCGCCGGGCGATGGACGCCAGATGCGCTGGTTCAATGCGCCGGGCGGCCTGTGCGTCTGCCTGCGTCCCGATAACCTGGGCACCACGCGCGCCCTGCTGTCGTTCCAGGAAGCACCGAGCGGCTACGAAAAGCTGCCGCCAGCGGCGCAAAAGCAGCTGCTGAAGGAAAAATTCGGCGGCCTCGGCTGGGAGACGCCGCGTATCCTGGCAGCCCTGGACGACGCCCCCGACCTGTATTTCGACCAGATTTCCCAGGTAAAAATGCCGCGCTGGTCGAAGGGCCGCATCGCCCTCGTGGGCGACGCCGCCTATTGCGCCTCGCCCATCAGCGGCATGGGCACGAGCCTGGGCATGTGCGGCGCCTACGTGCTGGCGGGCGAACTGGGCCGCCACGCCGATCACGCCCAGGCATTTGCCGCCTATGAAAAGGTCATGCGGCCATATGTTGACCAGGCGCAAAGCGTGCCGCTGTTCGCGCCGCGCCTGGCCTCCCCGCATAGCCGCGCCGGCATCGCCATTGGCCATGCACTGTTGCGCCTGGCCAATGTTCCGCTGCTGAAGCCGCTGCTGGCCAGCTTCCTGGCGCCCAAGGCCGATGCCATCGCCCTGCCCGATTATGCGGACATGGCGCGCGCCGCCCCCTGAACCGGCCGGCATCGCCAGGCAGCGCAGCGCAGGCTGGCCCCATCCCGGCCGGTCTGCGGCGGTTCGCGGCGAGCCTTACACGAATTCGCGCCATGATGCACTAGGCAAGATTACCTAGCCGGCCGAAAGAAACTCCCAATTTTCGCGGCGGGGGTGGATGCGTATGCTGGGCCCCAATAATAAAGGGTCACCATGAACGCCAATCTCACTTCCATCCTGCATGCCGGCGCGCGCCGCCGGTTCTCCCTTCACCTTGCACTGCTGCTCCTGGCCTGTTTGCTGTTCGGCGCCCTGCCGGCCCTGGCCGCGGTGCCGGCCACGCAGGCCACGTCAGCCGACCTGATCAAGCGCGGCGAATACGTGGCCCGCCTGGGCGACTGCGTTGCCTGCCACACCAGCCCGAACGGCGCCGCCATGGCCGGCGGCCTGGAACTCAAGACGCCTTTCGGCACCATCTACAGCACGAACATCACGCCGGACGCGAAGACGGGCCTGGGCACGTATTCGTTCGCGCAATTCGACCGCGCCATGCGCCAGGGCGTGGCGGCGGACGGGCACAACCTGTATCCGGCCATGCCCTACCCGTCCTACGCCAAGATCACGCCCGCCGACATGCAGGCCCTGTATGCCTATCTGCAGCAGGGCGTGGCGCCCGTGGCGCAGAAAAACCGCGATACGGACATGAAATGGCCGTTCAGCATGCGCTGGGGCTTGTCGCTGTGGAATGCCGTCTTCCTCGACGACGCGCCGTTCAAGCCGGACAGCTCCAAGTCGGCCGTGTGGAACCGCGGCAGCTATATCGCCCAGGGCCTGGGCCATTGCGGCTCCTGCCACACGCCGCGCGGCGTCGCCTTCCAGGAAAAGGCCATGGGCCAGGATAGCAGCGACGGCAAGCAGTATTTGTCCGGCTTTACCTTTGACGGCTGGCACGCGGTCAACCTGCGCAACCTGTGGACGCCGCAGGAAATCGTGCGCCTGCTGAAAACGGGCCGCAACAGTTTCGGCACGGCGGCGGGCAGCATGACGGAAGTCATCACGCACAGCACGCAGTACTTCACGGATGGCGACCTGGACGCGCTGGCCCAGTACCTGCACGGCTTGCCGGCGAAACCGGGCGCGCAAGTGACGCAAAAGGCGCCGGCGCCCGTGGTGGCGGCCAGCGACGCGGCGCTGTACAACACGCGCGGTGGCCTCGGCTATTTGCAGTTCTGCGCCACCTGCCACCGCCGCGACGGCCGCGGCGTGGAGAATATTTTCCCTACCCTGGCGCAGAATGACTCCGTGCAATCGAAAGACCCCACCACCGTCATCCATATTGCGCTGACGGGCTGGCAGTCGGCCGTCACGCAGCATTCGCCCCGTTCCTTCGGCATGCCCGCCTACGACCAGCTGTCGAACAGCGAACTGGCCGACATCCTCACCTTCGTGCGCGGCAAGTGGGGCAACCAGGGCGCGCCCGTCACGCCCGCGCAGATCGCCAAGGTACGCAAGGAACTCCAGCTGAAAGGCCCGCCGGTCACGGATTTCGAGACCCCGCGCTATGCCGCGCTGCTGGCCGATGCGAATGCCAAGCAATTGATCCACGGCATGCAGCTGATGACGGAAACGCGGGCGCGCCTGCCGAACAACGTGGGCAACGACCTCAATTGCAGCAGCTGCCACCTGAATGGCGGCACGGTCGCCAGCGGCTCGCCCTTCCTGGGCATCGCGGCATTCTTCCCGGCCGAAGCGCCGCGCGCGGGCAAGGTCATCAACCTGGGCGAGCGCATCAATGGCTGCTTCCGGCGCTCCATGCATGGCAAGCCCCTGCCGGCCGATGGCCCCGACCTGCAAGCCATGGTCGCCTACATCGAATGGATGAAGGGCGCCACGCAAGCCGATGACAAGGTGCCGGGGCGCGGCGTGGCGAAGATCGACCGCAAGCTGCTGCCGGACCCCGTGAATGGCAAGAAAGTGTATGCGGCGCAATGTTCCGTCTGCCATGGCGCGAATGGCGAAGGCATCAAGGGTGCCGACGGCGAAGTGGCGTTCCCTCCGCTGTGGGGCGAGCGCTCCTTCAATATCGGCGCCGGCATGGCCCGCACCTACACGGCGGCCGGCTTCGTCAAGGCCAACATGGTGATGGGCCACGGCCAGAAATTCCCGCTGGGACAGGGGAATCTGTCCGACCAGGATGCCGTCGACGTGGCCGAATACTTCAGCCACATGCCCCGTCCGGACTTCCCGGACAAGGTCAAGGACTGGCCGCACGGCGGCAAGCCCAAGGATGCGCGCTACTGACGCGCCGCCGATGGCGCAATCTGCTACGCTCTTGCCATGACCATCCAGGGAGTCTTGCATGAGCAGCAACATTCACCACGCCGCAGCCGACGGCTACAGCACTGGCGCCGATACCTACGTCAAGGGCCGGCCCGATTATCCGCCTGAGGTATCCATCTGGCTGCGCGACACCCTGGGCCTGGGGCCGGGCAAGACCGTGCTGGACCTGGGCGCCGGCACGGGCAAGTTCACGCCCCGCCTGCTGGAAACGGGCGCCACGGTCATCGCCGTCGAACCCGTGGCCGCCATGCTGGCGAAACTGTCCGCCGCCCTGCCGCAGGTGCGGGCCCTGGCGGGCACGGCCACTGCCATTCCCCTGCCGGACGCCAGCGTCGACGCCGTCGTCTGCGCGCAGGCCTTCCACTGGTTCGCCTGCGCCGCAGCGCTCGACGAGATCCTGCGCGTGCTGAAACCGGGCGGCACGCTGGGCCTGGTGTGGAACTTGCGCGACGCCGGCGTGCCCTGGGTGGCCAGGCTGGACGCCATCGTCAACCGGGCCGAAGGCGACACGCCCCGCTATTACACGGGCGCCTGGCGCCAGGTCTTCCCCCATGCGGGCTACACGGCCTTGCAGGAAACGCATTTTTCCCAGGACCACACGGGCACGGCCGAAGACGTGCTGTTCAACCGCGTGCGCTCCACCAGCTTCATCGCCGCCTTGCCAGAGGAGCAACGCCAGCGCATCGACGCGGAAATCGCCCAGCTGATCGCGTCTGATCCGGCCTTGCGCGGCCAGGCCACCATCAGCGTGCCCTACAAGACGGCCGCCTTTGTGGCGCGGAAGGCCGCTTAAGGCTTATTTTGCGCCTGTGTATGCCAGCAAACGGAAGGATGTGGCATTGGCGGCAATGATGGAGCACACTCACCCATCACAAGGAAAAGCCATGTCCGCCATTCCACGCCCGCCCCTGCCCTACGAACCGCGCTACGAATTTGAAGAGGAAGGCGAGCAGGAGACGCGCGCGCAGCTGCTGCACACCCTGCACGGCATTTCCGACACCACCTACAAGGATAGCGGCCACGCCACGCGCAGCGTGCACGCGAAAAGCCACGGCTTGCTGCGGGCCCGCCTGCACGTGCTGGACAATCTGGCGCCCGAGCTGGCGCAGGGATTATTCAGCGCGCCGGCAGCCTATGATGTCGTGATGCGCATTTCCACCATTCCCGGCGACATGCTCGACGACAAGGTCTCCGTGCCGCGCGGCATGGCCGTGAAGGTGCTGGGCGTGCCGGGCGCACAGCTGTCCAGCCTGGACGCGGACGACGGCACGGCGCCGGCCAGCACGCAGGATTTCGTGCTGGTCAACGGTCCCGCCTTCCTGGCGCCCAGCGCGAAAAAATTCCTCGGCAGCTTGAAGTTGCTGGCCAGCACCACGGACAAGGCGCCGCGCCTGAAGCAGGCGCTGTCGACCGTGCTGCAGGGCGCGGAAAAGGCCCTCGAAGCCGTGGGCGGCGAAAGCGGCACCCTGAAAAGCCTGGGCGGCCATCCGGAAACCCATGTGCTGGGCGAAACCTACTACAGCCAGGCGCCCATTTTATATGGCGCCTACATGGCCAAGGTGGCGCTGGTGCCCGTTTCGCCGGAACTGGCGGCATTGACGGGCGCGCATGTCGACCTCGACGGCAAGCCGAACGGCTTGCGCGACGCCGTCGTCGCCTTCTTTGCCCGCCATGCGGCCACCTGGGAAGTGCGCATCCAGCTGTGCCGCGACATCGCCACCATGCCGCTGGAAGATTCGTCCGTCGTCTGGCCGGAAGAAGACAGCCCCTACCTGCCCGTGGCGCGCATCACGGCCCTGCCGCAGGCGGGCTGGAGCGAATCCCTGTCGCGCGCCGTGGATGACGGCATGGCCTTCAGCCCCTGGCATGGCGTGCTGGCCCACCGCCCGCTCGGTTCCATCATGCGCGTGCGCAAGGCCGCGTATGCGATGTCGGCCCGCTTCCGCTTCGAGCGCACGGGCCATGTCGTGCGCGAGCCGGCCACGCTGGACGATTTTCCCGTGAACTGACGGCCGTGGACAGCGACGCGCCCGCCGGCGGCAAGCCGGCCCCGTCCGACACCTGGCTGGGCAAGCTGGGGCCGGGTCTGATCACGGGCGCGGCCGATGATGATCCCAGCGGCATCGCCACGTATTCGCAGGCCGGCGCCCAGTTCGGCTTCGGCATGCTGTGGACCGTGTGCCTGACGTATCCGCTGATGCTGGGCATCCAGGTGATCAGCGCCAGGATCGGCCGCGTCAGCGGGCATGGGCTGGCGACGAATATCCGCCGCCACTACCCGCGCCCCTTGCTGTACGCCATCGTTGGCTTGCTGCTGCTGGCCAACGTCATCAATATCGCCGCCGACGTCGCCGCCATGGGCGATGCCCTCACCCTGATCATCGGCGGCCCCACGCACCTGTATGCGCTGGGCTTCGGCCTGCTGTCGCTGCTGCTGCAAGTGTTCATTCCCTATCAAAAATACGTGCGCATCCTGAAATGGCTGACCCTGGGCCTGCTCGCCTATGTGGCCACCGTGCTGACCGTGCACATTCCGTGGGGCGAAGTG
>CAUSDR010000294.1:0-7333 GCA_963530105.1 uncultured Janthinobacterium sp.
CACCACGGGAAATTGCGCCGGTTTCGAGCCGAACCAGTCCACGCCGATCAGGTTCACCGTCAGCAGCACGGCCGCGGCCAGCCCCAGCGGAACGCGCCAGCGCTGCAGGTAATCTGGCGCCTTCTTCGCAGGCAGGGTGCGCAGCACGCCATCGGCGCTGTCGTTGGCCGCTGCCGGCGTGTGCAAGGCCTGTTCCGCGCCGGCCAGGATGGCCGCATCGAGCGCGCTCGACGGCGCCGGTTGCGGCAGGCTGGCCAGCAGCGCGTTCAATTCCTCATCCTGCGGCGCATCGTTATCGTGATCGTACGTATTCATGCCTGTCCTCCCGCGCCATTGGCACTGTCCAGTCCCGCCCGCAACTTCTGCATGGCGTAGCGCAGCCGGCTCTTGACGGTTTCCGTTTCCGCCCCCGTCACCACGGCGATGTCCTGGATGCTCATGCCGCTGAACTGCTGCAGCACCAGCGCTTCCTTTTGCTCCACCGGCAGCGCGGCGATGGCCGCATGCAGGCGCGCATGCTGCTGCTTCTGTTCCAGCGACTGCTGCGGCGAGGCGCCGTCGTCCGCCAGCTCGCCCGTTGCCTCGTGCTCCTGCCCTTGCCGCTGGCGCAGCAGGTCGATCAGGCGGTTGCGCGCGATCTGGTACAGATAGGTGCGAAACGCGGCCTGCGGCTGGTAGCCCGCGCGTGCCGCGTGCAGGCTGGCCCACGCATCCTGGACGATCTCGTCCACCCACGCGCGGCGCGGCGCGCGCCAGGCCACGAAGCGGTACAGGCCCTGGCTGTGGCGCCGATAGAGCTCGCGAAACGCTGCCAGGTCGCCGGCGCCGTAGCGCAGCATCAGCTCTTCATCCGTCGCGGTGAGTAAAGTATCGGGCATGCGAAGCAGTGTAGCCGAACTACGCGGCAGCGACAATTTTCATGCTCCCTCAGCGTAAAGTGGACGCAAGGGGCGCATAGCTGATGCGGCGCACTTCGCGGATCTGGCCATCCTTGAGCGCCCCTTCCACCAGTTCATAGCCCAGCAAGGCAAAGACCCGGCCCTGCAGGAACAGCGGACGCGCATTGCCGTACCAGTCCACGCAGGAAGCGCGGCAGCCGTCGTCCGCCGGCTCACCGGCCCGCGCGGCCAGCGCGCCCAGTTCCGTCAATTGCAGCGCGCTGTTCTTCAGGTACAGCACGGAAGCGGCTGGCCGGTGCAGGCCGGGCCGCTCGTCCGCGCCCAGGATGGGCAAGCCGATCAAGCCCTCGCCGGCCGTTTGCGGCTTGTAGAAAAAGCCGTGGCTGCGCGATTCGCCCTGCGCCGCATCGGCGCGGATATAGCGCGTGGCAATCGCTGCCTGCGCCCCCAGGCGGATGCTGCTGAAATGCAGGTCCTTGCCCTGCGCGCCGATCACCACGGCCTCATCGCCCAGCGCCTCGATGCGCTCCACGCCGTGCGGCAGCGGCAAGGCTTGCACGCTGCCCGCATCGGCCCAGCGCACGGCGTATAAAGGCTGGCGCGGCCAGGCCTGGTCGGCCTGGCGCCGCCCGGGATTGCCCGGATTGCCGTACAACAGATACGCGCCCACGTAGCGGTTCTGCAGGCCGTAGCCGCCACCGCCGGGCAGTGCCCGGTAGCTGCCGGCGGGCGCGCTGTCGCGGCCATCGGAAAACGACGCCAGCGGCACGCGCAGCAAGGCCATGTCGCCGCGCCCGCGCGTGCCGTCCCACATGGCGTCGCCCTGGCCTTGGGCGCGCAGCAGCACGTTCAGGTGGCCATCAGCGCTTTCCAGGAACGAGAACTGGTCGACGGGCGCGCCCGCCACTTTCAGGGCGCTGGGCGCGCTGCCATCGAGGGGAATGCGGAACAGGCCGGAATCGCTGCCGCGGCGCGTCGTCCACACGTAGACGGATTCGCCCGAGACGTAAAACACGCGTCCCTGCGGCCCCATGACGGCAGTGGCTTCGCAGCGCATGTCGCGCTGCGCCAAGTCGCACACGGTGACCGTATGCAGGGCCAGACTGGTGCCAGCTTCCGGTTCTTCGTCGGTGCGGTAGATGCGCGTGGCCGGGGCGATGCGCTTGAAGTCCGATGGCACGGCGTCGGGACGCCAGCGGCGCAGAGCGGGAAAGCCGCCGAACGGGTCGCCACGGCGCAAGTTCAGCGACAGGGGCGAGTAAAACACCAGCTTGCTGCCTATCAGACGGCTGGCGTAATTGCGCGAGGAATAATAATCGTTGGAGCGCAGGTGGTAAGTGGAACGGTAGGCCAGCTTGCCATCCGCGTGGATATCGAACAGGCCGATTTCCGTGCCGCCACGGCTGTAGCTGTAGCCGATCACCACCAGCGTATCGCCATCGATCAGCATCTCGTCATACCAGCTGCCCGACGGGTCGCTGCCAGGCGCGAACGCATCGAGCGACGATACGGGCCGCAGGGCATTGCCGCCCACCGCCACCGTAAACAGCTTGCCGCGCCGCAGCATCACCAGGTGCTTGCCATGCAGCTTGACGATGCCACCTTCGTCCACGCCCGCCGTCTGCACATTGGTGACCGATTCGGCCGCCGGCGCAGTTTTCGCCGCTATTGGCGCCGGAGGCGGAGCAGATGGCGGCACGGGCGCCGTCGCCGCGTACTGCGACGTGGCGCGCTGCAATTGCTGCCGCTCCCTCAGCAGGGCTGCCTGGCGCGCCTGCAGCTGCTGCAGGTAGGCGCTCAGGGCCTGTTCGCTGGCAAACGGCGCCAGGGTCTTGCGCGGCGCCGTATCGGTGGCATGGCAACCTGCCGACAGCAGCAGGAATAGCATCAATGTGATCTTGCGGGCGCTGGACATCGTTTCTTCTCCGGTTGGCTGGGGTCTCAGGCATGAAACGCAGCGGCGGAAAAGAAGGGGTTAAACGCGCGTCAAAATAATCACGCGGTGGCCGTTACTCGAAGCCCCGTATGCGGTCGCCATTGAAATTCGGCAGGCGCCACTCGAAATGCAGGGCCAGGAAACGGAACAGGAAGCCGGCGCCAATCGACGCCAGCTGCGCCACCGAGCTGTCCACCTTGAAGTGCAGCAGGCCCACATACAGGCTGCCCGTGAACAGGGCCACGGTGGCATACACTTCGCGCTGCAGCACCAGCGGGATCTGGTTGCACAGGATATCGCGCAGCAGGCCGCCAAAGACGCCCGTGATCATCCCCGCCAGCACGACGATGGCCGGGTGCATCTTGGCCGACATGGCGATGTCGCAGCCGATCACGCAGAATGCCACCAGCCCCAGGCCGTCGACCAGCAGGAACACCGTGCGCAGGTGATGCAGGTAGCGCGCCACCACGGCCGTGACGACGGCAGCGCCCACCGTAAACAGCAGGTATTCGGGATGCGCGATCCAGCCCAGCGGATAGTGCCCCAGCAGCACGTCGCGGATGGTGCCGCCGCCGAGCGCAGTGACGGTGCCGATCATGCAGATGCCGAACAAGTCCATGCCGCGTCGCATGCCCATGATGGCGCCAGACATCGCTTCGGCGACGATCGCCACCAGGTAAATCGTATATAACAGCATGGTCTTACTCTTCCGAAAATGATTTGAGAATTTGTTCGCGTTCGCGCGCTTCGCTCAGGGCACGCGCCTCATGGCCCGCGCCGCTGCTGCCACGCTCTTCGCCGTTGGCCAGGCGCGTATCGGCGCCCAGACTGCCAGGGCCGCCACTGCCGCAGCTGACGCTGCTGTGGATGAAGGCGTGGCTGTCCTGCAGGCAGTCGCCGGCCAGGTATTCGGCATACACGTAGTCGCCATCGAGCAGGGCCAGGCCCTGCGGTTCGGCCAGTACCTGTTCGCGGCGGCCCTGCACGGCCACCTGCATGTAGTCGCGCCAGACGGGCAGCGCCAGGGTGCCGCCCGTGGCGTTGCCCAGGCTCTTAGGCTGGTCGTAGCCCAGCCAGACGACGGAGACGAGGCCCGAGGAATAGCCGGCGAACCAGGCGTCGTACGCGTTATTCGATGTCCCCGTCTTGCCGGCCGCGTCACCACGGCCCAGCGCCAGCGCGCCGCGTCCCGTGCCGCTCTTGACGACGTCGCGCAGCATGCTGTCCATGACGTAGGCGTTGCGCGTGGAGATAACTTGCGTGCCCTCCTTGGCGCGTGGCGCCGCATCGCTGAACAGCACGGCGCCGCTGCGGCTGCGCACTTCCTTGATCAGCTTTGGCGGCATCTGCATGCCGCCATTGGCAAACACGGCATACGACTGCGCCAGCTGCAGCGGCGTGACGGCGCCCGCGCCCAGGGCCAGCGGCAAGGAGACGGGATTGCGCGCGCTCTCGAAGCCGAAGCGCGTGGCGTAATGCTGCACGTAGCCGGGGCCGGCCGCCTGCATCAGGCTGACGGCCACCAGGTTTTTCGAGCGCACCAGGCCGCGCCGCACGCTGATGAAGCCTTCATAGTTGTTGCCGTAATTGCGTGGACGCCACGGCTGCGCACCCGTTTCCTGCGGCAGCAGCAGGCGCTGCGTATCGTCCACGGCCGTGCCGGGAAAATATCCCTTTTCCAGCGCCGCCGAATACACGAAGGGCTTGAAGCTGGAACCGGGCTGGCGGTAGGCCTGCATGGCATGGTTGTAGTGGTTGCGGTAGAAATCGAAGCCGCCCGCCATGGCGACGATTTCGCCGCTGTGCGCATCGACGGAAATGAGCGCGCCTTCCATCTCCGGCAGCTGGCTCACCAGCCAGCGGTTTTTCGCCACATCGTGCACCACGCGGATTACGCTGCCCTCGGCAATGGCGCGCTTGCCATCCCACTGCAGCTTGCCGCCCAGGCGCGCATCCGAGGCCGTCAGCACGATTTCGTCACCATTGCGCAGCTGCGCCGTGACCTGGCGCGCGCCGCTGGCCTGCACCTTGCGCACCAGGGCGGCGCGCAGTTCGCCACTGTCCGGGTAGGCGGCCAGCTGGCGCGCCACGCTGTCCGCAGAGGCGGCCAGGCGCGCTTCCGGGCCACGATAGCCGCGGCGCGCCTGCGCATTCAACAAACCCTCGCGCAGCGACTTGTCGGCCGCCCGCTGCGGCGCCATGCGGATGGTAGTCGTCACGTCCAGACCCATGCTGTAAGCGCCTTCCGGATAGCTTTGCAGGATCAGCTGGCGCGCTTCCTCCACCGCATACGCGGCAGCGTGCACGGAGCTGTTGCGGTCCTTGTTCAGGGCCAGCTTTTCCGCCACAGCGGCATCGTATTCGGCCGGCGTGATGTAACCGAGTTCGCGCATGCGCTGCAGGATGTAATGCTGGCGCACGGTGGCGCGCTGGGGATTGGCGACGGGGTTGTAGGCCGATGGCGCCTTCGGCAAGCCGGCCAGCATGGCCGCTTCGGCGATGCTCACTTGCGCCAGCGGCTTGTCGTAATAAATGTTCGAGGCGGCGGAAAAACCGTAGGAGCGTTCGCCCAGGTAAATCTGGTTCATGTACAGCTCCAGCAGCTTGTCCTTGCCGTAGTGCTGTTCCAGCTTGTAGGCGAGCAGCATCTCCGTCAGCTTGCGCTGCACGGTCTTTTCGCGCGACAGGAAGAAGTCGCGCGCCACCTGCATGGTGATGGTGCTGGCGCCCTGCGCGTGGTGGCCCGTGACGACGTTGGCCAGGGTCGCGCGCGTGAGGCCATAGAAATCGACGGCGCCGTGTTCGTAGAAACGCGCATCCTCGATGGCCAGCAGCGCCTGGCGCATGCGCAGCGGAATCTCTTTTAACGGTAAAAATTCGCGGCGCTCTTCGCCGTATTCAGCCAGCAGCTCGCCTTCGCTGGAAAAAATACGCAGCGGCAGCGCGGGCTTGTACTGGGCCAGGTGCTCGACGGCGGGCAAGTCCTGCCACGCCTGACGCAGCCAGTAGCCGCCCGCCAGGGCTGCGGACAAGCCCAGGCCCAGGGTCAGTCCCAGGCCGAATTTCAGATGGCGCGCCAGCTTCGATGGCGGCTTGCGGCTGGCGCTGCTGCTGTTTTTTGCGCTGTTTTTTGCACTGTCTTGCGCCGTGTCTTGCGTTTCCATATGGTCATTCCTTTGCTGCCAGGAGGCGGCGCGCGGGCGCGCGGCACTCCATCAAAGAGGCATTGTGCACTGCAACACACCTATCCTTATCAAAAGTAAGTATTATTTAGTATTGATAAATTTTTCTTATGTTAGGCGCGCACCATGAACCTGAATCCCAAGCACACGGAAGCGTTTCGCGCCGTCGTCGAAACGGGCAGCTTCGAGCAGGCGGCGCTGCAGCTGCACCTGACCTCGCCCGCCATTTCACAGCGCGTACGGGCGCTGGAAAGCCAGCTGGGCAATGCATTGATCGTGCGCAGCCGTCCCGCGCGCGCCACGCGCATGGGCCAGCGCCTGATGCAGTACCTGAAGCGGGCCAAGCTGCTGGAAGCGGACCTGGAAGCGGAACTGGCGGTGCAGCAGGATGCCCCGCTGACCCTGGTGCTGGCGCTGAACGCCGATTCCATGGGCACTTGGTTCTTTCCCGCCCTGTCCGAAGTGCTGATCCGCGAGCGCGTGCTGCTGGACCTGACCGTGGAAGACCAGGACCACACGTACACCTTGCTGGAGACGGGCATGGCGATCGGCTGCATCAGCACGGAACCCAAACCCATGCGCGGCTGCACGGCCGAGCCGCTGGGCGTGATGCGCTACTGGCTGGTGGCCACGCCCGCGTTCCGCCAGCAGTGGTTCGCGCATGGCCTGACGCGCAAGGCGGCGCGCACGGCGCCCGTGGTCGCCTACACGCGCAAGGACACCCTGCAGTCGTCGTTCCTGCAAGAGGCGCTGGGCTTGCCCGAAGGCGCCTACCCCTGCCATTACGTGCCGGGCGCCACCTCGCACTTCAACGCCATCCGCTACGGCCTCGGCTACGGCATGGTGCCGGAATTGCTGCTCAAGGCGAATGCGGATGGCGAACTGGTGGAGATGCTCACGCCGAAGACGCCGGCCGACGTGGCCCTGTACTGGCACACGTGGAAGGTGCAGTCGCCGCGGCTGGAGCAACTGTCGCGGCAGATCATCGCGGCGGCGCGCACGATGCTGAAATGACTAGCGCTGCATGCCCCAGCGTTTCAAGGTCACGCGCTCCATGCTGCGAAAGCCGATGTTTTCCACCAGCAAGCCGATGACGATGACGGCGGCCAGGCCCGCAAACACCTTGTCCGTGTACAGCTCGTTGCGGTTCTGGAAGATGTACCAGCCCAGGCCGCCCTGGCCCGAGGTAGTACCAAACACCAGTTCGGCGGCGATCAGGGTGCGCCAGGCGAACGCCCAGCCGATCTTGAGGCCCGAGACGATGGACGGCAAGGCGCCCGGCACGAGGATGTGCAGCACCAGGCGCAAGCCGTTCA
>CAUSDR010000295.1:0-7294 GCA_963530105.1 uncultured Janthinobacterium sp.
GCCCTGGCCCGGTTCGCGCTCTTCGCGGCCAGGCTTGCCGTTGCGGCCACGGCCACGGGGACCACGGCTGTTGCGGTCGCCACGGTCGGCAGTACCGGCCGGCTTGACGGGCGCGACAGGCGCTGGCGCCGGTGCCACGGGGGCAGGGCCGCCGGTGAAGAAGCTGATGATCTTGGCGATCAGGCCTTGCGGCGCGGCAGGGACGGGCGCCGGGGCGGCCTTCACTTCGACGGGCTTGCGCTCGACCAGCGGTGCCGGCTGGTCAGGCGTGATCGTCTTGACGACGGCTTCCTGGCGCGGCTTGGCTTCTTCCTTCTGGCGCTTGCTGTAAGCCATGTCGGTTTCAGCGCTTTCGGCCAGGTTATAGCTGGCCTGGCTGTCTTCCAGACGCGGATCGTCGTGCTTGATGCGTTCGAGCTTGTAGTGCGGCGTTTCCAGATGCTTGTTCGGGATCAGGATCACTGCGATGCGGTGGCGGTTCTCGATTTTCAGCACTTCGCCGCGCTTTTCGTTCAGCAGGAAGGCGCCCACGTCGACGGGCACTTGCACGTGGATGGTGGCCGAGTTTTCCTTCATCGCCTCTTCCTGGATGATGCGCAGCACCTGCAGGGCGGACGATTCCGTATCGCGGATGTGGCCCGTGCCGGAGCAGCGCGGGCAGGTCACGTGCGAACCTTCGGACAGCGAAGGGCGCAGGCGCTGGCGCGACAGTTCCATCAGGCCGAAGCGGGAAATCTTGCCCATTTGCACGCGGGCGCGGTCATGGTGCAGCGCGTCCTTCAGGCGCTGTTCCACTTCGCGCTGGTTCTTCGCCACTTCCATGTCGATGAAGTCGATGACGATCAGGCCGCCCAAATCGCGCAGGCGCAGCTGGCGGGCCACTTCTTCGGCCGCTTCGCAGTTGGTGTTGAAGGCGGTCGTTTCGATGTCCGAACCGCGCGTGGCGCGGGCCGAGTTGACGTCGACGGACACCAGCGCTTCCGTGTGGTCGATGACGATGGCGCCGCCCGATGGCAGCGGCACGGTGCGGCTGTAGGCCGTTTCAATTTGATGTTCGATCTGGAAGCGCGAGAACAGCGGCACGTCGTCGCTGTAGCGTTTTACGCGGTGCACCATGTCGGGCATCACGTGGCTCATGAACTGGTGCGCCTGGTCGTAGATCTCGTCGGTGTCGATCAGGATCTCGCCGATGTCGGGCTGGAAGTAGTCGCGGATGGCGCGGATGACGAGCGACGATTCCTGGTAGATCAGGAAAGCGCCGTTGGCCGACTTGCCGGCGCCTTCGATGGCGCGCCACAGTTGCATCAGGTAATTCAAGTCCCACTGCAGTTCATCGACGTTGCGGCCGATGCCGGCGGTGCGGGCAATGACGGACATGCCAGCTGGCAAGTCCAGTTTATCCATGGTTTCGCGCAATTCCTGGCGCTCTTCACCTTCCACGCGGCGCGATACGCCACCGCCACGCGGGTTGTTCGGCATCAATACCAGGTAGCGGCCGGCCAGCGAGACGAACGAGGTCAGGGCGGCGCCCTTGTTGCCGCGCTCTTCCTTCTCCACCTGCACCATGATTTCCTGGCCTTCGCGCAGCGCTTCCTTGACGGAGGCATTGCGCACGTCCACGCCTTCGCGGAAATACGTGCGGGCAACTTCCTTGAAAGGCAGGAAGCCGTGGCGGTCTTCGCCATAGCTGACGAAGCACGCTTCGAGCGAAGGCTCGATGCGCGTGATCACGCCCTTGTAGATGTTGGATTTGCGCTGTTCGCGCCCGGCTGTCTCGATATCGATGTCGATCAGTTTTTGTCCGTCGACAATCGCTACGCGCAGTTCTTCTTGCTGCGTGGCATTAAACAACATGCGTTTCATTTTTATAACTCCGCGACCCGTAGGCCATCTCAAAGCCGCTTCCGGGGAAGCGGCGAAGTACAGGGATATATGCGAGAAAGGGAGTGCTGGCGGGGGAAATGCCTAGGCGTGCGGAGCAACAACGCGTACGAGGTATACGTTACGGCCGCAACAGGCGCGGTGAGGTCGATCGTCAGGCCGAGTGCACAGGACACCTGCAACTCATCTGAAGCAGCCCGGATGCCGGGGGCAGAGAATGCAGGTGGTCAGCAAATTCAGAGCCAAATCGTAAGCCGGCTCATTACAGGGATCGCGATGGCGAGGCTTGGCCTCAGCCTATTCATCGACAACCTCAGGTGGCCGCATACGGGTTTGGCGAAAACGGCAAGCGTTATCAACTTCATCAACCCGCGAGCCCGACTCGATAAGTCGCGCTAACGGGTACTTATCCTTATAATCCAATACACTCACTTCAGCATCTCCACGCGTTATCCGATTACAACTACGGTGCAACCTTGATTCGCGCGGGGATGGTGCATATACATTTTTTTCCACCGAATTTGCAATTTGGCGAGGCCGGTGGAGACGCCCCTGTGTAAAATGTGCTTTTATTCTTACACTCGCAGCAGCCAGGGCCGCAGCAAAAACAATTATATATTCAAAATGAAGGACTTAGAGAGATTTCTGGGAAGACATAGTAAATGAAGAGTCAAAATGATGTTGTTCCCCCTTCAACACCCCCGGTTCAGCCGCAAGCCCAATTCGTCACGATCGCCGAAGAAGAAGCAGGCCAGCGCATCGACAACTACTTATTAAGAGTGTGCAAGGGAGTGCCTAAAAGCCACATCTACCGGATCTTGCGATCGGGAGAAGTGCGGGTTAATAAAGGCCGTATCGATCAGTTGTACCGTCTCGCCGCCGGCGACGTGGTGCGCATTCCACCCGTGCGCGTGGCGGAAAAGGCCGCCACGGGCGCGCCGGCCGCCGAATTCAAGATCATCTTCGAAGATGCGCAGCTGCTCGTCATCGACAAGCCGGCCGGCGTGGCCGTGCATGGCGGCTCCGGCGTGTCCTTCGGCGTGATCGAGCAATTGCGCGCCTCGCGCCCCGACGCCAAGTTCCTGGAACTGGTGCACCGCCTGGACCGCGACACGTCCGGCTTGCTGTTGCTGGCAAAGAAACGTTCGGCGCTGACCAACCTGCACGAACAGATGCGCGACGGCGTCACCGACAAGCGCTACCTGGTGCTGGTGGCGGGCGACTGGAAGAATGCGCGCCAGCATATCAAGTTGCCATTGCATAAATATACGACGGCGGAAGGCGAGCGCCGGGTGGCCGTGCAAGCCGATGGCCTGGCGTCGCACACGGTGTTTTCACTGTTGCATAAATATCACAACTTCGCCTTGCTGGAAGCGGAATTGAAGACGGGCCGCACGCACCAGATCCGCGTGCACCTGTCCTCGTCCGGCTTCCCCATCGCCGGCGACGATAAATATGGCGACTTCGCCCTCAACCGTGCCCTGTTGAAAGCCGACAGCACGCGCGGCGCCCTGAAACGCATGTTCCTGCACGCGCATCAAATCACGTTCACGCATCCGGAAACGGGCAAGACGATGACCTTGAATGCGCCACTGGCTGCCGAATGCGAGCGTTTCTTGGTAAGCTTGGGCAAACCATTGGCCGTTGCCGCACGATAAATATCCCCGCGTGCGCGCGACACTACTCACAAGGTAGTCAGTCGCCATCATTCATTCTCAAGGAGCCGGCGGCTGGGTCGTCGGGAAACATGGCAAGAAAGCAATTTGATCTGATCGTTTTCGATTGGGACGGTACCCTGATAGACAGTACCTCCACCATCGTCAAGTGCATCCAGGCTTCGGCCAAAGACCTGGGCTTGCCTGTTCCCACCGAGTTGCTGGCCTCGCATGTGATCGGCCTGGGCTTGCAGGAAGCCATGCAGCTTGTGATGCCGGACGTCGAGCCGAAATACCATGCGCGCATGGCGGAACGCTACCGCTATCACTATCTGTCGCGCGACCATGAACTGGCGCTGTTTCCTGGCGTCTACGAGATGCTGCAGGAACTGTCGCAGCAGGGCTACTTCCTGGCAGTGGCCACGGGCAAGAGCCGTGTCGGCCTCAACCGTTCATTGAATGCCGTCAAGCTGCTGTCCCTGTTCGATGCCACGCGTTGCGCTGACGAAACGTTCTCCAAGCCGCATCCGGCCATGCTGCAGGAATTGACGCGCGAATTGGGGCAGGATATGCGCCGTACCGTGATGATTGGCGACACCAGCCATGATTTGTTGATGGCAAGCAATGCGGGTGCGGCCGGTATTGCCGTAGAGTATGGAGCGCATCCCGTGGAGCAGTTGCAGGCTTGCAAGCCGCTGTACTCGGCCGCCACGGTGGCCGACCTGCATCAATGGCTGAGCGAGCACGCCTGATGGAACATGGCATGGAAGTCTTCATTTGCGCCGCCGAGGCCGTGGCCGATGGCGGCAAGGGCGTGCGCTTTCCCGTCTCGGCCGGCGGCGAAACCACCACCGGTTTTGTCGTGCGCCATGGCGGCAAGGCCTATGGCTACCTGAACCGCTGCGCCCACGTGCCGATCGAACTGGACTGGGCCGAAGGCGAGTTTTTTGAATCCAGCGGCCTGTATCTGATGTGTTCCACGCACGGCGCCATCTATGTGCCGGAAAGCGGCTACTGCGCAGGCGGCCCCTGCAAGGGCGGCCGTTTGCGGCCGATTCCCGTAGCCGAACGCGATGGCCAGCTGTACTGGCAGCCCGATGATTATGTCAGGCCCGTGCCGGCCTGATCCCCGGTGCGGCCTTGTTGCAATTTAAACAAAGTGAACTATGAGCGATAACACGAATGACAAGCCGGCCGGCAGCGCGGAGCAGGGCGCCGCTGGCGGCCGCTGGGAGCGCGACGTGCTGGAAAAGCTGGTGTTTGCCACCCTGCAGGAACAGCGCGCGCACCGCCGCTGGAGCATCTTCTTCAAGGTCTTCAGCCTGCTGATCGTGCTGTTCGCCCTGTGGGTGTTTTATGACTACAACAGCGCGGACGACAGCGAAACCCTGGGCCGCCACACGGCCCTGATCGACATCAGCGGCGCCATCGAGTCCGAGGGCAGCGGCTCGGCCGCCGTCGTCATTCCCGCGCTGGACAAGGCGTTTTCCGACAGCGGTTCCGTGGCCGTGGTGCTGCATATTAATAGTCCCGGCGGCAGCCCCGTGCAGGCTGGCATGATCGTCGACGAGATGCAGCGCCTGCGCAAGGGCTATCCGGACAAGCCTTTGTACGTGGTGGTCGATGAAATGTGCGCCTCGGGCGGCTACTACATCGCCGCTGCCGCCGACCGCATCTACGTCAACAAGGCCAGCGTGGTCGGTTCCATCGGCGTGCTGATGGATGGCTTCGGCTTTACGGGCGTGATGGAAAAGGTGGGCGTCGAGCGCCGCCTGCTGACGGCGGGCGAGAACAAGGGCTTCATGGACCCGTTCAGCCCCCTGACGGAAAAACACAAGGCGTATGCGCAGGGCATGCTCGATGAAATCCACCAGCAATTCATCGAGGTGGTGCGCGCGGGACGGGGCAAGCGCCTGAAGGAAACGCCGGAGACCTTCTCCGGCCTGTACTGGACGGGAGCGAAAGCCGTGGAAATGGGCCTGGCCGATGACTTCGGCACGGTCGACAGCGTGGCGCGCGACATCGTCAAGGCGGAAGACATCGTCGACTACACGCAGCACGAAGGCTTGCCTGAGCGCGTGCTCAAGAAGTTTGGCGCGGCCATGGGCGCGGGCGCCATGAAGGCGGCCGTGCAGCAGAGCCAGCCAGCGTTGCGCTGAGGCCAACAGTCATGCTTGCCTGGCAAGAGGGGGCGTGAAGGATTTTCAAGAAGGTGGTAAATTGCCTTGAAAATCGACCTCCTTGGGCTATAGTGAAGCGGTAGTTCTTTTCAAGGAGGGGCGATATATCAACTATGTTGTCAGTACTAACTTGATTGGCAGGTCTTGGAACTACTCGCCGCATCGCAGATGTGGTTTTGAGTGAATTTACATTCCTCACTAAAGTCCCGATGGGGCTTGGGAACGGCGGCGCAATGCCGCCGTTTCCTTTTGCCGTTTCCTGTTGTTGATTCTTTCTGCTGTTTCCAGCTTGCAGTTTCTGTTTGCTGTTTTCTGCTGCTTCCTGTTTGCGGTTTTCTTCTTGCGCCTGTGGCCGCCATCGGTGGCGTGGGGCGGCCTGGCGGCGCAGGCTGGCAGCAGGGGCGTGGGGCATGCATGCGAGGGCAGGGCATGGTCAATCGGCGCCGGCCTTCAGGCGGTACAGTCATTGCAGTGCGCAGGCAAGGACGGGCTGGTGGCTTGCTTAGCCTGCGCCAGCACTCCCTTTGCCGGGGACTCGTTGTCGGGGCTGTCTTCCGCGATGGCGCAGGCCGGCTGGCTATCGAGTTCCGCTTGCGCATGGGCAAAGCCGCCCTGTTCCAGCCAGCACATGAAATGGCATTGCGCCTCCGCATGCCAGCGCACCTGGCTGGCGGGACTGGGCGCGTTATCGAGCGCCGCGTCATCCTGGGCCGGCGTGGCCAGGGCGCCGCGCCAGCGCGCCACGCCCAGTTGTACTTTGTGCATGGCGCCCTGTTCGCTGGCGATACGGATGCGCATGTCGTCGATGCTGCCTTGTAAGGCAATGGTGTCGATGTGCTTCATACAATGTCCTTGTGAGTCGTTGCCTGGTTATTATTCCTAAAGCTCGTTAGGCGGATTCCTAACGAAGTTTCAGTCTATCAATGCGATATTCCGAGCGCTTGATATATCTCAAAGGATTCCGCCATTTCTCGCCAAATCTCACCTTGTTCTTTTCTGTATTTCTGCGTGCGCCATGGTTTCCGGCGCGTGGCACCCGCGCGCCAGCGCCACGTGCCGCCGCTTCACGCTGCCAGCCGCTTCTGGTAAAGTCACGCCCATGAGTAAATTATCCCTAGACCGCATCCTGCAATCGCAGGGTTTTGGCACCCGTAAATATTGCCGTTCCCTTATCGAGGATGGCGATGTCGTCATCGATGGCGTTACCCAGACCAATTACCGCACCACCGTCGAGACCGAAGGCCTGGTGCTGCACGTCTTCGAAGAAGAGTGGGTGTACCGCCAGCACCTGTACCTGGCGCTGAACAAGCCCGCCAACTTCGAATGCTCGCGCAAGCCCAGCCATCACCCTGGCGTGCTGACCCTGCTGCCGGAACAGTTCACCTGGCGCGAAGTCCAGCCCGTCGGCCGGCTCGACCATGACACCACCGGCATGCTGCTGATGTCCGACGATGGCCCGTTTATCCATGCACAATCGTCGCCGAAGCGGCACGTTCCAAAGATTTACCAGGCCACGACGCAAGAGCCCGTGACCGATGAGCTGGTGGCCCTGCTGCTGGCCGGCGTGCAGTTGCACGA
>CAUSDR010000296.1:0-7262 GCA_963530105.1 uncultured Janthinobacterium sp.
GGCGCGTATTGGCGCGCGCCAGCAGCCAGGCGCCGCGCGCCGTGGGGGCGCACGACAGCACGGCTGTATAGCCGAGCGCGCGCAGGCTGGCCGCGATGCTGCGGCACAGGGCGCGCACGCCGCCAAACAGGCGCAGGCTGGCGCCCGCATCGACCAGCAGGGTCGCTTCCTCGCCTTGCGCCACCAGCGGCGAGTATTGCAGCAGCGCCAGCGCCACCGCCTGCAGGGCGTGCGTCTCCAGTTCAGGCGAACGCTCATGCAGGCGCGCCTGCGGCGCCAGCATCAGTGCGCCGGCGCGCCGCATGCCCGGCTTGATGCCCGCCTCCCGCGCCAGTGGCGACAGGGCCATCACTTGCTCCTGCTCCAGCACCACGTCCAGGTGGTCAGCCGACCAGCGCGGGCAAAATACTTCGAGCGGGAGCCGGGGCAGGCACAGGCCGATCCAGAGTCGCATGACGCAGCAATAAAGAAGGAGGTTGCAGGGGCAGGAACAGCGGCGCGTCGCGCTGCGGTCCCCGGCGCTTGATAAAGCCGATTTCGATGCCGCCGGCGGCCGGGCGCACGGACAGGCGCAGCGGCGCCGGCGACGCATCCTGCGCGCCATGCAGGGGTCGCAGCATGCAGAACAGGGTATTGCCGCCCTGTGCCGCCAGGTGCAGGCGGCGCAGGCTGTCGGCGCGCACGTGATGTTGCCAGAACAGCAGGGCGCCGCAGCTGCCGCTGCGCAAGATGTTTTCCGCCGCCCACAAGGCATCCTTGCTGCTGGCGCTTTTCAGCCACAGCAGCTGCGACGGTGCCAGCCCCTGCGCGGCCAGGGCCAGCGCCTGGGGCGGATGGGGCGGCTGCAGCAGCACGACAGGCTGCCCCGTCAATTGCGCCAGCGCAGGCGCCAGCAGGCGCAATTCGCCGCTGCCCGGCTGCTGCACCAGCAACTCGATCAGGTTGCCGCTGGGCCAGCCGCCGCCCGGCAGCTGCGTTGACAATGCGGCAAAGCCCGTATCCAGGCAGCGCGTGGCGCCCTGCCCCAGCTGCGATGCGCGCCAGAGCGACGGGTGCAGGGCTTCCGGCGATACCATCAATTGGGAATGTTGCATGATTGAATATGAAGATGAATACTGTATGCATATACAGTACTATCCAGCCCCGCTTTTGGCAAGGTTTATCTGCCGGGGCGCGTGCCAGGGGCCGCTCCGCACGGTCCGAAAAAACCCGTTTCATGCATCGATTGCTGTACCATAAGC
The DNA here is from genome assembly GCA_963530105.1 of uncultured Janthinobacterium sp. Taxonomy (GTDB): domain Bacteria; phylum Pseudomonadota; class Gammaproteobacteria; order Burkholderiales; family Burkholderiaceae_D; genus Janthinobacterium. The sequence goes on from CAUSDR010000296.1 coordinate 1,242, forward strand.
ACTCTCCTTACCGCTCGGCAATGTACCGGGCGGCTTCCTCCGTCCATAAGGAAACGCATTTGACCACCATCCACATCATCAGCGCGATCATCTTCGGCCTTGCGCTCATCCACACCTTCGCCGCCAAGTCGTTTGATACCCTGGCGAACCGCCATCCGCGCCATGCGGGCCTGCTGCACCTGCTGGGCGAAGTGGAAGTCGTGTTCGGCTTCTGGGCCTTCATTTTGATCATCGTCATGGCCTTCGTCTCGGGCGGCGATGCGGCCATCGAATACGCCGAGTCGCGCCAGTACACGGAACCGCTGTTCGTCTTTGTCGTCATGGTGGTGGCCGCCTCGCGCCCCGTGCTCGACGCCGTGCAGCGCCTGTTGAAAGGCGTGGCGCGCGTCATGCCGCTGCGCACGGAACTGGCCCTCGTCTGGCTGGGCCTGGCATTGGTGCCCCTGACGGGTTCGATGATCACGGAACCGGCCGCCATGACCCTGGCCGCGCTGATGCTGGCGCCGCAAATCTTCCGCCCGGGCATCCCTGAATGGCTGAAATACGGCGCCCTGGGCGTGCTGTTCGTCAACGTTTCCATCGGCGGCACCCTCACTTCGTACGCGGCGCCGCCCGTGCTGATGGTGGCCACCACTTGGAACTGGGACAGCGCCTACATGGCCAGCCATTTCGGCTGGAAGGCCGCCATCGCCGTCGTGGTCAACGCCACGGGCGTGAGCATCCTGCTGCGCAAATATCTGCACAGCAACACCTCCGACATCAAGCCGAAAGCCGGCGAGGTGGAAGCGCCGAAAGTGCCGCTGGCCGTCAGCCTGGTGCACATGATCGTGCTGGCCGGCGTGGTGACCCTGGCGCACCATCCCGTGCTGTTCTTCGGCCTGTTCCTGTTCTTCCTCGGCTTCGTGCAGGCGTATGAGCGCTATCAAAGCCCGCTGATCCTGAAGGAAGGCTTGCTGGTCGGCTTCTTCCTGGGCGGCCTGGTGGTCCTGGGCGGCATGCAGCAATGGTGGCTGCAGCCCATCGTGTCCAGCCTGAAACCGCTGGCCCTGTTCTTCGGCGCCCTGGGCCTGACGGCAATTACCGACAATGCCGCCCTGACGTATCTCGGCTCCCTGATCGTCGGCATGACGGATGAAGCCAAGTACATGCTGGTGGCCGGCGCCGTGGCCGGTGGCGGCCTGACCGTCATCGCCAACGCGCCGAACCCGGCCGGCGTCTCGCTGCTGCGCCGCGGCTTCAAGGATGAATCGATCGGCGCCGTCGGCCTGCTGGCGGGCGCCCTGCTGCCCACCGCCGTGGCGGCGCTGGCCTTCCTGGCCCTGTAAGACTCGGCACGGGGCGGCCGCCAGACGCCCCTGCCCCCGTCAGTTCCCCTGTCCATTTCCCTCATACACGAGGAAGTGCAGGCGGTCATAGAACAGGCTGTAGGCATAGTCGAACGTGCCGACGCTGCGAAAGCCCTTGTGCAGATACACTTGCAAGGCTTCGCTCTTTTCCCACACCGTCAGGCTGATGCGCGCGCACCCCTTGCGGCTGGCCAGGTCGCGGATTTCATTGAACATCTGCTTGAACAAGCCCTGGCCCCGGTATTTCTCGTCGATGGCCAGGCTGCTGACGAAGCAGTCGCCGGCGCGCGCATGTTCGAGCACGAAGCGGTCATACGCATCGTCGAGCGCCTTCATGTCATCGCGGTAATACGAGATGGCGCCGCAGGCCTGGAACTCGTCCATCGTGGCGGCCGTGAAAAAGCCGATGAAACGCTCTTCCTCGTCGTGCAAGCCGTGGATATGCCGCAGATACGGGTCGATATTCTGCCGCCGCTGCAATTCCACGAACTGCAGATTCAGTTTATTGCCAAATGAGCAGTATTCGAGATAGCTGGTGGCAAACAGCAGTTTCGCCATGCGGTTCTTCGCTTCCTCGCCCAGCAGGTTGCCGGGCACGAGACGCAGCGGCGCGTGCGACAGCAAGCCCTCGTCGTCCGGCGCGGCCGCATCGTTCGCCGCCGGCAAGCGGCTGGCGTGGCGCCCCACGGTGGGACGCCAGAAAGCGCCGGCGGCGATATGCTGCGAACGGTGCGCCAGCAGGTAGCGGCAAAAAATGGCATTCACGCGGTCCAGCTGCGGATCGTCCGACAGCACCGAGTAATAATGAAAATGCTCGATATCGGCGCGCAGCTGGGCCGCATACGCCATGCGCGGCGCTTCCTCGAGGTCGAACACATCGACGATGCTGGCCAGGCTCAGGGGATCATCGAGCCGCCAATCGATCTCGTCGAGCCGCGCGATGCAGCGGGCATATGCGCACGCTTCCTCCTCGCTGAGCGGGATATGCGTATCGGTAATGATATCGACCAGCAGGCGCATGCCGCGGATGCCGCCCACGACCGCCTCCTTGACGCCGTCGTACAGCACGCAGTAGCGCTGGTAGAACTCGGCATGGCTGAGCACGGTGCGTCCCAGGTGCTGCTTCCACTCCGCATAAAACTGGCCGAACAGCTGCGCCTCGAATTGCGGGCAGGAACGGGGAACGGCCGCGTCGATGCCCGCATAGGCGAGATTCACATTGCGCTGGATCAAACGCAGCGCCGCGTCATTCTTGCGCGCGATCAGCATGCCCGTTTCATCGAGAAACAGATTCATCCAGCTGACATGGCGGCGCCCTTCCTCGCCGTCCGCATGGCGCTGGAAATAATCGGGCACTTCCGGCTTCATCAGGAAAATCGTCGCCGGATTATGCGGGATCGTGTCGACATCCATGTACAGGCCGCCGTATTCGCACATGATGAGGATGCGGAAATAATCGGACAAGGTGGCGAAGTAGCGCTGCGCGTGCAGGGTGTCGAGTATGCCAAAGCGCTGCGGCGCGAAGTCCAGCGCCAGCGCGCGCAGCGAGTTGATGTGCAGGGGCGTATCGCCGATGGCGTAGCGGCCTATCGTGTAGCGCCCCGCCCCGCCCGTCGGGCTGAAGCGCGCGTCGCTGCGCAGCTGCGCCGCATCCCACACCCACAGGATCGATACATAGGGCGCGCCGCCATTGTGCAGCACTTCGTCGAGCGCCGCGCTCCATTGCCCGATCGCCTCGGCGGCGATGTCCGGCAGCTGGCCGCCCATCCAGATGCGGTGCAGGTAGCGCTCGTCGTCACCGAGCGCGCGCGTGGGAATGGCGCTCAGCGAGGAACAGCTGGCCGCATTGAAATACGTGAAATTGGCGGCGATGAAACTGCGCAGGGCGGCAATGCCGGCCTGGTGCTCTTCGGCCAGGGCGCCGCTGCGGGCGTCCGCCGGCCCGGCATCGGCCAGGGCGATGAAATCGAGTTTCAGCTTATTGATGCGAAACTCGTATTCCAGGTTGAAAATCGTTGCTTGATCATGTTTCGAGGCCAGGTCATCTATCTTCATGAGCGCACCATCTTCCGCAGGAGAGTGTAGGTAAACATTGTTTGGGTACATCCACATCCACAACACGCGCGCCGTCGCGCCATCAATGCCGGGCCAGCCGCACCTCGCTTTCCCCGCGTCCCGCCATGCCGCGCGTAAACAACAGCAGGCAGGCCGCGATGACCAGGATGACGGGAATGTTCAGCAGCGCATAGATTTCCAGCGTGTAGCCGAAGCGCTGGCACAGCACGTTGTACAGCTGCAGCCAGGCGGACAAATAAATGCAGTACAGCAAGCTCATGGCGGCCGCCGTCAGTGTCATCGATTCCTTGCTGGCCGTGATCGCAGTGCGGATCAGGGCGCCGTTGAACAGGCCGAAGCCGATGGAATAGATGAACATGCAGGCCGCAAAGACATCGACGTGATGGCGACCCGCACCCGCGCCGAGCATGCCGGCCACCGCGATCAGCCCGCCCAGGCGCAGCAGGTACACGAGGGGGAAATCCTGCCGCAGGCGCTGGATGGCGATGCTGCTGATCACAAAGCCCGACAGGATCACGCATTGCAGGGCGATATAGGTGGCGTAGGAAGCGCCCATTTCCTGCAGCACGAAAATGGGCGAAAAGCCGATCCAGGCCGTCAGGGGCACGGTGGCCAGCCCGGCCGTCAGCATGCCGAACATGAAGCGTCCGTTGCTGAAGATGGCGCCATAGCTGCGCACGATGGCGGCAAGGTCCAGGCGCGCCACCGTCGCCGGCGCGCGCGGCATGCTCTTGAACAGGCCCAGCAATGACAGCAGGGCCAGCAGCCCCGAGAGGAGGAACACATAGCGCCAGTCCAGCTGGCTGATGATGGCGCTGCCGAGGATGGGGCCGGCCAGCGGTGCGAGGATGGTGGTGCTGGAAAGGATGCTGCTGAGCTTGACGGCCGCCATGTCGTCGAACAGTTCGTGGATCATGGCATAGCCGACAAACACGAAGCAGCAGCCCATGCCTTGCACGAAGCGCGCCAGCAGGAATTGCTCGATGGACGTGGTCAAAGGCACCGTCAGCGTAGCCAGCAGGAACAAGGCATTGCCTGCCAGCACCAGCTTGCGCTTGCCGATGTGCTCGGCCAGCGGCCCGAGGAAAATCTGCAGCGAACTGCCGCCCAGCAAGTACAGGCTGAGGGACAGGGGAATGAACTTTTTTTCCGCCTGGAACTCGTCGACGATACCCAGCATCGCCGGCATGATCATGTCATTCGACAAATAGATATTCAGCTCGAAAACGAGAAAAAACGCAAAAAACCACAGCAGCTGCTTCGACTTGATGGACATGATGCATTCCGTGACGTGGGTGGCGGCCATCAGTGCCGGCGCAGGGCACGGCAAGCCTTCTTTGGCACTAAAACGTGTACCAATTGTATACCACTTAGCCTTTTTGGCATCTATTTTTGTTATTTTTTAATACCTATGCAATACCACTTTGAAAAAAGGCACCATGCAGGCGCAGCCGGCAGCCAGGTAGAAAAGCGGCAGCGGCGGCGTGCCGCCGCGCCTGCGGGGACGCGCGCCGCGCAAGCCGGCGCGCTGGAAACAAGAGGGGAATGCGTACCAGTGGCGGCCAGGCCGCCACGGCACGGTGCCTTATCGGCGGCGCTGGCTGGCGAAGAAATCGAGCAGCAGCTTGCTGGCGTCGGGCCTGGCCTTGTCGTTGAAGGGCAGGCTGGCGTCGCCGCCGCTCCAGGCGTGTTCCAGGTGGTCGATCTGCGCCACGCGCAGCAGCACCTGCTTGCCCACCTGGTAATCATGCAAGGCGTACGCATGCGCGGGATTGCGCCCGCCCGCCGCGCCCGCCGGCAGCCGCTGCGCCGTCACCACCGTATCGAACGGCAGGCGGTTCACGCGCACGCTCTGGCGTACCAGCTGCGTCTGGTTGACGGGGCGCACCACCTTGTCGGCCTGCCCTTGCAGCAGGATGGTGGGCAGGCGCGGAAACGCGGGCTGGCGCGCCAGGACTTCGTCGATGGCGGCATCCATCCGGCCGCTGGCGCCATGCTGCATCACATGCAGCGCGCCGATCAGATTGTGCCCGGCGCCAAACACGGGCCCCGAGTGCAGGCCCAGCGCGGCGAACAGGTGCGGATGGTTCAAGGCCACGATATGCGCCATGCCGGCGCCGGCGGAAATGCCGCAGATATAAATGCGCGCGCGGTCGATCGCATGCCGGGCCGCCACCTGCTCGATGGCGCCGACGATCAGGCGCGCATCGCCGCCGCCGTCCTGCGTCGGCTTGTCGTACCACTTCCAGCAGCGGCGCGCATGCGAACGCAGCGATTGCTGCGGATACAGCACCGCATAGCCCTTGCGCTCGGCCAGCCGGTTCATGCGCGTGCCCTCGGCAAACTGCGTGGCGCTCTGCTCGCAGCCATGCAGCATCACCAGCAGCGGGCGGCCACGGCTGCGCATGGCCTGGTTCGGCGGCTTGTCGGGCAGATACAGAAAATAGGCCAGGCGCCGCCCCGGCAACTGCCCCAGTTCCGGCAGGGGCGCATAATGGCCCGCCAGCCACTTGCCCGGCGCCGGCGCCGCCTTCTTGCGCACGCGCGGTGGCGACAGGGGCGTGGCGAATGGCGCCAGCGAAGGCACGAGGGCCGGCAG
>CAUSDR010000297.1:0-7257 GCA_963530105.1 uncultured Janthinobacterium sp.
CGCCGCGCCTGACGGTCGACGGCCGCGCCATGCTGGCCTTTTGCAGCAATGACTATCTGGGCCTGGCCGCGCATCCGCGCATCGTCGCCGCGCTGAAAGAGGGCGCCGACCTGTATGGCGCCGGCAGCGGCGCCTCGCATTTGATCAGCGGCCATAGCCGCGCCCATGCGCAGCTGGAAGAACGCCTGGCCAATTTCGTGGGCGCCAACCTGGAACAGGCGCGCGCCCTGTATTTCTGCACCGGCTACATGGCCAATCTAGCCGTGCTGACGGCCCTGTCGGCGGGCGACCCGGACGCGGAGATGTTCTCGGAAGCGCTGAACCACGCTTCGCTGATCGACGGCACGCGTCTGTCCCGCGTCAAGACGCGCGTGTATCCGCACGCCGACCTCGGCGCCCTGGCGGGCCTGCTGGCAGCCAGCACGGCGAAAACCAAGATCGTCGTCACCGACAGCGTCTTCAGCATGGATGGCGACCTGGCGCCGCTGCCCGCGCTGCTGGCCCTGTGCGAGCAGCATGGCGCCTGGCTGGTGGTCGACGATGCGCACGGCTTCGGCGCGCTGGGCGAGAACGGCCGCGGCGCACTGGAACACTTCGGCCTGCGCTCCCCCTACCTCGTGTATGTGGGTACGCTGGGCAAATCGGCTGGCGTGGGCGGCGCCTTTGTGTGCGCCCACGAAGCCGTGATCGACACCCTGATACAAAAGGCGCGCCCCTACATTTTCACCACGGCGGCGGCGCCCGCGCTGGCGCATGCGCTGCTGGCCAGCCTGGACATCATCGCCGGCGAGGAAGGCCGGCAGCGCCGCGCCCACCTGGCGGCGCTGGTGGCGCAATGGAATGACGGCTTGCAGCTGCAACGCTGGCAAGCCTTGCCCTCCGTGACCGCCATTCAGCCCGTCATCGTCGGCGAGAATGCCGAAATGATGGCCATCGCCGCGACCCTGTACGAACAGGGCCTGTGGCTTGGCGCCATCCGCCCGCCCACCGTGCCTGCCGGTACGGCGCGCCTGCGCGTGACCCTGTCGGCCGGCCATACGGCGCAGGAAGTGGCGCAATTGATCAACGCAGTCAACACCCTGGAAAGGACTCGCCATGAGCCTTGATGACCCTATCGTGGCGGAAGTGCTGGCGGACCTGGCGCCGGCCGTGCAGCCCGCGCCGGCGGCCACCGGCCTGCCATCGCGCTTTGCCTGTTTCGTCACCGGCACCGACACGGAAATCGGCAAGACATTGACCTCGTCGGCCCTGCTGCACGCGCTGGTGGCGCGCGGCGTGCGCGCCTGCGGCATGAAGCCGGTCGCCGCCGGCGCCGAGATGCGCGACGGCGAACTGCATAATGAAGACGCCGACAGCCTGATCGCCGCCGGCAACGTCACCATGCTGCGCAGCCTGACCACGCCCTACATGCTGAAGGAACCGGCGGCGCCGCATATCGCCGCCGCGCTCGAAGGCGTGAGCATCGACTCCGTGCCCATCCTGGCCGCCTACCTGGAAATCGCCGCCGCCTCGGACGCCGTGGTGGTCGAAGGCGTGGGCGGCTTTCGCGTGCCGCTGTCGCCCGGTTTCGACTCGGCCGACCTGGCGCAGCAGCTCGACCTGCCCGTGATCCTGGTAGTCGGCATGCGCCTGGGCTGCATCAGCCAGGCCTTGCTGACGGTGGAAGCCATCGAAGCGCGCGGCCTGACGGTGATCGGCTGGGTCGCCAACACGCTGGAAGTGGAAATGCGCTTCCTCGACGAAAATATCGATGCGCTGATCGAGCGCATCCCGGCGCCGCTGCTGGGCAGGGTGCCGCGCCTGGCGCAGCCAAGCGCGCAGGCGGCGGCGTCCTATCTCGATTTCACCGGCCTGCCCAACTGGCCGGCGCAGCATCCCAACACTTAATGTCGCTAAAAAATAGAAACGAAGGAATCACCATGTCTTTAGTCCAAGAAGCAGCAAAAACCGTCGAACTGCACCGTCCGGCCGCACGCATCACCCTGCCGGAAGCGGCCACCTGGCCCATCGACGATGTGCTGGCCCTGTTCGACCTGCCATTCAATGACCTGATGTTCAAGGCCCAGCAAACGCACCGCGTCAACTTCCCCGACGGCGACGTGGAACTGGCGACCCTGCTGTCGATCAAGACGGGCGGCTGCGAGGAAGACTGCGGCTACTGCCCGCAGGCGGCCCGCTACGACACGGGCGTGGAAGCGAAGAAAATCCTCGACATCGACACGGTGCTCGACGCGGCGCGCCAGGCGAAGGCCAATGGCGCCACGCGTTTCTGCATGGGCGCCGCCTGGCGCGGCCCGAAAGACCGCGACATGGATAAAGTCGAAGAGATGGTGAGCAAGGTCAAGGCGCTGGGCCTGGAAACGTGCGCTACTCTGGGCATGCTGGAAGAGGGACAAGCCGACCGCCTGAAAAACGCCGGCCTCGATTTCTACAACCATAACCTGGACACGGCGCCCGAGTTCTACGACAACGTCATCTCCACGCGCGAATACCAGGACCGCCTCGACACCCTGGGCCGCGTACGCGAAGCGGGCTTGAAAGTGTGCTGCGGCGGCATCGTCGGCATGGGCGAGACGCGCTTGCAGCGCGCGGGCCTGATCGCCCAGCTGGCCAACCTGAATCCGTATCCGGAATCGGTGCCCGTCAACCACCTGGTGCAGGTGGAAGGCACGCCCCTGTTCGGCCTGGAAGCGCTGGACCCGTTCGAATTCGTGCGCACCATCGCCGTCGCCCGCATCACCATGCCGAAGGCGCGCGTGCGCCTGTCGGCGGGCCGCCGCCAGATGGGCGAAGCCGTGCAAGCCATGTGCTTCCTGGCCGGCGCCAATTCCATCTTCTACGGCGACAAGCTGCTCACCACCGACAACCCGGAAGCGGAAGACGACCGCGTCCTGTTGAACAAGCTGGGCCTGCAGACGCGCGGCGCCATGCTCGACTCGGTGCAGAAAGAGAAGTGCGGCTGCTGATCGAAGTCAACCGGGGTCAGACCCGCCGGGTCTGACCCCAGCTCTTGCTTTTGGGTTAAACAAGAACCCAACGTCTATCCTGCCGGGGTCTGACCCAAAGGGTCTGCCCCCACAATAAAAAACTTCCAGCCACGAGCTGCAAAGAGAGAGACCATGTTCACTAAAATCCTGATCGCCAACCGCGGCGAAATCGCTTGCCGTGTCGCCGCTACCGCGCGCCGCATGGGCATCCAGACCGTCGCCGTGTATTCGGAGGCGGACGCCAACGCCAAGCACGTCGCCGTCTGCGACGAAGCCGTCTTGATCGGCCCCGCGCCGGCCAAGGAAAGCTATCTGTGCGGCGACAAGATCATCGCCGTGGCGCTGGCGACAGGGGCGCAGGCGATTCACCCCGGCTACGGCTTTTTGTCCGAGAACGCCGACTTCGCCGACGCCTGCGCCAATGCAGGCCTGGTCTTCATCGGCCCGCCGGCATCCGCCATGCGCGCCATGGGTTCCAAGTCGGCCGCCAAGTCGCTGATGGAAAAAGCCAATGTGCCGCTGGTGCCCGGCTACCACGGCGAAGAACAGGATGCGGACTTTTTGCACACGCAAGCCGACAAGATCGGCTACCCGGTCCTGCTGAAGGCCTCGGCCGGCGGCGGCGGCAAGGGCATGCGCGTCATCGACAGCAGCGCCGACTTCAAGGCCGCGCTGGCCTCGTGCAAGCGCGAAGCGATCAGCTCTTTCGGCGACGACAAGGTGCTGGCCGAAAAATACCTGTCGCGCCCGCGGCATATCGAAATCCAGGTGTTTGCCGATACCCTGGGCAACTGCATTTATCTGTTCGAGCGCGATTGCTCGGTGCAGCGCCGCCATCAAAAGGTGCTGGAAGAAGCGCCGGCGCCGGGCATGCCGGCCGAGCGCCGCGCGGCCATGGGCGAAGCGGCCGTCGCCGCCGCCAAGGCCGTCGGCTACGTGGGCGCGGGCACGGTGGAATTCATCGCCAACCAGGATGGCTCGTTCTACTTCATGGAGATGAACACGCGCCTGCAGGTCGAGCATCCGGTAACGGAAATGATCACCGGCACCGACCTGGTGGAATGGCAGCTGCGCGTCGCCTTTGGCGAACCGCTGCCGAAAAAACAGAGCGAACTGGCGATCCACGGCCACGCCATCGAGGCGCGCATCTATGCGGAAAATCCGGAGAAGGGTTTCCTGCCGTCGATCGGCACCCTGCGCCACATGCAGTCGCCACCGGCCGTCACGTTCGAGCTGGGCGGCACGGTCGTGCCGGCGTCCGTGCGCATCGATTCGGGCGTGCGCGAAGGCGATGCGATTTCGCCATTCTACGACCCGATGATCGCCAAGCTGATCGTCTGGGGCGCGGACCGCCGCGAAGCGCTGGCACGCATGGCGCAGGCGCTGGCCGACTACCAGATCGTCGGCCTGGCCAGCAATATCGCCTTCTTGAAACGCCTGGTCGAAGGCCAGGCATTTTCCAGCGCCGACCTGGACACGGGTTTGATCGAGCGCAATCAAGAGGCGCTGTTCCCCGCCCTGCAGGCGGCGCCCGACACGGCCCTGGCGCTGGCGGCCGTCGCCCTGCTGCTGGAAGAAAAAGCCGCGTCCGAAGCGCAATCGGCCCACCGCGCCGACCCGTGGGGCAATGCCCTGGGCTGGCGCCTGAACAGCACCCTGGCACGCAGCCTGGTGTTTGCCGACGAATTTAGCCAAACCGGCGACGGCCAGGCCTACGCCGCGCGCATCGCCTACCAGGCGGATGGCTGGCTGTTCAACGGCCAGCCCCTCACCTTGACGGCGCGCAAAGGCAACGAACTGCACATCAAGCTGGGCGAGCGTGCCGTGCATGGCACCGTGCTGCGCGACGGCGAGCAGTTCCACGTGTTCAGCCATGGCTTGCACTACACCCTGCACTACGGCGACCCGATGGCCCACGCGGGCGAAACGGAAGCGGAAGGCGGCCGCCTGACGGCGCCGATGCCGGGCAAGGTCGTCGCCGTACTGGTCAACAAGGGCCAGGACGTCAGGAAGGGCGAGCCGCTGGTCATCATGGAAGCGATGAAGATGGAGCACACGATCGCCGCGCCGCACGACGGCCTGGTGGAAGACGTGCTGTATGCCGTCGGCGACCAGGTGGCCGACGGCGCGCCGCTGCTGGCCTTCAAGGCTGCCGCATAGGGGCTGCCACGATGCGCATCCTTTTACAACGCGCGGATGGCAAGGAGGCGGCGTGGATCAGCGACTTCCGCGACTTGCTGCCCGAAGCTGAAATTACCTTCTGGCGCGAGGGCGAAGCGGCCGCGCCGTGCGACTACGCCGTCGTCTGGCAGCCGCCCGCCGCCATGCTGCCGGAGCTGGCCAAGGTGAAAACCATTTTCAATACGGGCGCCGGCGTCGACGCGCTCCTGAAATTCGGCGACGCGCTGCCCGGCCACGTGCCGCTGGTGCGCCTCGACGACGCGGGCATGGGCGTGCAGATGGCCGAATATGTGAGCCACGCCGTGCTGCGCCACTTCCGCCGTTTCGACGAGTACGAGGCGCAGGGCCGCGCCGGCATCTGGCAGCCGCTGCCGCCGTTCGAGAAGGCGGATTTCCCCGTCGGCGTGCTGGGCATGGGCGTGCTGGGCACGCGCGTGCTCGATGCGCTGGCGCAGTTCGAGTTCCCGCTGCGGGGCTGGAGCCGCAGCCGCAAGCACGTCGATGGCGTGGCGTGTTTTGCGGGCGGGGAGGGACTCGAAGCATTCTTGCGCGGCACGCGCGTGCTGGTGTGCATGCTGCCGCTCACGCCGGACACGCACAATCTGCTCGACCGCACGCGCCTGTCGATGCTGCTGCCGGGCGCTTACGTCATCAACGTGGCGCGCGGCGCGCATCTGGCCGAACCGGATTTGCTGACCCTGATCCGCTCCGGGCATATCGCCGGCGCCACGCTGGACGTGTTCCGCAACGAACCGCTGCCGCAACAGCACCCGTTCTGGCAAGAACCGCGCATCACCATCACGCCGCATATTTCGGCCGCCACCCTGCGCCGCGAAAGCGTGGCGCAGATCGCCGCCAAGATGCGCCGCCTGCACGCCGGAGACTCTGTCGCCGGCATCGTCAACCGTTTGCAAGGATATTGAGATGAGCAATCCACCGAATTTGCCGAAACAGGTCAAGATCGTCGAAGTGGGCCCGCGCGACGGCCTGCAAAACGAAAAGGAAACCATCAGCGCCGCCGTCAAGATCGAACTGGTCGACCGCCTGACGCAGGCGGGCTTCGCCAATATCGAGGCGGCGTCGTTCGTCTCGCCGAAATGGGTGCCGCAGATGGCCACCAGCGCGGAAGTGATGGAGAAAATCGCGCGCCGCCCCGGCACGATTTACTCCGCGCTGACGCCGAACATGCAGGGTTTTGATGCAGCCCTGGCGGCGAAGGCCGATGAAGTGGTGATCTTCGGTTCCGCCTCCGAAGCCTTCTCGCAAAAGAACATCAACTGCTCCATCGCCGAATCGATCGCCCGCTTCGAGGGCGTGGCCAAGGCGGCCAAGGAACACGGCCTGCGCCTGCGCGGCAGCATCAGCTGCGCCTTCGGCTGCCCCTACCAGGGCGACGTGCCGCTCGACGCCGTGGCCGACGTGGTGGGCCGCATGCGCGACCTGGGCTGCGACGAAATCGACATCGCCGACACCATCGGCGTGGCCACGCCGCGCAAAACGCAGGCGGTGATGGAGCGCGCGATTGCCGCCTTCCATGTGCAAGGCCTGTCCGGCCACTTCCACGACACCTACGGCCAGGCGCTGGCGAATATCTACGCCAGCCTGGAAACGGGCATTGCGATTTATCATTCGTCCGTGTCCGGCCTGGGCGGCTGCCCGTACGCCAAGGGCGCCACCGGCAACGTGGCCACCGAAGACGTGCTGTACATGATGCAAGGGCTGGGCATCGCCACCGGCATCGACCTGGATCGGGTGGTCGATGCGGGACAATTCATTTCGCAGCAGCTGGGGCGCAAGGGTTCGAGCCGCGCCGGCAACGCCATCGCGGCGAAACGCGCCGCTGTCTGAGCTGCGTAGGTCGGATTAGCGTGGCAACGCCACGCGTAATCCGACGTCACCGAGGTCATGGCCAACACTGTTGTCGGCTGACGCGCTTGGCGCTAAGCCGACCTGCGCCAACTTATTCCGTCCTGCCTGAAGCGTACAGACGAAAAAAAACCCAAGAGCCGTAACTCTTGGGTTTTTTTCTACAAATTTGGTCGGAGTACAAGGATTCGAACCTTGGACCCCCTGGTCCCAAACCAGGTGC
>CAUSDR010000298.1:0-7247 GCA_963530105.1 uncultured Janthinobacterium sp.
ATCCGCGCCCGCATCGACCAGTTCGCGGCGCGCCTGGCCGCCTCGCCGCGCACGCTGAAGACGCCGGCGCGCCGCGCCCTGCTGCAGGAATTGCGCGCCGCCGGCCTGCTTGACGTGCGGCGCGCCATGGAAATCATCGCCGAACACCTGGGCGTGTCGCGCGCCGCCGTCTACACCTACGCCAGGTAAGCCCATGCATGCTTCCCCAGATACCCATCCCTCGGCGGCGCGCCTGCTGCTGCTCGACGCGGCCGCCGTCGCCCTGCACCTGCAAGCCGACGACGTGCTGGCCGCCGTGCACGAAGCGTTCGTGCTGCACAGCCGCCAGCAGGGCCGCGTATTCCCCGTCATCCGCGAAGCGCTGGCGACGGGCGGCGTGTTCGGCATCAAGGCGGGCGACGTGCCGGCCGAGAACCTGCTGGGCTTCAAGGCGGCCGGCTTCTGGCCCGCCAACCGGGCCGCGGGCGGCGAGCCGCACCAGGCCACCATCCTGCTGCTCGATCCGGCCACGGGGCGTCCCGTGTGCCTCCTCGACGGCAATGCGATCACCACGGCGCGCACGGCCGCGGCGGGCGCCCTGGGACTGCGGCAGCTGGCGCGGCCCGACAGCGCCACCCTGTGCGTGTTCGGCACGGGCGTGCAGGCCAGGGCGCAGACCGACTATGCGCTGCGCGTGCTGCCGCACCTGCGCCAGCTGCGCTATGTCAGCTCGACTGGCCAGCCGCATGCCGCCTTTGAAGCCGTTTTTGACGGCCGCATCGCCATCGCCCATGCGCCCGACGCCGATGCGGCCGTCGCCGCCAGCGACGTCGTGATCACGGCCACGCCGGGACGCGGTCCTTTGTTCAGCGCGGGCGCCGTGCGGCCCGGCACGCACATCAACGCCATCGGCGCCGATACGCGCGGCAAGCGCGAACTGCCGGACGGCTTGCTGGCGCTGGCGCGTCTGGTGGTCGACGACGCGGCGCAGGCGCGCGGCATCGGCGAGGCGCAATGGGCGCCGGAGACCCCTTGCCAGACCCTGGGCGACTTGCTCGACGGGCGCGCCGTGCTGGCGCGGTCCGCCGGCGACATCACCGTGCTTGACTTGACGGGGCTGGCCCTGCAAGACCTGACGGTGGCGCGCCTGCTTTACCGGCAGGCGCTGGCGGCCGGCAGCGGCATCGACATTTCCTGGCCGTGGCAAGGCCATTCCTGACTTTTTGAAAGGCACACAGCATGCAGAACCTGACTCTCCCCACCTATGCCGACGTGGTGGCCGCCGCCGGCCGCATCGCGGGCCATGCCCACAGGACGCCCGTGATCACTTCGCGCACCGTCGACGCGGAATTCGGCGCCCAGGTCTACTTCAAGTGCGAGAACCTGCAGCGCATGGGCGCTTTCAAGTTCCGCGGCGCCTACAATGCGCTGTCGCAGTTCGACGCGCAGCAGCGCCGTGCCGGCGTGGTGGCTTTCTCGTCGGGCAACCACGCCCAGGCGATCGCCCTGTCGGCCCAGCTGCTGGGCATTCCCGCCACCATCATCATGCCGCAGGATGCGCCGGCCGCGAAAATCGCCGCCACGCGCGGCTATGGCGGCAACGTGGTGCTGTATGACCGCTACACGCAGGACCGCGAGCAGATCGGCCGCGACCTGGCGCAGCAGCAGGGCATGACGCTGATTCCGCCGTACGACCACGCGCACGTGATCGCCGGCCAGGGCACGGCCGCCAAGGAACTCTTCGAGGAAGCCGGAGAGCTGGACGCCTTTTTCGTGTGCCTGGGCGGCGGCGGCCTGCTGGCCGGTTCGGCGCTGGCCACGCGCGCGCTGTCGCCCGCCTGCAAGCTGTATGGCGTGGAGCCGGAGGCGGGCAACGATGGCCAGCAATCGTTCCGTTCGGGGCAGATCGTGCACATCGACACGCCCAAGACCATCGCCGACGGCGCGCAGACGCAGCACCTGGGCAGCATCACCTTTCCCATCATCCGGCGCGACGTCGACGACGTGCTGACGGTGAGCGACGCGCAGCTGGTCGAGCGCATGGGCTTTGCCGCTTCGCGCATGAAGCTGGTGATCGAGCCGACGGGCTGCCTGGGCTTTGCCGCCGCGCTGCAGATGAAGGAACAGCTACGCGGCAAGCGCGTGGGCATCCTGATCAGCGGCGGCAACGTCGACATGCAGCGCTTTTGCGCGCTGCTGGGCGGGGCGTGACCGCATCCGATAATCATATCTGAACGGCAATGATGGTCGTCGGCGGCGCGCGGCCTGGCGGCGGGCGCCTTCATGCGCGGCGCACGGCGCCAGCCGTGCCGCTGCCGTCAGTGCGACACCAGCACCGGTACCGACATCTCTTGCAGCACCGTGCGCGTGACGCCGCCCAGCAGCGTTTCGCGCAGGCGCATGTGGCCGTAGCAGCCCATCACCAGCAAGTCGCACCCGCGCTGCGCCGCCATGGCCAGCAGGGCCTGTCCCACATCCTGGCCCGGCGGCGTGTCGTGCTGCAGCACGTCGACATTGACGCCGTGGCGCGCCAGGTACAGGGCCAGGTCGGCGCCCGGCTGCTCGCCATGCGTGGCGCTCTGCTGGTAGGAATTGACGACGGCCAGGGTGACTTGCCGCGCGCGCCGCAGCAGCGGCAGCGCGTCCGTGATGGCGCGCAGCGCTTCGGCGCTGCCGTTCCAGGCCAGCAGCGGATGCTGGCCGATGCTGCCGGTGGCCGCAGGCGCGGGCGCGTGCGGAACCATCAGCACGGGGCGGCCGCAGTGCAGCATCAGGTATTCGGCCGTGCCGGCGATGACGCGCGAGGGCGTGTCCTGCGGGTCCGTCTGGCCCAGCACCAGCAAGTCGCAATAGCGCGCCTGCAGCAGCAGCGCGCCCTGCGCGTCGTCGTCGACGAAGCGCGTCTCGTAGGTGGCCAGGCCCTCTTCGCGGGCGATGCGCTCGAAGTCGTGCAGCGCGTCGCTGGCCTGGCTGCGCAGCGCCTGCATTTGCGCGGGCGCAAACTGCAGGGCATTGACGCCGCCGCCATACGCATGGCGCGAAATGCCGCTCATGGCCGAGCCGATCAGATGCGCCCCCTCGGCGACGGCCAGGCGCACGGCCAGGCGCACGCGCTGCGCGCAGTGGCGTGAATTGTCTACATGGACCAGCAGGGTGGTGTAGGGCATGGCGGTTTCCTGGAAGGTGGAGAAAATCGGGAGCGAAAATGGGCAATCATGGCTGCAGCACGTAGCGGCCCGGCGCATCGTCCAGCGCGGCGCCCATGGCCGGCGGCGCCACCTGGGGCCCTGCGCGTTCGGCCAGCCATGCCTGCCAGGCCGGCCACCACGAGCCGTCGTGGCGCGGCACGTCGCGCTGCCAGCTGTCGGCGTCGATATACGGATCGTCGTGGCGCCGCGTGGCCAGCTGGTAGCTGCGGCGCGGCTGGCCCGGCGGCGAGACGACGCCCGCGTTGTGGCCGCCCGAGGTGAGCAGAAAGGTGACGTCCGTGTCCGTCAGCAGCTGCAGCTTGTACACGGAACGCCACGGCGCCACGTGGTCCGTCAGGGTGCCGACGGCGAAGATGGGCGCCTCGATGTCGGGCAGGGCGATGTGGCGGCCCGCCGTGCGATAGCGGCCTTCGGCCAGGTCGTTGTGCAGGAACAGGCGGCGCAGGTATTCCGAGTGCATGCGGCAGGGCATGCGCGTGGCGTCCGCATTCCACGCCATCAGGTCGCTGTCCTGTTCATCCTCGCCCAGCAGGTAGTGGCGCAGCTGGCGCGACCACACCAGGTCGTTCGAGCGCAGCAGCTGGAAGGCGCCCGCCATCTGCTTCGTGTCGAGATAACCCTGTTTCCACATGGCCGCTTCCAGGAAGCTGACCTGGCTCTCGTCGATGAACAGCGACAGTTCGCCCGGTTCCTTGAAGTCCACCTGCGACGCCAGCATGGTGATGCTGGCCAGGCGCGCATCGCCGTCGCGCGCCATGCTGGCGGCGGCGATGGCGAGCAGGGTGCCGCCCAGGCAGTAGCCGGCGGCGTGCACCTGCGGCGCGCCCGTGATGCGGCCGACAGCGTCGAGCGCCGCCATGATGCCCAGCTGGCGGTAGTCTTCCAGCGACAGTTCGCGCTCTTCCTCGCCGGGGTTTTTCCATGAAATCATGAATACCGTATGGCCTTGTGCGACCAGGTAGCGCACCAGCGAATTGTGCGGCGACAGGTCGAGTATGTAAAACTTCATGATCCACGCGGGCACGAACAGCAGCGGCGCGGCATGCACGCTGCCCGTCGCCGGCGCGTACTGGATCAACTCGATCAAGTCATTGCGGTAGACCACCTTGCCCGGCGTGACGGCTACGTTGCCGCCCGCCTTGTAGCCGCGCTGGTCGGGCGCATGAGCGCCCATGGCGGCGCGCTGCCAGTCGTCGGCCAGATGGGCCATGCCGCGCGCCAGGCTGGCGCCACCGCTTGCCACGGTGGCTTGCTGCACCACCGGGTTGGTCAGCGGGAAGTTCGACGGCGCCAGCATGTCGAGCCACTGGCGCACGGTAAACGTGACGACATCCGCGTGATGGGGCGAGACGCCGCGCACGCCCGTGGTGGCGCGGTGCCACCACTGCTGCTGCAGCAGGAAGCCCTGGTAGACGAGGTTGTAGGGCCAGCGCTGCCAGGCCGGGTCGTCGAAGCGCCGGTCCTGCGGCAGCGGCGCGATGCAGGGCTGGGCCGCGCCGCTGCCCGGCAGCGCGCACTGCAGCGCGTACTGCTGCCAGCGCGCGATCTTTTTCCACGCTTCCTGCAGCAAGGTGTGCTGCTTGGACGGCGCCAGCGCCAGGTGGCTGAGCCAGTCCGCATAAGCGTTGCCCAGGGCCGCAGGGGAGATGCCGCCCGTAAACTTGCCCAGCCACGCGTTCAGCAGCAGGTCCAGGGTGGCGCCCTCGGGCGCGCTTTCCGGGTAATCGGGCACGGGCGCGCCTTGCCAGGCGCTGCCCTGGCGCTCTTGCGCGGTCATTTGCTGCTGCAACTTGCTCATCCGGAACTCCCGTCATTTTTTAACAGGATAGCAAGAGCTTGTTGAAAAAATTATGATCTACATCAAGTTTGGCCGGATGCGCCATCCGCCTGCGCTTCTTCGCTGATCCACGCCATGAACGCCTGCACGGCGGGCCGCGTGGCCGCTTCGGGGCGCGTCACCAGGTAGTAGGCAAAGCGCGCGGGCCAGGGCAAGTCCAGCACTTGCGCCAGGCGCCCGGCGGCGATCTCCGCCTGCGCATACAGCTGCGGCACCAGCGCCAGGCCCTGGCCCGCCTCGGCCGCGCGGATCAGCAGGAAATCATCTTCGAAAGCCGTGCCGCGCATGGCCCGGCCATCGTCCCGCGCGCCATGCGCGGCCAGCCACAAGGGCCAGTCGGCGCGGTCCGTGTCGTGCAGCAGCGGGTAGCGCAGGCAATCGGCGGGCGTGGCGATGGGCGCCTGGCCCGCCATCAGCGCCGGGCTGGCGACGGGCACCAGCACGGGCGCCATCAGGCGCGTCACCTGCAGGCCCGGATAGTCGCCCAGGCCATGGCGCAGGGCCACGTCGACGCGGTCGCGGCGCAGGTCGACGAGGGCGGAAGTGGCTTCCACGCGCACTTCGATCTGCGGGTGGCGCTGGTTGAAGCGGCCCAGGCGCGGCACCAGCCAGGCGGCGGCAAAGGTGGCGACCGTGCTGACGGTGAGCGTCTGCTGTCCGCCCATGTCGTCCAGCGCCTGGCTGGCGCTGGCGATCTGCGCGAATGCGCCCAGCAGGGTGGGGTGGACCCTGGCACCGGCTTCCGTCAGGCGCAAGCCCTGGCGTTCGCGCGTAAACAGGGGCATGCCGACGCGCTCTTCCAGCAGGCGGATTTGCTGGCTGACGGCGCCCGACGTCACGTGCAGCGCCTCGGCGGCCGCCTTGATGCTGCCGCGCTGGCCCACTTCGACAAAGGCGCGCAGCGCCTGGAGCGGCAAAGGATGGTTCATGGATGTAGTTTTTCTATAGTGATGCGCGAAAAAGCATCGTTTCAGTTTCGCCGCTAAAAAACGCATTATACGGGCATGCGGCGTTGTTTTAACGTCGAGTAAAACTATATCGATAGGATAGCCATGCTACTTTCACACCGGCAACTTTGCCTGATCCTGCTGTGCACGACGCAATTTGTCGCCCTGCTCGATTTTTCCATCACCATGATCCCGCTGCCGCACATCCAGCACAGCCTGGGCTTCACGCCGGGCGGCCTGCAATGGGTGATCAATGCCTATGGCGTGGCCATCGCCGGCTTCCTGCTGCTGGGCGGGCGCGCGGCCGACATGTTCGGCCGCCGCCGCATCTTCGTCACGGGCCTGCTGCTGTTTACGGCGGCCTCCCTGCTGGGCGGCTTTTCGCTCAGCCCCGCCATGCTGGTGGCCACGCGCGCCTTGCAGGGCTTCGGCGCCGCCATGTTTTCCCCCGCCGCGTTCTCGCTGCTGCTGGCCGTCTTTCCCGAGCCGGCGCAGCGCAACCGGGCGCTGGGGGCCTGGACGGCCGTGGCGGCCAGCGGCTTTGTCGCGGGACTGATACTGGGCGGCTTCATCACCGACCTGCTGGGCTGGCGCTGGGTCTTGTGGATCAACGTGCCCGTCGGCCTGCTGATGCTGGCCCTGTCGCCGGCTTTGCCGATAGGCAAGCCCGATGCCGCTGCGGCGTCCGGCGCCTTGGACGTGTGGGGCGCGCTGCTGGTGGCGTCGGGCGCCGCCATGCTGGTGTTTGCCTTTGCCAATAGCGAACATGTGGGACTGGCGCACCCGCTCACCTTTGGCCTGATCGCCGCGGCGCTGGCCCTGCTGGCGCTGTTCGTGCGGGTGGAGGGCCGCGTGGCCGCGCCGCTGATGCCGCTGGCCGTCTTCGGGCGCCGCTCCACGGGCGGCGCGAATATCGTCTCGCTGCTGGCCAATACGGCCCTCGGCCCCACCTTTGTCGTGGTGGCGCTGGCCATGCAGGAAGTGCTGGGCTTCAGCGCCACGCGCACGGGGCTGGGACTGCTGCCCATGGCCGCCGCCTTCACCCTGGCCAGCGCCTGGGCCGGCCCGGCCCTGATCGCCCGCTGCGGCACCAAGCCCGTCATCGTCGGCGGCATGCTGCTGTTCATCGGCGGCCTGGCGCTGCTGGGCACTTCGCTGGCCACGCTGTCGGCCTGGAACGCCTCCATCCTGCCCGGCACCGTGCTGGCCGGCATCGGCTACGGCCTGGCCTTTCCCGCCTGGACGGTGGCCGGCATCGACGGCGTGCCGGAAGCC
>CAUSDR010000299.1:0-7245 GCA_963530105.1 uncultured Janthinobacterium sp.
GTGCGGGGCCGCCGGCGGCGCTCGACGCGGCCGCCAGCCTGCGGCTGCGCGTGCTCGTCGCCGTGCCGGGGCCGTCCGTGTCGCCCCGCTACCTGCAATTGCTGCAATCGGTGCCGCCCAAGCTGGCGACGAACGGCGAAATGCTGCGCGCCGCCTACAGCGAATACAAGGAACGCTTCGTCGCGCGCGTGGGCTTGCGCAAGATGTACATGGAAATCCTCACCCTGACCTTGCTGCTGGCCATCTTTGGCGCCATCGGCAGCGCTTTCCTGATCGCGGGCAACCTGGCCCAGCCCCTGCTGCTGCTGGCCGAAGGCACGCGCGCCGTGGCCGAAGGCGACTTGTCGCCGCGCCCCATCGTCGCCTCCAAGGATGAGCTGGGGACCTTGACGCAATCGTTCAACATCATGACGCGCCAGCTGCTCGATGCGCGCACGGCCGTCGAAAGCAACCGCGCCGCGCTGCAAAACGCCAAGGCCCACCTGGAATCCGTGCTGGCCAACATGTCGGCCGGCGTGATGGTGCTCGATGGCGATTTCAAACTGGTCACCTGCAATGAATCGGTGGAGCGCATCCTGCAGCATTCGGGCGCCAGCATGGTGGGCCAGCCGCTGGCAAATATTGCTGGGATGGAAGAATTCGGCGGCGCCATCATCAGCGCCTTTTCGGCGCAGAGCGCGCAGTCGGCATCTGGGCGCAACCAGCAGCGCCTGCACTGGCAGCGGCAGATCGAGATCCCGCGCCGCCTGGGCAGCAGTGCCGACGAGCACGACATCACCTTGCTGGCGCGCGGCTCGCGTTTGCCGCTGGAGTCCGGCAGCGGCTATATCGTGGTCTTCGATGATATTTCCGACGTGATTTCAGCGCAGCGCTCGATCGCCTGGGGCGAGGTGGCGCGCCGCCTGGCGCATGAAATCAAGAATCCGCTGACGCCGATCCAGTTGTCGGCCGAACGCCTGCAGATGAAGCTGGAAGGCAAGCTGGAACAGCCTGACGCCGATTTGCTCAGCCGCGCCACCACCACCATCGTCAAGCAGGTCGATGCGATGAAGCGCATGGTGGACGACTTCCGCGACTATGCGCGCACGCCGCCGGCCGTGCTGGTGCCGCTGCGCTTGAACGAGCTGATCGAAGAGATCCTGAACCTGTATTTGCGCGGCGACGATGGCGATATCATCCATCCGATGCTGGCGCCGAACCTGCCGATGGTGATGGGCGATCCGACGCAATTGCGCCAGGTCATCCACAACTTGTTGCAGAACGCGCAGGACGCCATGGCGGACCTGCCGGCGGACGCGCCGCATCCGCGCATTGACGTGAGGACGGAAGCAATTCATTATCGCAGTGCGGACGGCGGTGTCAACATCGCCGTGCGGCTGGCCATCACCGACAATGGCCCCGGTTTCGCGCCGAAGATCCTGGCGCGGGCCTTCGAACCCTATGTCACGTCCAAGGCGCGCGGCACGGGGCTGGGCCTGGCGATGGTGAAGAAAATCATCGATGAACACGGTGGACGCATCGATATCGAGAATCGGGTCGACGGCAATGGCGCTTCGGTGGTCATTTTGCTGTTAAAGTTAGCTCCCGACGCTCCCGCCCAGGAATTCCTGGCTTGAGGGTCTGGTTTAGTATTTAAAACACTAATAAAATCATAGTTGTCCGCGCGTGCATCTCGTGCGCGACGGCCGGCGAAATGAGGAAGGCAAGACACGAATGGCAAACATACTCGTAGTGGATGATGAAATGGGTATCCGTGAGTTGCTCTCGGAAATTTTGGGTGACGAAGGACATGCTATCCAGCTGGCCGAAAATGCGCAGCAGGCGCGCGAAGCGCGTGCCGCCGGTGCGCCGGATCTGGTATTGCTGGATATCTGGATGCCCGACACCGACGGCGTCACCTTGCTCAAGGAGTGGCAGCGCGATGGCTTGCTGACCATGCCGGTGATCATGATGTCGGGCCATGCCACCATCGACACGGCGGTCGAGGCGACACGCATCGGTGCGCTGAATTTCCTGGAAAAACCAATTGCCCTGCAGAAACTGCTGAAGGCGGTCCAGCAAGGCTTGACGCGGGCACAGGAAACCGTGCGCGCGCCAAGCGTGGCGCCGCGTCCGGTGGCCCCTGTCGTGGCCGAGGAAAGCAGCCATCCCGTGCCCAGCTTTGGCGGCAGCGCGCCGCAGCAGCTGATGGTGCGTCCCGGCATCGCCGTGCCGGCAGTGGCCGAGGGCCATGGCTACAACCTGTCGTTCGACTTGCCGCTGCGCGAGGCGCGCGACGCGTTCGAGCGCATGTATTTCGAACACCACCTGGGCCGTGAAGGCGGCAGCATGACGCGCGTGGCGGAAAAAACGGGCCTGGAACGCACCCATTTGTACCGCAAGCTGAAACAGCTGGGCGTCGAACCGGGCAAGCTGGCCAAGAAAAGCCTGTGACGCCAGTCCTGCGGCCCGCGCCGCCACTGACCCTGGTCAGCGGCGGACGTGCCGCCGACCGCGAGGCGGCCATCGGGCACGCCTTGCGGCCGCAGCAGGCGACCGCCGTCATCCTGGAAGGATTGGCTGACGGCAACTCCATCCTGGCCGACCTGGCCGAACACTCCCCTCCCTCCCTGCATGTGTTGCGCATCGCGCCCGGTTGCCTGTGCTGCAGCGGCAATCTCGTATTGCGTGTAACATTGAATCGTCTGCTGCGCCATCCACCCGCGCACTTGTTCATCAGCCTGGCCGACGCCACGCACATCGAGCAACTGCGCACCTGGCTGACGGCCAGTCCCTACGATGCCCTGCTGGCGCTGCACGCGGACATAGTGGTTGCCTGAGCGTGGTTTCCTGACGCTGTACTCATCGCCTTACCGCAGTCGCAATTTGCATCTCGTTACAACTCTGTAGCCCGCCGGGTGGCATGGCGCTTGAAATGGCGTCGTATCAACCCCACCTCTGTTCTGATACCGCAGGAGCTTCTCCTGCTTGAGCGAAGGATGCAAAATGAACCTGATCTATAACAGCGAGCAATATAGCGTCGTGGAATTCGGCGCCGACGTCGACCTCGAAGCCTTGCGCTTCGGTGGCTATGAAATCGTCGACAAGGGCGGCAAGCGCGAAACGTTTATCGCCGGCGTCCTGGCGCAGCATTTCCGCCGCGACGTCACGGAGCTCATCGCCAGCGAACCCAGCATGGAAGAGATCGATGAATTCCTGGGTAGCTATGACTCCCTCATGAGCCAGCCCGTCCTGTTGCACTGAGGCTATTCCTCTGATGGCGATCGCCACCATACCAATTGGCAAGCTGGCATGGTATGGTGGCCGGGTTATCCCGCTGCAAACAGATCATGTGCCAACTTCTCGGAATGAATTGCAATGTCCCCACGGACATTGTCTTTAGTTTTACCGGCTTCGCCATGCGCGGCGGCCATACGGATACCCACCACGACGGCTGGGGCATCGCCTTTTTCGAGGGCGCCGGCGTGCGCCACTTCGTCGACCACCAGGCGGCCATCGCCTCGCCCGTTGCCGAACTGATCAAACGCTATCCCATCAAGTCGCGCAATGTCATTGCGCACATCCGCAAGGCGACCCAGGGCCAGGTGGCGCTGGAAAACTGCCACCCGTTCGTGCGCGAACTGTGGGGCCGCTACTGGGTCTTTGCCCATAATGGCGACCTGAAGGCATTCCATCCCGTGCTGACGGGCAGCTACCGTCCCGTCGGCTGCACGGACAGCGAACTGGCGTTCTGCTACCTGCTGCAGGAATTGCACGCGCGCTTCGGCGACGCGCCGCCCGCCTTGCCGGCCCTGCATGCGGCGCTGGCCGAGTTGCTGCCGGGTATCGCTGCCCATGGCACTTTCAACATGATGCTGTCCAGCGGCGAGGCGCTGTTTGCCCATTGCTCCACCAGCTTGCATTATCTGGTGCGCCAACATCCGTTTCCAACTGCTAAACTCTCCGATGAAGACCTCAGCGTCGACTTTTCCCAGGTCACCACGCCGCAAGACCGGGTGGCCGTGATCGTCACCCAGCCGCTGACCACCAACGAGCAATGGACAGCGTTCCTGCCGGGAGAATTGAAGCTGTTTGTCGACGGGATGGTGCAAGAAAGCCCAGTGACCTAATTTGTTGACGACAATACGCTGTATTACTGCCAAAATACCCACAGCGCGGGCGGAATTCAGCTAAAGTATTGTCAATAGTGAACCTTGATGCGGGCGCGGCGCGGCCGGTGTCACTCGACGTGATTGATGAAGAGTTAATGATCGATATTTCCAGCAACGACATCACCCCGAAACCCTTGCGCGTGCGCGAGTTTTATCTGGGGCGACAGCCTATCCTCGACCGCAACCAGGCCCTGTTCGGCTATGAGTTGCTTTTCCGCAACGCGCCGGTCGGGCCTGCCAACATCACCAGCGACCTGTCCGCCACGGCATCCGTCATCGCCCATGCCTCGCAGCTGGGCATGGAGAAGGTCATCGGCGATGCGCTCGGTTTCGTCAACGTCGATGCCGATGTGATCATGAGCGACATCTTCGTCTTCCTGCCGCGCGAAAAAGTCGTGCTGGAAGTGGTGGAGTCGATGCAAGTCACGCCGGAAGTACGCGCGCGTATCAGCGAACTGGTGGGCCATGGCTTTACCTTCGCGCTGGAAAATGTCGTGTCGGATACGGCGCAAGTCCAGGAACTGTTGCCGCTGGTGCAATACGTCAAGATGGACATGAGCAAGGTCGACCCGAAAGTGCTGGCCGCCCTGGCGCCCCGTTTCAAGCAGGAAAACAAGAAACTGGTGGCGGAAAAGGTCGAGACGCGCGAAGAATTCAAGTCGGGCCTGGACCTGGGCTTCGATTATTTCCAGGGTTATTATTTCGCCAAGCCCGCCATCATGACGGGCAAGAAACTGTCGCCGTCACAACTGGCCGTCATGGAACTGATGACATTGGTGACGTCCGACGCGGACAACATGGATATCGAGCGCGCCATCAAGCGCGACGTGTCGCTGGCCTTGAACCTGCTGCGCCTGGTCAATACGCCGGCCGTGGGCGCGCGCCAGCGCATCGATTCGCTGAGCCAGGCCGTGACCGTGCTGGGCCGCCGCCAACTGCAGCGCTGGCTGCAAATCATGCTGTACGCGGAGCCAAGCAAGCGCGGCCATAGCATGACGCCGCTGCTGATGCTGGCCACCACGCGCGGCCGCCTGCTGGAATTGCTGGCGCATAAATTGCGCCCGAACCACGCGCACTCGGCCGATATCGCCTTTACGGTCGGCATCATGTCGCTGATGGACACCTTGTTCGCCGTGCCGATGTCGGAAATCCTCAAGCAGATCGAAGTGATCGACGAAGTGGCCGAAGCGCTGCTGTCGCGCGAAGGCTTCTACGGCGATTTGCTGCGCCTGGCCGAATGCATCGAACGCATCGAAGACATGGAAGGCGAGATCGTGCCAACCTTGCGCGACCTGGCCATGTCGCCGGACGACCTGGTGGAGCTGGAAATGGCCGCCTATGAATGGAGCGACAACGTCGTACGCTACGCGCTGTAGGTCGGATTAGGTGGGGCCGCCGAGGCCCGAAGGGCCGTAATCCGACAATACTGCAGGCGGTAACAGGTGTTGTCGGATTACGCGCAAGCGCTAATCCGACCTACCCGATGTATCTAAAAGAACCCTGCACGGCATCGCCGTGGCAGGGTTTTTTTACGCCGCTACGCGGCCGCGCCGGGCCAGTGCTTGTGCAGTTCGGGGTCGGTGCGCAGTTCCCACAGGGCCAGCACGACGACGGCGATGCCGACGATGAGCTCGTTCCACATGACGACGCGCTGTTCGGCCAGCCGCAATATCCATGGGGAGGCGGCGACCCAGACGCCCACCAGCAGGTTGACGACCACGGCCCAGAAATAGGTCTTGTACAGGTCGAAGGCGGCCAGGATGGCGATCACCAGGCCGGAGACCACGGCGTTGATCATCTGCGCCGAGCCTTCGGGATAGGAAAATGCCCAGGGCGAGACGAGCAGCCACAGGCCCAGCAACAGGATCACTTGATCCTGCCAGCGTTTGAGTTTGAAATTGCTTGCCATATTACCTCCTTGCCAGTTGAATCGGGCCGGAGCGGGCATGCAGCATGCCGACCGGCATACTGCGTTAGTGCGCTGCGGCGCGCGAAAGTTCCGCGCGCCATCCGCTGCTCAAGGCATCAGGAGAGATTTGGCGCCAGCCAGCGCTCCACGTCCTCGATGCTGGCGCCGCGGCGCCTGGCCATGTCTTCCACCTGGTCCATGCCGATCTTGCCAACGACGAAGTATTTCGATTCCGGGTGGGCAAAATAGAAGCCGGACACGGCCGCGCCGGGGAACATGGCATACGATTCCGTCAGCTGCATGCCGATTTCCTCGGCCTGCATGACCTCGAACATCTCTTTCTTGACGGTATGCTCGGGGCAGGCAGGGTAGCCGGGCGCCGGGCGGATGCCGACGTATTTCTCCGCGATCATGTCGTCATTGCTCAGGTGCTCGTCCGGCACGTAGCCCCACAGGTCCTTGCGCACGCGCTCATGCAGGTATTCGGCAAAGGCCTCGGCCAGGCGGTCGGCCAGGGATTTGAGCATGATGGACGAGTAGTCGTCGTGCGCATCTTCGAAGCGTTTCTCGTATTTCTCGATGCCCAGGCCCGACGTCACGGCAAACATGCCGATGTAATCCTTCACGCCGGAATCCTTGGGGGCGATGAAGTCGGCCAGGCACTGGTTCGGCCGCTGCACGCCGTCGACCACGGGTTTGACGCCCTGCTGGCGCATGCCGTAATACGTGAACGCCACGGTACTGCGCGTATCGTCCGTGTACACCTCGATATCGTCGTCATTGACGCTGTTGGCCGGCAGCAGGGAGACGACGCCATTGGCCGTCAGCCAGCGTCCGTCGATGAGTTTTTTCAGCAAGGCCTGGCCTTCCGCGTACACCTTGGTGGCCGCGTCGCCCACCACTTCATCCGTCAGGATGGCGGGGAAGGGGCCGGCCAGGTCCCAGGTCTGGAAGAACGGGCCCCAGTCGATGGAGTTGGCCAGGGTGGCCAGGTCGACGTTTTTGAAGACGCGGCGGCCGATGAACTTCGGCTTCACGGGCGTGCACGGACCGTCGAAGGGCACGACCATCTTGTTGGCGCGGGCCTGGGCCAGCGGCAAAATCGGCAGCGCCTTCTTGTTGGCGTGCTGCTCGCGGATGCGCGCGTAGTCGAGTTCGATGTCTTCCACGTACTTGTCGCGCTGC